>CAUTZW010000077.1:0-11966 GCA_963543045.1 uncultured Treponema sp.
CCTTCCTTCCTTCAAGCATTCTTTAATCTTCTTCTTTTCTCCTTTTATCATCCTTATAGACTGAAATAAGACCTATAATGGCAGTAACTAAAAAAATACCAAATATTATAAATAGAAAAATGTTTTCTTCTTTCATTTATAAAAATTTCTAAGTAATTAGTGTAATTAAAAAAGGCAAACCCCATGAAAGGATTTGCTCTTAAAATACATGACACTGATTGCGATAGGTTAGCAGATTTACGCTTAAATCTGTTTTTTTAAGTCTGCTTCTATAATTAGTAGATTTATTCTATAAATCTGCCTTTACTGAAGGTAGCTTCAATTCTTTCAGCTACTTACCTTACACTTTCAAAATGTAGAAATCTTTTGCTACAATAGGCTTGCCTGCTACATAGAAACTTGCGTCAAATGTCTTAGCTAAACTTCCAGAAACTGTTTTTGGTGTGATTTCAAGTTCTTCAGCTATACCAACTGCATAATTAGATAAATCATCCCCGATAATGGTTCCTTCGGGTACATAATTTGATATAATAACCGTTATACCTTCGATACTTTTATCACGGATAATTGATTCAAGAAGGATTTGGCCTTTCTTGTTATTGCTATCCTGTAAACCTGCATATTTACAAGGTTTTCCAGTTAAAATATAGTAACTAGATAGGTAGTTTCTACTTTGAAAGTTTCCAGTAGTTAAATCCTTTTATCACAAGGATTTAGCGTTTTAAACATAGTACACCTTAATTTATTATAATACATAGATTTATACGGTAGGATTCTTGTTTTTAAGATATGTGTACAGCACCCCGGACGATACCTTTTTGCAGTGGTCGGCAATAGACTGGCTTCACAATGTTTTGGGATACCACGAGTTTTCATCTGTTAGGACAAATACTCCCCGCATCGTATTTCAATTTTGGTTTCTCCGTGATTTACTGATTTTGATCATCATTTCTCCGATTCTCAATTTTTTTATCCGAAAATATCCCGCCTCTTTTTTGTTTGCTATTTCCTCCATTTATATAATTCCCGTGAGCGTGTATTTTGTAGAAACGCAAGCATTATTTTATTATTCGCTCGGTTTATATTGGGGACTGTATGATATTCCGCTGTTTGAAAAAATCGATAAAATCGGATGGGCGGAAAGTATTCTTGTATTTTTCTTGAGTTTTTTTATCACATGGTATTTTTTTCTGCCGAAATCGACTGCATATTGGCTTATGGTTTTCTCCTCTTGCATAGTTTTACTAAAACTATCTGGCGTCATTATCGCGCATAGAAAAGTTTTTGCGGCTGCTTCTTATCTTGCAAGTTTCTCGTTCTTTCTATTCGCTGTTCATGCCCCGCACCTGGAATACACAATCCAGAAAACCTGGCTTCGTATCTTCCCGATGAAAAATCAGTTTTTCTGCATATTTGAATATTTCGGCGTCAGCATCCTAACCGTTTTGATCGGAACGGGAGCCGGAATCATGCTGCAAAAGATTAGTCCGCGCTTCTTCGGTTTGATTACCGGCGGACGGACGACGGTTTCCGTATCGGCTGCGAAAAGCGGAAAGTGAGGGGATGGCGGTGAGCGCATTCGGCAGATTTTACGGGCTGCATTGTGGAAAATACTCCGTAAAAGAGTGTGCTTTTCTTTCCGTACCCGGCTTCCGCGCATTTTTTAAGAAAGGCGTGTGCTCCAGATAATCAAAGCGTTCCGTTCTGCAAACCTTTCACGCATTGCGCACGCACCCACTTTTTGTTTAGTATGCCCCCGCCGTTTTCTGCCATTCTTCGTAGCGTTCGGCAAGCGGAACGATTTTTTTGTCTTCGGCGCCTAGCAGGGCATCTTTTATGTACGGAATAACGACTGCGTATTTTATCTTTTCCCACTGCGGCGGTTTTGGGGAGGGCATGCTGAATACGTCTCCTTTCGGAATGTTCGTCAGCAGCGCCGTGCAGGAGAGCGGCAAGATGTGCTCGTTGATTTCCTGTAGCGATGAAAAGCCTCCGGCAATGCCGAATGCCGGTATGTCAAGGTTGGTCGATTTTCGGCGTTCAATTAATTCCTCTTGTACGGCTACGTTAAAAAACCACGAAATAAATTCCGACGCGCCCTGCCGGTTTTTGGCGCCGCGCGCAAGGCCGAGCATCACGAATGAATCTTCAATCGGAATGGCGCCGCCGTTTTGGAGCCAGCGGAAATCGAGTTTTGCCAGCCGCTCCGGCGCCAGCTGAAAGAGGCGGTCGCTGGTCGTAAAGGCCAAGAGCGTTCTTCCGGAGGTAACGCGTTTGTCGTCGGTAACGGACAGATATTTATAAACAAAGTCACTTTCTTTTTGCACGGATTCGTTTTCTGCGGTGATCCATTCCTTGAGGAAGCGGAGGGATGCGTCGAGCGCACTTTCATCCCACGAAAGGAGCGCATTTTTTGTCCGGCTGAATGCCGCGCCGTGCATTTTCAATGTCGTATACAAAAAACGCTCGCTGCTTTGCGGCGCAAATCCAATCTGCGAAAAAAGCCCTTTACTCGTCTTTTTATTGAAGAGAGCCCCCGCTTTTCTAACCTGTTCAAGCGAAAGCGTGTATTTATCTTCTATTAAATAGTCGTTTTCTTTGGAAAAAATAAATACGGGAAGATTAAAGCTGACCGGCAAAAGGTAGGTTTTCCCGCCGATTTTTCCCGAATCAAGCAAGAGCGGATAAAAATCTTCCGTTTTGAGGTCGTGGCGGTCAAAGAGGTCATCGAGATTCCGAAACTGCCGCTTGGCCTTATCATGGAAAAGGTAGGGGCCGACGATAATGTCCGGCGGTAAGGACGAAGCGTCGGGCGGCAAGGACTGCGCCGGATTCGCCTTGTACACGAGCACCGCCTTTGTGCTGTGCCGCTTGTTGAACAGCTCTATGTAGGGCGCAAACTCGCTGCAGTCGCTCCAGATGACGACACGCCCGCTTTTTTTTTGAGCGCACCCAAAAAGCAGCAGGGAAAAAATCAGCGTCGCCGGAACGATGGCGCCTTTTTGTCTATGCACGGCTGAGCGCCTCCGCTGTGTCGTAGATTTTTTCGTATACGGCGTGAATCTTATCTTCGTCGATGCTTGAAAAAGCGACCCGAAGCGTTTCGGCATCGATCGAAACGCTTCCGATGCCGCTTTCATGCAGGAGGCGGCTTCGGAGCGTTTCGGCATCGATCCCTTTGACGGTAAAGCTCATAAAGTAGCCGGAATTAAACGGAAGCGCTTCGAGCACGGCGCTTTTGCGGTTATCGACAAACTCGCGCACCAGCCGATAGCGCGCTTTGAGCATCCGGTACAAGGTTTCTTTTTCGGCGTCGTTTCCCGATTCTTTAAAGGCCTTCAGTAAAATGTTTTGAGACGGCGTTGCGCCGCAGGAAACCGAAGAGCGGATGACGCCCATCAGCTTTTTGACAAGCGCATCATAGTGCGTTTCCGAAAATCCTTTACAGCCGAATGTCAAAAAGCCGCAGCGGAAGCCCCACGCAAAATCTTCCTTCGTCGGGCCATCGGCTTTTACCGCAAGGACGTTTTCATGGAGATCGGCAATGTGGGCGAACAGGGATTGGGATTCGATTGGATCTTCATACGCCAGACCGAAATACGCATCGTCGCTGATAACCAAAAGCCGCGCGCCGCTTTCTGCCGTCTCTTTGATGATGCGGCAAATTTCGGCCGTTTCAAAAGCGGTCGGACTATATCCCGACGGGTTTTGCGGAAAATTAAGCAGCAGCCGCACCGTACCGTAGCGTTCGGCCTCATCCTTTACGGCCTTTTCAAGCGCGGAGACTGAAAAGCGGCCGTTTTCAAACAGAGGAAAGGTGTGGTGTTCCGCGCCGCGCCGCGCTTCGGCAATCAGCGGGTAGTTGTCCCATGAAGGCTTCGGAGACAGGAGCGGTTTGTCCGCATCGATAAACAAATCCATTATATAGGAAAGCCCTGCCGTCAGGCCGGGGACGACAACCGGAAGCGACATCTTCTTATCTTTGAGCAGCGGATTTTTAATCAGCTGTTTTTCCTTCCATATATTGCGCAATTCCGGGAGCCCTGCGGTGGGCGCATACGCGACGAGTTCCCGCGGAGAAAGGGTAGGCGCATATTTTTGCACCGACTGCAGGACGGCCGGAGTCCCGTTAATGACGGCCATGCCGATAGTGCCGTTTGCGGTTTTAGCAAATTCCTTCGCTTCCGTTCCCTGCGCTATAATTCCTTTCGGAAAATACATTCTGAGTCCGAGATCCGAAAAAAGGGAAGCGGCGGCCGTGTCGCCTAAGGTTTCGTTCAATTCTTGTGCTAAAGGATGTAACATGATAGAGTGGATTATTCTGAAATGGTCGGAGGCTGTCAATGAAAAATGCGTTTACGCGTATTGCGTCGCACGCTGAGCGGATATGCGGAATGAAGTCGCCGCGTGCCGAATCAACGGACTTACAATCATACGAATACTAAAGATATGGAAAGAAACGATATACATACGGATGATTTTGAAGCGTGCCGCCGCTTTATGCAGCAGTGCCGGACGGAAGCCGCCAAACGCCTCATCGGGCAGGAGGCTGTGGTCGATGCGCTCCTTACGGCCTTTATTGCCGGCGGCCACGTACTGCTTGAAGGCGTACCGGGGCTTGCAAAAACCCTTGCGGTAAAAACTTTTTCGGAAATACTGGGGCTTTCGTTTAAGCGGATTCAATTTACGCCCGACTTGCTGCCGGCCGATGTGTCGGGCACGCTCATTTACGATCAGCGGATCGGCTCTTTTTCGGTGCGGAAGGGACCTGTTTTTTCAAATATCGTTCTTGCCGATGAAATCAACCGCGCACCGGCAAAAGTGCAGTCCGCGCTGCTTGAAGCGATGGAAGAAGGGCAGGTTACTATCGGAGAAGAAACGTATCCGCTTCCGGAACCGTTTTTGGTGCTTGCAACGCAGAATCCCATCGATCATGAAGGCACATACGGCTTACCGGAAGCCGAACTCGACCGTTTTTTAATGAAGCTGACGCTCGGATATCCGTCGCATGAAGATGAAGTGCGGATTGTAAAAACGATGGGGGAAGCCGCTTCCGTGCCGGTAAACCGGATTTTCCGCGCGGAACATACCGGCTTTTTCCGCTCCCTTTTGGGTAAAGTCGTCTGCGATGATAAAATCGTCGATTATATCGTAAAAATCGTGTCGGTTACCCGCCCGTCGGAAAAAACGTCCGCGCATGATATGACCCGTTTTATTACCTTCGGCGCATCTCCCCGCGCGGCGATTGCGCTCTTCCGCTGCGTAAAGGCGCGCGCGCTGCTTGACGGCCGCTCCTTCGTTTTACCGAAAGACGTGAAAGAGCAAGCGCCGTCCGTGTTGCGTCACCGCATTTCGGTTTCTTACGAAGCGGCCGCCGACGGTATTACGGCCGACGCAATCATTTCCAACATCCTTGATTCCATTCCGGCTCCTTAAACTATGCGGCACTTTCTTACCGGCGCAACGGATTCCCTGTCAAAACATGCGGCGCATCTGCATCTTGCCGCGCTTGAGATTTCAAACGGTATAAAATCGGGCGGATTCCGCTCCTTAGTGCGGGGGAGAGGAATTGAATTGAGCGGCGTGCGCGAATACCTGTGCGGCGATGATATCCGCCTAATCGATTGGAACGTTACGGCGCGGATGGCGCGTCCCTTTGTAAAAGTCTTTGAAGAAGAACACGACGTGCCGATTTTTTTGATTGTCGACCGCTCCGCATCGATGTTTTCCGGTTCAAACGAAAAGGTGCGCTACGCTGCCGCCGCCGAATGCGCCGCCTTGATCGTCCTTGCCGCAGAACTGTGCGGAAGTCCCGTCGGCGCAGTTTTTTTTGACGGCGCAATGCGCTTTTCCTGCCGCCCCAAATACGGCCGCCGGCATACGATGCTGCTGCTCTCCCGGCTCGATGAAGTTTCGGAAATAAAACAGGGATCCGCGCTCAAAACGGCGCTCAAAGGCACTTCAGCGCTGCTTACGAACCGTTCGCTCATCTTTATTATTTCCGATTTTAGAAGCGCGCACTGGGAGGAGCCGTTTAAGCTCCTTGTGCAGGCGCATACAGTTTCCTGCATCCGGATTTCCGATCCGTCGGAGCACGAACTTCCGCCGGTCGGTACGGTTCCCTTTTTCGATATCGAAAGCGGGACGCATCGGGAATTGCCGCTTTCATCGGAGCGTTTTCGTTCAGCGTGGCGTGCGGCGTACCACAAGCGGACGGAACAGCTGCAAACGCTTTGCGCGCGGTACGGCGCTTCGTTTCTTTCCGTTTCGACGGAAGAAAGTGCCGTCCGCTCCCTTACCGCTTTTTTTTCTGCGAGGACGCGATGAAGTGCAGGGCCTTTTTGCCGTGTCTTATGTGTGCGCTGCCGCTGTTCGCTTCCGCGCCGCTTTCGCAATCGGTCTTTCCGGAAAAACTGTTTGTCGGGGACACGGCGGAAATTCGGTGCGCATTTACGTCCGATGCCGATTTTTTTACCGCTGACGAAGGGGATGAAAAGGCGCTTTCAATTTCTGCGCTCATTCCGGACGGAGAGACGGCGGACTTTACGCTTAAAACCGCGGCCTTGCAGCGGAATGGGGGCGCCTACACGGCAGTGTTGACGGTTGTGCCGTGGCGGACGGGAGAAATCGACATTCCGCCGCTGAAGCTGCCGGAGGCTGCAAACGCTCCGGAGCGCGCGCTGTTCATCTTAGATCCGCAGCCGTTTTCCGTCGATTCGCTTTTGTCCGAAGGGGATGCGATGCGCGGAATGCTTCCGCCCCAGCTTTTACCCGGTACGCTCTATGCGCTTTATGCGTGCGCGCTGCTTGCGCTCGCTGCCGTTGCCGCTTCCGTAAAACTGTTCGCTTCCCGCGCATCCTTTTTGAGCGCGCTTGCCGTGCGCCGCGCCCGCTCAAAATACCGGCGGAATGCCGGAAAGACGGTGCGGCGGCTGAAAAAGCTTTTGAAAACGGCGGGGGCGCACGATGACGCATCGTTTTGCTTCGATGCGCAGCGGATTATGCGTTCGTATTTGACGGTGCGCTTCGGGCGCGATTTTACTGCGCTTACCGCTGCCGAATTGCCGGCGGCCTTTGAAGCGGCTTCAGGCGGTTTTCTTGACGGCGCGCGCGGGGATGCGGCGGAGGCGGTAACTGCTTTTTTCATTCGGACGGACTATATCCGCTTTGCAAAAGGCTCCGCCGATTCGGAACGGGCGCCGCTCCATCTGTTTGCGGCACTTTTTCAGGACGGAGAACGGGAGGCGCTCGTCGCTTCTTTAAAAGAGGCGATCGGCGCATTCGACGGAAAGGGGAGGGGGCGCTCGTGCTGAGCTTTCATAATCCGGCCGCCTTTTTGCTGTTCGGCTTTATTCCGATTGTATTGCTGCTCCGAAAAAGCGGTTTATTTATCCGCCCTGCCGTTCCGCTCCTTTTGTGCGATTGGGACGGGCGTGGATTTGAGTGGCATGCGCATGCGCGGAAAACGATGTCGGCGCTTACGAAAGCGCTGAACGCGGCGGGATTTTGCGCGGCGGTAACGGCCTTTGCCGATCCCGTGTTGCTGCAAACGGAGCGGGTGTACACGTCGCGGGGAACGGACGTTATCTTTGTGCTCGACGTCAGCCCGTCGATGGCGGCGCGCGATGTGTCGGGAATGACGCGGATTGAGGCGGCAAAACAGGCGATCCGCGCGCTGGCCGGGGAAAATCCGGGCTACGCATACGGGTTAGTTACGATGGCGGAAGACGCAGCGCTTGCACTCCCGCCGACTGCCGATGCCAAATGCTTTGCCGATGCGCTTTCGGAAGCGGCTTTGGGCTCAAAGGGGGATGGGACTGCCTTAGGCGTCGGGCTTGCTGCCGCAGTATTCCACCTTGCTTCGTCCGGCGCGCCGAAAAAATGCATCATTTTACTCACCGACGGAGAAAATAATGCGGGCGCCATTCATCCGGAGACGGCTGCAGGCCTTGCGGTGCAAAATGGAATGACGCTGTATACCATCGGCGTCGGTTCGGCGGGTTCGGCCCCCATCGAATACCGCGATCCGCACACGGGAAAAACGTATTCGGGCTACCTTTCTGCTTCTTTTAATCCTGCCGAATTAAAAAAAATCGCGCAATCCGCAGGCGGCCGCTATTTTCCCGTTCATTCGCTTGAAGATTTGTCCCTTGCCTTAAAGGTTATCAGCCGCAATGAGGCGACGGTTCAGACGTACCGCACCCGGACGGCCGAACGTGCGTTATACGTGCCGCTGACGGGGGCGGCCGCACTCTTTTTTGCGCTGTCGTATGTGATTCGACGCGTTGCGTTGGGGGCGTTTTTATGATTTTTGGAGAGGGCGCGCCATTTTTGTGCGAGCGTCCGCACGCATTTTACGCACTACTGCCCGTCATCCCGCTGCTTATGTGGTCGGTCAACCGGTATAAAAAACGGCTTGACCGTTTAATGCTCACCGCGTTGACGGCAGCTCCGGCATCGGCGAAGCGGATTGTGCTTCGGATGCTGTTTACGGCTGCGGCATGGAGCTGCCTTGTTGCGGCGTATGCGGGCATTTCATGGGGGACGGCGCTTGAGCGCGTTGCACAGCGCGGGAGCGAGGTCGCCTTTGTCTTCGATATTTCGTACAGCATGACGGCGGATGACGGGAGCGCGGGGCTTTCCCGCCTCGAAAGCGCTGCAAAATATGCGTCGCTGCTCCTGCCGCATCTGAAAGGCGCTTCTATTTCGGCAACGCTTGCAAAGGGGAGCGGGGCAAATGTCATTCCGATGACGGAAGATGCGGCGGCTTTAGATGCACTGCTGCCGTCTTTATCCCCGCAGCTGGTCGCCTCCGCCGGTTCAAGTCTCGGAAAGGGCGTTACGGCGGCGCTCCATTCCTTTCTGCCGCAGTCGGACGCTTCAAAAACGATTTGGATTTTTACCGACGGCGATGAAACGGACGGGCAGCTTGAAGCGGCGCTTGATGAATGCGTAAAAGCCGGCGTGTCGGCCGCGCTGATCGGTTTTGGGACGGAAAAAGGGACTGAAGTGCGCGCAGGCGGGAGCGGAAAGCGCGTCGCGACCGCCCTGCAGAGCCGGAAAATGAGAGAGATTGCGGCGCGGTTGATGAAAAAACATGCAGCCTTTGCGGCAGTCGGCGACGCCGTTTTGTATGTCGACGCGGCAGAACAAGGCTCTGCCGTGCAGCTGCTCGGAATGCTCGGCCGGTCGGAAGGCGCGCGCGCAGGGCAGGGGGAGGCGCAGGGCGATTTTGCATATGAAGCGCGTCCTGTGAAGCGTTATCGGCTTTTTTTGGCGCTCGCGCTTCTTTTTTATGCCGCGCATTTTGTCGCCTCCGAATTGAATATGATCCGCTTGCGGCATCTTTTTAAAAAGAAGGCGGCAGGCGTAACATTTTTGTGCGTGTTCGTGTTTAGTTCCTGTACCGGCGGCCGAATTGCCGGCGCGCGGACGGTGCTTTCCGGTTCGTGGGCGTGGTATCGAAAGGATTACAATGCCGCCGTTGCCGACTATCTTTCGGCGCTCGATACGGCGGCGGTAAACGGCGATAAAATGCTTGAACAGTATGCGCTGTACGGACTTGCGTTGACGTATATGAGTCAAAATCAGTTTCCGGCGGCGTTGGAGCGGTTTTCGATGATTTCCGATGCGGCTCCTCCGGCGCTCGCGTATGCGGCCGCATATAACGCAGGATTGATTGCGCACAAAAAAGGCGACTATGAAGCGGCGGTGCGGTGCTTTCGGCAGGCGCTGAAGGCCGACGGTTCCAAAATTGATGCGAAGATCAATCTTGAAATCAGTCAAAACGATGCGTACGTGCGGCAGCGAACGAAAAACAGCGGCGGGGCCGGCGTTTTTGAACAAAAGAATCCCGATACGGCGGAGGAGACGGTATTCAATCGGATCAAGGAGATGGACAGAAAACAATGGAAAAACAGCGCGACGGAAGAAAATTCCGGTTCATCTTTGGATTATTGACGGTGTGCATTGCAGGATTTGCGTGCGCCCTGCCTGCAAAGCTGTGGGCGGAATCAGGCGGCCTTCCGCTTTTGCAGACGCTTTGTGTCGAGTGCCTTTCCGATTCCCGTTACGCCGATACGGATTGCATGTTCCGCCTGACGGTTCCTGCGGCGGTTGCGGAAGAAGTCAGCGCGGAAATGCCGGAGCTTCCTGCGGCGGTGGATTTTAAATCATTGCGCCGTTTTAAATATGCGGAAAACGGCGGCGGGACGGCGATTGAAGTCGGTCTTTGTTTCCGCGCGCCCGGAAAATACACCGTGCCGCCATTGACGGTAACGGCGGACGGACAGTCCTATGCCGTCCCGTTTCAAACGGTCGAAATTGAAAGGCTTCCGGTTGCGGGGAAGCCGCGTCTTTCGGTGCAGTTTGACGGGGAAGTCGCATCGTTTGCTGCCGGAGAACCGGCTTTTTTTACGCTTTTTGTTGAAGCTGCGGAAAAAGTTACGGATTTAACGTGGAACGTTCCGCAAAATGCCCTTTTTGAAGAGGTGGAGCGGTATCCGAATGCGGACGGCGCGGGGCGTACAGCGGGCGGGCGTTTTGCCGTCGCCCGTTTTGAATGGACGCCGTATCACGCGGGGCGGCAGAATTTGCCGGAGATACGCGCGGAAGTTTACGGAATCGGCAACGCGGCAGAGACGGTTGCGCTTGAGCGGACGGCGGTTACGGTTCAGCCTGCCGCACAAAAGAAAGAGAGCGCGGCGGATCGGCGGTACTTTGCCCGTGCGTTTGATGCCGAACCGGAAGAAGCGCCTGCGGGCGAATCCCCTGCGCTTTCCGCTGCCGAATGCGCAGAACTTGCCGCGCTCCGCAGCGACGAACGGCATTCGGGGTATTTGGGCGCCGCATTTTACAAACGCAAGCAATTTGAAGGCGCGCACGGAATCCGTGACGGGAAGGCGGAACCCCGAAAAATAACCGTGATTGCGGCCGCTTTTATTGCCCTCGCATCCGCGTGCGCTGCCGCGCTTTTATTTTTCTTAAAAAAGGCGCGGGCTGCTGCACTTGCGGCATGTTGCGCGCTTACGTTTATGGGCCTTCTTTGCCTGTCCGCTGTACGTTTTGGAGAAAACTACGGCATTTTTCGAGGCGGCGCGGTGTCTGCCGTGCCTGAAACGAGCGCAACGCCTACGGCATATTTTGCGGCCGGCGCCCGCGTAAAAATCAAACGGAAATCCGGCAGCTGGTACAACATTCGTTCCGGTTCGGCGGAGGGCTGGGTGATGCAGGATGCTGTTGAAGAAATTAGGTGAGGCGGTATGGATTTCGGTAATATTTTAGATCAGTGGGATGCGCGGCAAAAAGGAGCGCAGAAACAAAAGGCGCAAAACGCTCCGAACGTGTCGCATAAAAAAGCGAATGCCGATTGGATTGAGCGCCAGGCGGGGGCAGCTCCTGCCGAACACAAAATACAAGATGCGGAGCATTTTGGTAATCAAATGAAGCAGTGGCTGGATCGGCATGGCACCGTCGACAAAGATAAGCTTTGCAAAGAAGCGAGCGAACGCCGGGCGTATACGAGCGTACGTGCGCTTGAGAATATGCGGGAAGATGCCGCGATTGATTTACACGGTTTAACGCAGGATGAAGCGGAAAAGAGGCTTCGCGCGTTTATTGCGGATTGCTGCGCAAAGAAATTTAAAAAGATTTTGATTATTCACGGGAAAGGCATTCATACGGGCGGTAATGATGAACCGGTACTGCGCGCTTTGGTGAAACGGTTTTTAGAACATGATAAGCGACTTGGGCGTTCGGGACACCCAGCTACAAGAGATGGGGGCAACGGAGCTACATGGGTTATGCTAAAAAATCACGAGCCGGAAAGCTGAAAAAGACATATTAAAGGAAAAATGCTTTATTTTTACATCTACCATATTTTGAAAATAAAATATGGTAGATGTATAGTAGTCATATGGTATAGAGAATTTTCCACTAGGGGGGGGGGGGGGGGGGGAAAAAAATAT
>CAUTZW010000078.1:0-11812 GCA_963543045.1 uncultured Treponema sp.
AGATGCCGCAGCGTGTCTCATGGACGACATCTATACGCTGAGAAACAGCTTTTTTTAGGGGGTAAAAAATGTACTATCACTGCGCCTGTTATCCGCCCGATTCGTTCGCAGCTTTCCATTTCCCGCGCCGCCCTTCGCGCCGGTATCGGTTCGCACAAGGCTGCCGACTGCCTCCGTCGCCGCGTTCTTCCCGCCGCGCCCGTTGTCCGCTCGATTCGTCTGCAGTTTTCCGGTTCCGTCGCTGCGTTCGGCGTTTCGCTCCGCCCTTCGATCCGGTATTGGTTCGCGCAAGGCCGCCGGTTGTTCCCGCTGCCGCGTTCTTCCCGCCGCGTCCGTTGTCCGCTCGATTCGTCTGCGGTTTTCCGGTTTCCTCGCTGCGTTCGGCATCCGCGCCGCCCTTTGCGCCGGTATCGATTCGCGCAAGGCCGCCGGTTGTTCCCGCTGCCGCGTTCTTCCCGCCGCGTCCGTTTTCCGCCCGATTTGCCTGCGGCTTTCCGGTTCCCTTGCTGCGTTCGGCACCCGCGCCGCTCTTCGATCCGGTATCGGTTCGCGCAAGACTACCGGCCGCATCCGTCCACGCACTTTTTCCGCCGCGTCTGTTGTCTGCCCGATTTGCCCTGTGACTTGCCGCGTGACACGGCCAGAATCTGCGCCGCCCTTCGCGCCGGTATCCGTTCGCGCAAGGCTGCCGGTCGCCTCCGTCGGCGTGCTTTTCCCTCTGCGCCCGTTGTCTGCCCGATTCGTCTGCGGCTTTCCGGTTCCCTCGCTGCGTTCGGCGTTCGCGCCGCCCTTCGCACCGGTATTGGTTCGCGCAAGGCCTCCGTCGCCGCGTTCGGCACCCGCGCCGCGCAACAAACTCACTCGAGTATCGTGATTTCGACTCGTCGGTTTTTTGCTTTGCCTTCTGGGGTTGTGTTGTCGGCGATGGGTTTGGCGGCTCCGCTGCCGCGGCAGATGAATTTGTCGGCATCGATGCCGCGGGATGCCAGCGCTGCGGCAACTGCGCGGGCGCGCTCAGCAGATAGTTTGAGCTCTCCCGCCGGATAGCCGACGCTCGCCGTGTGCCCTTCCACTAAAAACTGCGAATCCGGCGCCTGCCTTAAGACGTCGGCGATTGCGTCGAGACGCGCCGCTTCGGAGGCCAAAAGTTCCGCGCTGTCCGGCTTAAAGCGGAGATTCTGCATCGTAAGCCGTAAGCCGGACGCCGTATTTTCTACCGAAAGCGAATCGCCTCCAAGCACTTTGCCGTCCGCAGTTCGCACAAGGCTGCTGCCAGCCGTTTCCGTCGGCGTGCTTTTCCCGCCGCGTCCGTTATCTGCCCGATTCGTCTGCGGCTTTCCGGTTCCCTCGCTGCGTTCGGCATCCGCGTCGCTCTTCACACCGGTATCGGTTCGCGCAAGGCCGCCGGTTGTTCCCGCTGCCGCGTTCTTCCCGCCGCGTCCGTTGTCCGCCCGATTCGTCTGCGGTTTTCCGGCTCCCTCGCTGCGTTCGGCATCCGCGCCGCTCTTCGCGCCGGTATCGGTTCGCACAAGGCCGCCGGCCGTTCCCGCTGTTGCGTTTTTCTTTTTGCCGCCTGCAAATCCGCCGTCATCCGCCTCCGCTTTTCGGCCGCCGCCGAATCCGGCGAGCCCCTCGCTATCGGCCGGTACCGCGCCGCCGCCCGTTCGTTCCGCCACAGCAATCGCCCGCTGCAAGGACGGAAGCAGCTTTCCTTTATCGACGGTCGGCGGATACTTCGTAAAGAGCGCAATCGTTCCCTTGAGTTGAACCCGCTGCCCGCCGGCGTATTCAAAATATTCGTCAACCGTATCGCGCACCAAAAGCGCATAGCCGGTACGCGCGCTCACGTAAATCATCGCATCGTGAGACCCCTGCGCGTTTTCCAGTGCGCCGTCGCCATCAGGATCGCGATAGAGTTTTCCGTACCGAGTCGCCCACTTCGCCTTCAAAATATGCACCGGCTCCCCATCAAGCTCGCCCGTCCCCGTGTACGTGTACTGCACAAGAACCGGCATCTTCGTAATAATCCCCTTGTTCAGAGGATCAAAAGCGCGCTCGCCCTTGCCCGTCCACGAATCCCCAATCCGCACCCGTTCAAGCGGAAAGGACGGAAAATTGCGGAAAGACGGATAGCCGTTGTCTTCAAGCATCACCAGCTTTCCGTCTTTCGTTATTTTGAATTCGGAGTGAACGGCATCATGAATGCCCGCATCAACAGCCCGTGCATCGCGCTTCGTTTTTTCCGCGACGTAAAAAAGCCCGTCGTAATACCGCGCGCCGCCCGATTCCTCCGCCGTAATAAACGAACGCACCTCGCGGCTCACCAGTCCCACATACTTCCCGTTGTCGTAGCGGCGGAAATCCGAGCGTTCCGTCAGCGAATAATTACTCCCGCCCGAAAAAGCAAGCGACACGCTCGCCTCTTGAGCCTGCAGCCGTCCCAAAAGCAAACACACGAAAACTATTTTGTCGACACGCATCGCAGCCCCCTTACCAATCAAACGTATTGCCTTCCTTTTATATATCGTCTTTTTTGTGATTTTTATGGGCGAAACAGTCCGCGTAACCGGCTTTGCGCGGCTTCCCCTTGCGGCCGGCCGTCAAAACAGCAGTTTTGCCGGCTGCTTCGCACCGCTCCAATCCGGGCGCAGCCGCTCCGAATCATCAGCATTCTTCCTGCCGTTCGGAAAAGCCTCGCCCTGCGCTCCGCCCGTCAACAGCAGCGCGCACCGGAAAAACACGCCGACTACCGTCGACGCTGCCCGTGCAGCTTTTCTTTCTTGCCGTAATACATCCGCGTACCGAGCGCCATCAGAACTCCGCCGATGATCATCAGAAAACAAAGCACCTGTCCCGTCGAAAAGTTCAGCAGCGACGTGTTGGTGTACAGCGGCGCGGACGCATCCGCCGCAATCCGGTAGCCCAAGTCGGCGTCCGGTTCGCGGAAGTATTCGATAATAAAGCGGAAAAAGCCGTAGCCGCCCATGTACATTCCGGAAAGTAAGCCGTCCCACTTTCTGCGGCGGAAAAACCAAATAATCGCCCACAGCACAATCCCCTCGAAGAACGCTTCGTACAGCTGGCTCGGATGGCGCGGCAGATTCACCAGCGCGGAAGCGTTCGTCAGCGGCATACCGATTCTCTCCGCAAATTGCTGCACCCACTCAAGCGAGGCGGAAAACCGTTCGGCATACGGAAATACCATTCCCCACGGAACGGTTGTGATGCGCCCGTACAGCTCTCCGTTCAAAAAATTGCCCAGCCGCCCGAACGTATAGCCGAGCGGGATGGCCGCAACCATCGCATCGACCCACTTAAAAATCGGCTGCTTGCGGCGGACGCACCAAACAATCATACCGAGCAGCCCGCCGATAAATCCGCCGTGGTACGACATTCCCGCAAGCCCTGTAAAGCGCCCGTGCGAATCGAACGGCCAGAAAATGAGCCACGGCTTCCGGAAATAAACGCCGCTCGTGTCGTACACCAGAGACGAAAACACGCGCGCGCCGACGAGCAAAAAAATAATTCCGGTCGAAATAAAACTGAATATGTCATCTTCCGTCGCCGTGTACGACGCGGTATTCAGCAATCCTTCCTTCATTACTTTTTTCAGAATCAAAAATGCGGTGCCGAATGCGAACACGTACATCAAGCCGTACCAGCGCAAAAGGCCGAGCACCGGCACGCCGGGAAAAAGTTCCGGATGAATCCATGACGGGTAATTGATATAAAGCGGTAAAAACAACGGTATCTCCCATAAATCGAGCCGGAAGCGGCAACTGCCGGCAAAAGTTTGAGCCGTGCGCGTGAACGCACCTATTGAATAGTCGAGTTTGCAGAATGAGGCGCACCGCCTTCATACTTTTTATTAAAACGATATGCGTCCGCGTTTTCTGCAAACATCCGCGTAACTTTGAAGTACGGAACGCAGCAACTTTTGCCGATGCGCAAAAATCGCGCGCGTCCCCATCCTGAGCGGGATGCGGGCTACAGCTTAAAGCCCTGCTTCACCGCTTTAATCAGCTTTGATTTGAGCAGTAGATTTTCTTTTTTCACTTGCGTCAGTTCGTATTGTTGCGTTTTTATCATTTCGACAAGCTCTCCTGTGCGGAGGTCGCCGCCGGCAATCAAGTCGTCAATACCGGACATCTTGAATTGGTAATCGTTCTTTGCGTCTTCTTCGGCAAGCGAGAAGGTTGCCGCCGCGTCAATCGTTTCGGCAAAGTCTTTATCGAATTCCCGCGCGTCGGTGGACAAAACTTTTTCCGCAATCCGGTAGACCGCCTGCGCAAGCACCGAATTCGGTTTATACACGATGAGCGGCAGCCGGGAAGAGAGCGCTTTGTCTTGCAGCTGGTCGCGGTACATCAGCCCTAAATATTCCATGCCGATTCCCAGATATTGATTGCAGGACGTGCGGATCCGCTGGGCGCGGTCGGCGTCCTTTGGATCATCAATCATGTTCATAACAAGGCGCGGCCGGAATTGGCGCATCCGCGATTGGAAGAGCGCCGTATTTTGCGGATCGACCTTCATTAATTCCGCTGTAATTTTCGGAATGTATAAGCCTTTGAGCGCTTCCGAACTTGTTTTAAGATTTTCAAGATACTCATAGCCGGGAGAGCCGCGTTTGAACGCCGTGTACATCAAGCGGAATACGCTGTTTTTCAAAAACAAATAGCCGTCGAGCGTTGCCGTTACCGTCGGCGCCGTTACCAAAATCCCCTGCGGCGACTGGAGGAACATATCGAGAATGATTTGATGCGTGCCCGCTCCAAGGTCGATAATCAGAAAATCCGCGTTGATGCTGCGGAAATTGCGCACCAGCTTCGTCTTCTGCACGGCTTTGAGCGCCGTCAAACCGGGAATCTGACTGTCGCCTGCAATAAAACTGACGTTTTCGTATTCCGTCGGCTCAATAATATCTTTGAATGGAGTCTTGTCCGTCAGGTAGGTACCGATGCTGTTCTTGTGTATCGGCTGACCGATCGCAAGATGAAGGTTCGATGCGCCCAAATCAAGGTCGCAAAGCACAACTTTCTTCCCGGCCTGTCCGAGCGCAATGGCAAGATTCGCGGACAAAAGGCTTTTTCCAACACCGCCCTTGCCGCTGGCTATAGGTAAAATCTGCATGTCGGCATTATAGCGAGTTCAATTTTGAGTTTCAAACTCCTAAACCGCATTTTAAATATTTTCTTTATAAATACATCGCGTTCCGGCACGGCGCGCTGCGGTTTGCCGCGCGGAGATGCGCTGCGGGCGGGAGGCGAAACGCTAAGCGGACAGCGTTACGATGCAGCTGGTGAGGATGGCGGGTGGTTCCATGTTCCGGTGGCGGGTGATTTGCGTGTGTGCGAGGGGGAGGGGGCGGATTGGGCAAGCCGCAGCGATAGGTTGGCGGTGCGGCAATTTCCGGTGTCAAGACTAATGTTAGCGTTCGGTGTCAGCGCACCCGCTGTCAAACACGCCGTATTCCCGTCCGCGCGTCTGTGCCCACGCGGAGTTTTTCAATAGCACTCTACCGACACCGATAAGGTCTGCGGCTCCTGCTTGGAGCAGTTTTTCCGCAGCGGACGGTGTTACAATGCCGCCCGCGAGGATGGCGGGAACGGAGACTGCGCGCTTTACGGCTGCCGTGATGTCCTTGAACCAGCCTTCTTCCGTCGAAAAAGGGTGCGTGAAGCCTAAAAGTCCGCCGGAAATATCCAGCACGTCGATACCGGCTTCCGCGAAGAGGCGGCACGCTTCTACGCTGTCGGCGATTGTGGTGCCGCCGTCCATATAGTCGCACGCGCCGAGCCTGAGCGCAAGAATAAAGTCCCCGTCGACGGCTTTCCGCACTGCGTTTATGATTTCGAGGTGCAGTTTGATTCGTCCTTTGAGCGTGCCGCCTGAGTACGCGTCGGTGCGGTCGTTTGTCAGCGGCGAATAAAATTGATTCAAAAGATAACCGTGAGCCGAATGCAGCTCCGCGCCGTCAAATCCCGCCTCCTCTGCCCGCCGCGTAGCGGAAACAAAGTCGCCATCGTCTTTCCCGAAATAAACTTCACCGCTCCCAGTCATTTATAGTGCCGATGACATATTGCACTTGTTCATCGGTAATGGTCGGGCCTATCGGAAGGCTTAATTCGCGTTCATGCAGCATTTCGGTAATCGGAAGATTGAGTGAATTCCAATCCGCATAGCATTTTTGTTTATGCGGCGGAATGGGATAATGTATCACCGTGCCGATACCGTTTTGCTCAAGATATTTTTGCAGCTCATTGCGCTTTTTCAAAAGAATCGGGAAAATATGGAAGACGTTGGAATTAAAATCCGGCACGGCAGGCAAAATTATTTCAGGATTTTTTATTCCGCTAATGTACATTTTTGCAACCTGCTTACGCCGCGCATTATCTTCTTCAATATGCTTTAATTTTACATCGAGTATCGCTGCCTGAATTTCATCCAAGCGGCTGTTTCTTCCCGTATAATCGAATACGTATTTTTTGCTTGAACCGTAATTTGCAAGCGCGCGGATTGTTTTTGCAATCTCTTCATCATCGGTTGTAACCGCGCCCGCATCGCCGAGTGCGCCCAAATTCTTTCCCGGATAAAAACTGTGAGCGGAAGCATTGCCGAGACTTCCGGTTTTCTTTGTCCCGAATACACAACCGTGAGCCTGCGCGTTGTCTTCAAATAAATAAAGATTATGCTTTTTGCAAAGCGCTGCAATTTGTTCGGTATAGGCGCACCGTCCGTATAAATGCACAATCATTATTCCTTTTGTGCGCTCGGAAATCTTCGATTCAATAAGATTTCCGTCAATCTGGTACGTTTGCGCATCCGGTTCAACAAGAACGGGCACAAGATTGTTTTCCGTTATTGCTAAAATCGTCGCAATATAAGTATTTGCCGGAACAAGAATTTCATCGCCGGCTTTTAAGCGACCTGTTTCAATATACGCGCGCAAAATCCAAATAAGAGCATCAAGCCCGTTCGCAACCCCGATACAATATGTTGTACCGATATATTTTGCATAATCTTCTTCGAATTTTGCGTTTTCGCTTCCCTGCAGATACCAACCGGAAGAGACGACACGGCTTACCGCTTCGTTTATTTCTTTTGAGTGCAGTTCAGTAACTTCCTTCAAACTTAAAAATGGAACGTTCATCGTTATTCTCCTCCTTAGCATCGCGAATCATTTATCGACGTGCAGTATACGCTTTATACCGCGCTTTATCCTAGCCGAAAAGCGCGGTTTGAAAAAATTTTTGAGTCTTTCTTTGGAAGGAACATCGAGCGTATCGAAGTTTATGATAGATGAAAGAATTGAATCTTCAAGATTTTTTGCCATCGAAAGATATTTATCCGCTTTGTCGCGGCCTAAATCTGAGTAAAAATTATTTCGGTTTTGCCAAACATAATCCAACGCCCCGAAATGCCTTTGCTTTATTTCTTTTGAATACTTGTGCGCGTATCGAAGATTTACATCGTAATC
Source organism: uncultured Treponema sp. (assembly GCA_963543045.1). Taxonomy (GTDB): domain Bacteria; phylum Spirochaetota; class Spirochaetia; order Treponematales; family Treponemataceae; genus Treponema_D. The sequence continues at coordinate 7,481 of CAUTZW010000078.1, forward strand.
GAGCGCATTTATAACATTCCGCTCATATTCCGAAATTCCCGTCCAAACGCTTTCGCCCGTCTGACGGTAAGAATAAATTACTTTGGGAATAAAATACATTTCTCCGCAATTTAGATTAGCAATCGTAATGTTTTGGTCGTCAAAATAGCCTGTTTTACGCATAAACTCAATTTTCTTTTTATCAAAAACATTTCTCAACACGGCAGAACCGGCGGGAAGATAAATACTTTTTAAATATGTTTTTGCCGAAAGCAGTCCGCGTTTAAGCAGGCATTCGTTGATTTTTATTCCGTTCGGCTCTGCATATTGAAAATTGAAAGCGCACACAGAAATTTTACGATTTTTTTCCATTACTTCAATCGCATCGGAAATAAATGTTTTATCGCAGTACCAGTCATCACCGTCAAGAATGCAGTAATAATCGCCTGCCGCATTAGACAAAAGATTAAGCCGATTTGCGCTCGCACGTAAAATAGAATTATATTTTACATTTTGTTCACGCGGCATTTCAAATAATTTTATTTTACCGGGATATTTTTCCACATATTTTTGTACCGCCGCCTGCGTTCCGTCATTTGAACCGTCATCGCCGACGAGTATTTCATATAAGCAGTCATCGGGAAAATCTATCGCTAAAATACTTTCCAAACTTTGGGAAACGTATTGCGCTTGATTATAGTACGTTACTAAAAAACTAATTTTGCTCATTTTATGCTAAATCTCCTAATGCGTCCTTTTTTATCAATGCGGCGATTGTATTTCCGGCTCCGGCTTTTGAAATTTGAAACTCGCTTTTAATAAGCTCTTGCCTTTTTGCTTTTAACGGGTCATCGCCGCTTTTAAGCATTTGCAAAGTCCGTTCAAGTTCCTGCCAATTACGAACCCAATAGAACCCTTCGGAAAGTTTTCGTGAAAAATCGTTAAAGCAATCTTTTTTATGGCAGTAGATAATAGGTTTGCCCGTTAAAAAATATTCCGCAACGATACTCGAAATATCCGTAATCATGCAGTCGGAAGAATAAAACGTTGTAAGATATTCTTTTGAATTATCGATTTTTGTGTTCGGATGCTTATCGTATTCGGCTTTATATACGGCAGCTTCTTTTTCGGGAAGTTCTCCGGTTGCATTTAATCCGATAAAAGCCTGCGGATGTGGACGGAAAATAAAGTCGATTTCAGGATGAGCCGCACAGTAGTCAAGCAGTTTATCTTTATAGTCAAAAAAATGACAATTTCCCTCGTTTGTACACCAGCGCGGAGTCCATATTATGCGGAATTTATTATCGCTTCGAGGATAATTCCACAACGGAGAGTCGGCATCTTTGTATTTTTCCAAACCGTCGTAACGCGGAAAACCCGTAAGAAAAGTCTTCGTAAAATTATTGCCGTATTTTTTTAATACGCCGCGTATAAGTTTATCGTCAATCTCATTCTGTGTAAAAAACATCGAAACATTTTGAACAAAATCCATCGGAGTCGATCCTTCAAGTATGCCGGAGCCTATGAAATTCGACGCATAATGCACATAACATAATTTTGCATATTTTGAAACAACAAAGCTTTTATATTCTTTAGGACGCACAATATTATACGGCCATTGAAAAAATAAATAATCGGGATGTAGCGTACGTAAATCAAGCCATTCACGTGTTTGATAGTCGTAGCCGTTTATACAGCTGTAACTTTTCCAAAAATCTTCCGCCCCTTCAGAGAGATAATTTTCATGGCTATACCCCAAATTAGGTAATTCCTCCTTTATTGGGATTGCAACGATTTTTATGTCAAATAAATCATCATTTTTTAGCGCACTGTACACAGTTGCAAGAGAGCTCCAAAATGCAGGGCGATGACATACAAAGACGATATTTATCTTCTTTCCTTGAAGGATTTTTACGGCAATTCTATTTTGAACAGCTTCCCGTGCAAGAGAATTATTTTCATTTTCCAAATCCGATATTTGTTTTTCCAGCAGACTAAATTTGTTTTCCAATTTTCGCACAAACGGTAATTTTTTTATCATTTCTTTCATATTGCATTCAACCTATTTTCGCACATCGATTACTTCACCGCTCACCTTAGAAATAAGGGCGGCGATGCTGTAATCCGCAACTTTTTCCGCCGAACAAAGAGAATCTTCCGGCTCATTGCCGAAATTCTTTATACGCATCGGCGTTTTTGTCCGCTCAGGGCAAATGCAGTTTATTCTTACGTTTGAACTGTGCCATTCTTCATTTAACGCCTGCATAAGATTTACTACTGCCGCTTTTGCCGACGAATAAAGCGCATACAGCATCCTTCCGCGCGTATATGAACTTGACGTAAAAAGTAAAAGACAACCGTTAGACCGCTTCAAATATTCGAAAGATTCTTTTGCAACAATTATCGAGCCGAGATAATTTATCGCAACGGAATCCGTAATATCTTTATAATCCATCGTATCAAGCGGCTGTATGGAAAGAATCCCTGCCGTGTTCACCACAAAATGTATATTCCCTTCCGCGTCGAATACTTTTTTCAACGCGGATTTTACATCATCAGGATTTTGAATATTTACGCTCCCTTCCGAGCGAGAAAACCCGTAGACCTTCCCGTTTAGAGATTTTATCTTTTGCGCAATACACTTACCGATTCCGGAGCTTGCACCGAATACGACTGTTACGGTTCCGGAAAAATCAAAAGATGAAAGTTCATGCAATTTTTGAGAAATATCAAACCGCTTCATCTGAAAAAGTTTATCTACAAGAAATAAATCTTCTTCATAGGTAACTTTCATATTTAGCGGCTCTCCGTCAACAACATAGATTGGAGTACCGCTCATATATTTTTTTACAACGCCGCAGTCATCTGTTGTCTTAAAATACGAATCCTGCAAAGCCTTTTCATACGCATTTGCAATAAGCGCACGTTTAAAACATTGCGGCGTCTGCCCGTTATTCAAAATAGACCTATCCGGAATATTTTCGATTTCTTTTTGCCGGACTTGAATTATCGTATCTGTCGTTTTTATTGCGACATCAACGGCATCGTATTTTTCAAGAGCTTTTATGCAGTCGTTTATAATTCTTTGAGAAACGAGCGGTCTTACGGCATCGTGAAAGATAAGATTCACATCTTCCGTATAAGCATTTATTGCCGCAAGACTTGAATCGCTGCGCTCTTTTCCGCCGTTCAAAATCTTTTTTACTTTTTTATATCCGCCGTCTATAAGCAGCTTTTCAAGCAGATGCATATAAAGCGGGTTGCAGACCACAGCGATTTCATCAATAAATTCATTTTGCTCAAACGCTTCTATTGTGTGCTCTATTATCTTTTTCCCCGCCACTTTTAAGAACTGCTTCGGAAGCTCTCCGCCAAGCCTTGTCCCGCTCCCCCCTGCCAAAATTACCGCAACATTTTTCATAAATCTATCTCCCATGTCATGTATGTATTTGTCCTACCGCCGAAGCCTTCTTTTTGCGCAATCAAGCCTTCGTTTAAGATTCTGCCTGAGTCTTCGGAAGATATGCCGAAGTCGAGCCATGTTTTCGTTTCTTTGTATGTATCGATTATAAAAGAGATTGCTAAGTCCAACGCACCGATTTGTCGAGCTGTATCATTTGCCGCCATGTATTGCGTATGAACGACATTTTCATATTCAAAAATCAATGCGCCTGCAACCATTTTGTCTTGATAAGCGGCGGCAAAAAGATGGATGTTCTTTGGAAAATACGAATGCAATAATGCAAGCTCTGCTGCAGTGTGAACGGCTTTTACTCCGTGCCGAACTTCAAGGACTTCTTCTTCAATCGACATAAAAGTCTTAAAATCAGTGGATTCTTTTATCTCTACGCCCTCGCGGCGTGCACGGCTTATCTGAGCCTTTCTGCCTTTCGGCATTCTAAGCGGATTTTTTAGGTTGATTACAGTTGAAGGCTCTACTTTTAAGATTTTTGCACCGTTTACAAACAGAGAATACAAGTCTTCTTCCGCACCTTGTTTATGGTAAATATGCGGAATATTTTTATAAATGATTTTCGTAAAGCCGTTTGTTTTCGCATAATTCAAGAGCGCGGTAAAACAATCGTTTACGGTGTGCTGTTTTGCACCCGCGCCGAGTATAAAACCGCCGTATGTAAGTCCCCCGTGAGAAGCCAGCACAGTTTCTTTTTCACTTGCGGGAAAAATTGCCAAAAGTTCGTCATCGTCATAAAAAAGCAAAGAACGATCGGTAAATCTGTCTTTGTGATAACCCATAAAATCTCTGTTGAACATAAACAGCGGCATTTTTGAATTATTGCAAAACAAATCCCATTCGTTTTTTTGGCTGTCCGAATATCTTTTAATCCGTATCAT
>CAUTZW010000079.1:0-11646 GCA_963543045.1 uncultured Treponema sp.
GCGTGGATTTTCGACCGCTGCGACGGCAAAGACAACTTTGTCGATACGCCGATCGGCTATATGCCGAAAGACGGCGCCATCAATACAGACGGCTTGAGCGACGGCTACAAAAAGAACATGGCGGCGCTGACTTCCGTCGACGTTGAAGGCTGGAAAAAAGAAATTACGGATATCCGCGAAAAGCACTATCCGAAATTCGGCGCACACCTGCCCAAAGAACTTACCGCCTGCCTCGACGACCTTGAAACGCGCTTAAATAAATAGCGTAAGATAAAAAATCCCGCCGGTAAAAGGGCGGGATTTTTTATGTGTATGGAGAGAACTGCGAACCAACTGAGAAGAACACTCAGGCAGTAGTCACCATTTACCAGCACGCAACGCATCTTTATTGTCTGTGAAGGTAGCCGTTCGCCGGTATGAGCATAGTGCGGGGAGCACGAACATCGCCAACCGATTCGCCAAGTTGCCAACCGGCGGATTATCCCCGCCCGCTTGCACTCCCCGCGCACTGCACAGCAGAAGAACGCGCAGGCAGCCTTTGCCATTTACCGCCACGCAACGAGTTTTTATTGCCTGTGGAGATAGCGCTCGTCAGTACAAGCATACTGCGGGAAACACGAAAACCGCCAACCGATTCGCCAAGTTGCCAACCGGTGGACGAACAAAAACCATCAGCCTCCCGCTTACATTCCCCTCACAGTGTACAGCAGAAAAATATACAGGCGGCAGCCATTTACCACCACGCAACGAATTTTATTGTCTCTGGAGATAGCGTTCGCCGGTACGAACTCATAGCGGGGAACACGAACATCGCCAACCGATTCGCCAAACTGCCGACCGGCGGATTATCCCCGCCCGCTTGCACTCCCCGCGCACTGCACAGCAGAAGAACGCGCAGGCAGCCTTTGCCATTTACCGCCATGCACCGAGTCTTTATTGCTTGTGAAGATAGCACACGCCGGTACAAGCATACTGAGGGGAACATGAAAACCTCTAGCTGATTCGCTAAGCTGCCGACCGGCGGGACGAACACGAACACCTCCAACTGATGAACGAACACACTCCATCTGCCGCTCGCACTACACAGCACAAGAACACACAGGCAACAGCAATTTATCAACACGCAGCGAATCTTTATTGTCTGTGAAGATAGCACTCGCCAGTACGAGCATATAGCAGGGAGCACGAAAACCGCCAACCAATACAGCAAGCTGCCGGCCGGCGGGCGAACATAAACCATCCGCCGCGCACTTGTGCTCTCCCTCAACACATGCGGCGTGTTCAAGCAAGAACGGCCGTAGCGTACGGCAATGTCGGCCGGATTTAAAAACGGGAGAAAGCGCTACGATCGCGTGCCGCTCGGGCGGCGTTCTCTTCGCATTGCTTTGAGGGGAATGCCGAGTTCTTGTAAAACGGATTTGACGGCGTATTCCAGTTCCGTCCGCTGCGGATTCATCGGGAGGACGAAGTTCCGGCACTCTTTCCATGTCCGGTTGTACAGTTCGCGCGGCGATGTTTTCGCTTCGAGCTCTTTTTGCCAATCGGTAAGCGTCAAAATAAAATCCTTAATGAGAAAAACCAGCTTCTTTCCCAATCGCGCATCGGGCTCGGCACGCGTCAGCGCATCAAGCTTTTCGATGCTCTCCATATAATTGCGCTCGAATTTTTTATCGGCGTACATCAAGGCGCTTGCCGCCGGCTGCAGCGACATATACAAATCGGTATTCAGCGCTTCTTCAATGATTTTGTACGCATGCGCGCTGTTTATGATTTTCAGCAGCTCTTCCGTCAGGCGCGACGACGATATTTCTCCGAGCATGCTGGAACAATGGCGGATTTTGTGGCGCAGGGCGAAGGGCATCCGCGCGCCCGTTTTGGCCGAATACTTTACGGCGCGGAGCATACGCACCGGATCTTCCGTAAAAATGCGGTCAAGCGGGATAACCGGACGCAAAATGTGTTTTTTTATGTCGCGCATTCCACCGACGTAGTCGATGACCTGTTCCTGCACCGGATCATAGTAGAGGGCATTGAGCGTAAAATCCCGGCGCATCACATCTTCGTCAATCGTTCCGAAATTATTGCCGGTCGAACCTTCGGAATTGGAGCGGAACGTACTTACTTCAAAAATTTTCGGGCCGAAGAACACATGCACAATCCGGAAGCGTTTGCCGATAATCCGGGAATTCTTAAAAAGCCGCTTGATGCGCGAAGGGGTCGCATCCGTTACAATGTCAAAATCTTTCGGAAGCGCGCCGCCCAAAAGATCGCGCACCGCGCCGCCGACAATGTAGGCGGCATTGCCCGCATCCCGAAGCCGCCCGATAATATATTCGGCGTCTTCGTCAATCTGAGAGCGCAGTATGCCGTGCTCTTCTTGCGTATACACGACCGCTTTTTTGACGGGACGCCCGTTTTTGTCAGTACCATATCGAAATAACACAATGCGCAATCTTATTACAGCGGACGCTTCTAGTCAATTATACCGAAATTGCGCATAGGCGCATCTATTAAAACGGTTCGGATTCTTCCGCGTCTTTTTGAAATGCGATGTTCTAAATCGTGCCATTTGCGCGATTTAGAACTCGTCAACCTGTTCGAAAACACAGTTATCGAACAGGTCTCATACCAAAAGATAGCATAAGCGGTTGAAGCAAGCGGAATAGTGAAAGCCCTGCGGCTCGTTTAGCGTTCGGCAAGCACGGCTTCAAGCCAGCGCCACATTTCTTCATTCCAATGAAAGGCGCGCATAAATGCGGTGCCGGAAAGCATCCCAAATCCGTGTCCGCCGCGCTCATAGAGCTTCAACTGCACGTTTCCGTTTTTCGCTTTCGCCGCTTCGTAAAGCATCACGCTGTTCCGGTAGTCGACGACGCGGTCATCTTTACATGCGACGATGTACAGCGGCGGCATGTCGGATGGAATCTGCGCTTCCATCGAAAACTCAAGCTCCCGCTCCGCCGTTTGCGTTTTGCCGAGCAAACTCTTTTTCGACCAGCGGTGTGCAAGCGCTCCCCGCATGGTTACCACCGGATAGACGGGAATAACGAAGTCAGGGCGCAAGCTCACCGTGTGCGCTATCCCGAGCGCGGCAAGTTCATCGTGCGATTCGTGAAAGGCCGCAGCCATCGTCACCAAATGCCCGCCCGCCGAATATCCGATGAGGCCGACTTTATTTTCATCGATGCCGTACGCGTCCGCATTTTCGCGTACCAGCTGCACCGCCCGCTGAACGTCCTGCAGCATGGCCGGCGCATGAAAGCCGCACTGCGCCGTTCGGTAGCGCACGGTAAACGCTGCGACGCCTTTTTCGGAAAACCACTTTGCCGACGCAAAACCTTCATTATATAGCCCCAGATGATGGTAACTGCCGCCGGGACAAATAATAACGGCCGCATGTTTTTCGCCCGGCTCCGCAGTACGCGGCGGATGATAATACAAAACGGTTTTATATTTTTTCATCTGCGGCACATCCTTCCACAAAAAGAGCCGTTGCATCCGGCGGCCGCCTGCAGAAAGCGGCAAAGAGAAAACGACAGTCAACAAAATCAACGGAAAAATCCTACGCATGCGCGGGAATCTATTATATAGAAAAGATTTAATCAATATCCTTCAGCCGGGCCTCCGTCCGCTTTCCGCTTCATAAAAAGAGCTGCGTCAGTGCGCGCCGCCGCATAGAGGTAACAAGGAGGATAGCGCGGAAGACATTTGCATTGCGCGTTTGCCTATGCGGAAGGCCGATACCCTGCCGCCTGAGTCGCCGCGCTTGACGCAAGCGGGGTATTTTGTGATAATACCGAAAATTTTGGAGTAAAGGAGCCTGCCGTGCCGTGTGGAAAGAAAAGAAAGCGTCAAAAGATGGCAACGCATAAGCGCAAGAAGATGCTGAGAAGAAACAGACATAAATCAAAGTAGAGCAGTTGGTTTATGCCGGAAGAGACCGCGAAAGTTTTTTAACTGACGCGGTCTTTTTTCATTGCCGCTAAATTATATTGGGGTTCGCACGATTCTTTCCGCCATTCATTCTCCGCGCGATTTAAAAAATCTTCCTCCCGAAAAGCTGCCAGAATTAGCGGCCGAAATACGAAGCGTCATTATCGATACGGTCAGCAAGAACGGCGGACATCTGGCGAGCAATTTAGGCGTCGTGGAGCTGACGATTGCCTTGCACCGCGTCTTTGACAGTCCCAACGATGCGCTGGTGTGGGACGTAAGCCACCAGTGCTACGTGCATAAGCTGCTAACCGGTCGGTACGACAGGTTTTCGACGCTCAGAAAATCCGGCGGAATTTCGGGATTCACCAAAAAAGGAGAGAGCGAACACGATTTTTTTGATGCAGGACACGCCTCAACATCAATATCTTGTGCACTGGGACTGCTGACGGCGTGGGAACTGCATAAAAAGCCCGGATCGGTTGTCGCAATCATCGGTGACGGCGCGCTCACCGGCGGGCTGGCAATAGAAGCGCTATCCAACGCAGGTCAGCTGGCAAAACCGCTCATCGTCGTCGTCAACGACAACCGCATGTCGATCGACCGGAACACCGGCGCGCTTTCCAGTTATCTAAGCCGCTTAACGATGACGCCTTCTTATCAGACGATCCGGCGCGCAATCGATTTTGTCATTGAGCGCCTTCCGCTTTTGAGCGTGCCGCTGACAAAATTCGTCTTCCGCTTCAAACGCGGCCTCAAAGGGCTCCTTTTGTCGAACAATCTCTTTGCCGACTTGGGATTTGAATACACGGGGCCGCTCAACGGCCATGACGAGCGCGAACTTGAAACGGTTTTCCGCCGCGTCAAGGACATGAACCGTCCGGTCGTCGTGCACGTGGTAACGAAGAAGGGGCGCGGCTACAGCCCTGCGGAAGACCATCCGGAACGCTTTCACGGCATCGGGCCATTCAGCGCAAGCAGCGGAACGGTTGAAAAATTCGATAAACTGAGTTTTACCGAAGCGTTCAGCGCGGCTTTGCTGAAAATCGCTGCCGAACGGCCGGATATTGTCTGCATTACGGCGGCGATGGCGAAGGGCACGGGGCTCGACGGCTTTGCCCGCCACTACCCCGCCCGCTTTTTTGACGTCGGCATTGCCGAAGAACACGCCGTAGTCTTTGCCGGAGGGCTTGCGCGCGGCGCGCTCCTTCCGATCGTGTGCATTTATTCAACATTTATGCAGCGGGCGGCAGATCAAATCATTCACGACATCGCGCTGCAAAAAATCCATGCGGTGTTTATGCTTGACCGTGCAGGCGCGGTTCCGAACGACGGCGAAACGCATCAGGGGCTGTTCGATATTGCGCTTTTCCGTCCGGTTCCGAACGTCATAATACTCGCTCCGGCATCGGCGGCAGACCTTTCGGCTTGTCTCGCCTACGCTTGTTCGCCTGAACGAAGCGGTCAGGCCGTCATCATCCGCTATCCGAAAGCATCGTGCCCGAGCGAGTTGGATTTGTTTTCCGCTCCGGCTGAAAGCGGACGGGGCGTTTTGATTCCGGCCGCCGCGTTCGCGCCGTCGCTTGCCGTGCAGCTTGAAGATCGGCCCGCAGCGCCGCGCGTTCTCTTTGTAACGACGGGCGGCATGTATCCCGAAGCGCGGACGGCTGCCCGCGCCCTCCTTTTAGAGGACATCTACGCGGACGTGTACAGCCTGCGTTTTATTAAGCCGGTCGACACGGAATATTTTCTTGAGCGTGCGCGCGGATATGACGCACTCGTTATTGCCGAAGACGGCATGAAAACCGGCGGATGCGGCGAATATTTGTCGCTGGTGTGCGCGGAAGGCGGCATAAAACAGGTCTGCCTCAAAGCCTTTCCCGACCGCTTTTACGCGCACGGAAGCCGCACGGAGGTGCTGGAAGCGGCCGGCATGAGCGCAGAAGATTTAAAAGATGCCGCACTGACAGCGCTCAACGAACGTACCGCCCGCAAGCGGTAGAATACGCGGCGGCTTTTGCGTGCGGTTTTACCCAAGCAAAATGCGGACGGACGGAACAGCCTGCGTACGCCGGATGCACCGACTCCGGTCAAGCGGCACACACGCTTCCGGCGCATTCCGCTCTCCGGCTGAAAGCGGACGGGGCGTTTTGGCTCCGGCAGCGGCTTTGCCGTCGATAAAAAAATCCGCCTGAGACGGAAAACGGAAGGAGGCAAACCCATGAGTCGTCTTTATTTACGCAACGCAACGCTTGAAGCGCCGCTCGGCGTTTTTGTGATGGGCATTGTAAACGCTACGGCCGATTCTTTTTGGCCGGAAAGCCGCGGCGGACTTGAGCGCGCGCAAAAACTCATCGCCGAAGGCGCGGATATTCTTGACATCGGCGGAGAATCGAGTCGGCCGGGGAGCGCATACGTGAGTGCCGAAGAAGAAATCCGGCGTGTCGTACCGCTTGTTCGCGCAATCCGGCGGATATCGGATATTCCCCTGTCCATCGACACGCGGAAGGCGGCGGTTATGCAGGCAGCCTTTGCCGAAGGCGCAGACATCGTAAACGATATTTCGGCGCTCGAAGACGACGATGCGCTTTTGCCCTTTGCAGCGAAAACCGGCATTCCCGTCATCCTCATGCACAAACGGGGCACCCCGCTGACGATGCAAGTCGATACCGCGTACCGCGATGTTTTTTCGGATGTGGACGACTACTTGAGCGCGCGCGCCGATTTTGCCCTCCGGCACGGCATTCAAGCGGAAAAGATTATCGTCGATCCGGGAATCGGATTCGGAAAAGATGCGGCGGGGAATGCGGCGCTCATCGCCTCTTCTGGAAAGCTCTGCGGGGGCCGTTACCCGACGCTCATCGGACTTTCGCGGAAAAGTTTTATCGGAACGATTACAAACAGCGAAACGGCCGAACGGCTTATCGGAACGGTTACGGCAAATCTGCTTGCCGTGCAGAACGGGGCGCGCATCATTCGCGTACACGACGTCAAAGAAACGGTTGATAGCCTTAAAGTCTTTCGCTATATTTCGTTGCATACTGAAAGAAAAGAGGCGGAAGTAAGCCGCAGCGCTTTTTAGACGCAGCCGCTCCGCAAGGATAAAGCAGTGAAGTCTGTTGACAGTCTTATCGCCGCCTACGGCGTCATCCGTCCGGTTATCGATGTCGGCATTTTAGCCTTCATTTTATACAAAGCCTTTAAAATCATCGTGCAGACGAACGGCATTCAAATCGTAAAGGCCGCCGTCATCGTGCTGCTGGCCTACGCGGTCGCCATCGGACTGAACCTCGGCACGCTGCTGTGGCTGCTGAATCTTGCAGCGCCCATTTTGGTCATCGGCTTTACGATCGTCTTTCAGCCGGAAATCCGAAAGATCTTTTTGCGCCTCGGCCAAAATCAGTGGTTTGCATTCGGAAAGCGCTCGAAGCACACTTATGTCGATTCGGCGCTCATCGCAGCCGAAATGCTTTCCAAGCAAAAGCGCGGGATGCTTGCCGTTTTTATCCGCCACACCAAACTCAATGACATTATGCAAACCGGCACGCGCCTGAACGCGGATTTGTCTTCGAGCCTGCTCGTAACGATCTTCGGGATGGATACGCCGCTGCATGACGGGGCGTGTTTTATCCAAGGCGGAAAGCTCCTTGCCGCAGGCGGTTTTTTGCCGCTGAGCGAACAGTACGACATTAAAAAGACCTTCGGGACGCGCCACCGCGCAGCGCTCGGCCTTTCGGAAGTGTCGGATGCGGTCGTCCTCGTCGTTTCCGAAGAGTCGGGAGCCGTAAGCCTCGCCTACGATTCAAAACTGCACTACAACCTTTCGATTAAAGAAATTACGAAGATTCTTGAAAATCTGCTTGAAATTACGCCTGACGCGCAGAATGTGGAGGATACGATCGATGAGCATAAAAAAGCTGATTGAAAAGGCAGGCGACAACATACTCGCAAAAGTTTTGTGCATCGTTGCCGCAGTGCTCATTTACCTGTTCCACCAAATTACGCTGCTTGAAACAAAGACCATTACCGTGCCGCTCGACGTTATTGCCGACGGCATGATGATGCCCGTAAGCGAATTACCGCCGTACATAAAAGTGCAGGTGCGCACTAAGCCCGAATATATTCCGTCCATCGTTCCGGCAAACATTACGGCGTCTCTCAACCTCAACTATTACACGGAAGCGGGAGCGCTTACCGTTCCCGTCAGCATTACGCTGACGCCCAATCTTTTGCCCCTCGACCCGCTTGAAGTTATCGTAAAGCCTGAAAAGATTCCTGTATCGCTCGACAAAAAAGAGCTTGCCTACATTCCGGTTACCCCGGCGGTTTCAGGAGAAGCGGCGAACGGTTATACCGTCCAAAGCATTACGGTTTCGCCGTCGTCGGTTAAGGTGATCGGCGCTGCGGCGCTTTTGCAGAACATCGCCGCCGTCTACACCGAAAAGATAAACATCAAGGGCGCCGCAACGGATTTCAGCGCGACGGTAAAGCTTGATAACATCGTTCAGACGCTCAAAGTGCTGCCCGAATCAGATTTTAAAGTTTCTATTGATATTGAACCGGTCATGGCCGATAAACAGTTCAGGGGCATTGTCCCGACGGTCGTCAATCTCCGCAGTAATTTAACGCTCAAAGGAACGCTTGCCCCGCTTTCGTTCAAACTCAAAGGGCCGCAAACGGCGATGGAAAATTTTACCGTTACTTCCGACATGGCGCTCATCGATTGTCAGCAAGTGCAGGAAGCCGGAAAGCATACGGTTCCGGTGCGCCTCGCATTGCCTGCCGGTATCCGCATTGCGGATAAGGAGCCGGAAGCGCTCACGATAGAAGTGATTGACGCCGCTCCGGAAGAAACGGCGGAAACGCAAAGCGATGCTCCGCCTCCCGTCATGCAGCCGGAAGCGGAAACGCAGCCGGATACCGCTCAGGAAGCGGCGCCGGAAGTTGAAAAAGTGCGGCGAAAGCGGATGCGCTCGGAACGCAGTTGATGCGTTTTCAAATGCGGATCGCTGTTTTACCGCCGTATAAAAGAAGGATGTGCCTGTGATTTTTGGAATCGGAACCGACATTGTGGAAGTGCGGCGCTTTGAGCGCTGGCTCAACACGCCGGGCATGGTCGAACGATTTTTCCATCCCGACGAAATTCCTTCCGCCGGATGTACTGCCGCGCGCTGCCAGCGCCTTGCCGTTCGTTTTGCGGCAAAAGAAGCGCTCTCAAAGGCAATCGGAACGGGCATCAGCGGTTTTGACCTCCGCGATGTCTGCGTGCAACACGATAAAAACGGAAAACCTGAGCTGCGCTTGTACGGGTCGGCAGCGGCTCTTACGGAAAAACGATGCGGCCGCTGCAAGGCGCATGTTTCGCTGAGCCATGAAAAAGAATATGCGCTCGCATTTGTAGTAATCGAAACGGAGCCGGATGATTCTTGCGGCAGCTCAATGCGTTTAAAATAATCGAATGGGGGAATTATGTACAGAAGCGTAAAAAAGGAAGCGGACAAAAAGAAAGTCGCCATATCGTACTGGTCGAAAGATAAATGCACGTGCCCCGTGTGTAAGCGGGCTTTTGAAAAAGAAGTAATGCTCAGCGGTAACGGACGCATGATTGCCGGCGAATTGTCCGATGACTTGCACCGGACTTTTGAGCCGTCGGCACGCTTCGGGCGCATCTATCCGCTCATTTATGAAATCGGCGCCTGCCCGAACTGCTATTCCGCCTTTTTGTGGAGCGATTTCAAAGACATAAAGAGCAAGGATGCCGTCGACCGGCTGTACTTCGGGCGGGAAGAGCGCAAAAATAAGGTGAACACCGTCTTTCCGCACTTTAATCTGAAAAAGGAGCGCTCGCTATACGACGGCGCGGCGATGTATTATCTTGCGCTGCTTTCATACGGCGAAGCGGAGGCGGACATGCTGCCGACGATGAAGTCCGCTTTTTTGTCGCTGCGCCTTGCGTGGCTTACCCGCGATCTTGACACCTTCGTTCCGGGACACAATTTCGGCTATATGTCGAAGGTTTTCTACCGAAAGGCGCTCTTTTTCTATCAGCAGTCGCTGTACAACGAAACGGCTCGAATCGAAAAAAGTTCGACGCTCAATAACTTCGGCCCCGACATGGATAAAAATTACGGCTGGGACGGCGTCATTTATTTGTGCGGTCTGCTCGAATACAAATACGGCCAGCGCAGCGATTCCCAAATGCGCCTGAAAAAATTGAGTGAAGCGAAAACGTCGATTGCACGCATCTTCGGGCTCGGAAAATCGTCGAAGGCAAAGCCCGGCCCGCTGCTTGAAAAGGCGCGGAACCTCTACGACGTTCTTTCAAAAGAAGTGCGCGACGATGACATTTAGGCGGCCGGTGTGCGCACGATTCTTTTGACGCTTTCCTACGACGGAACGGACTTTTGCGGCTGGCAGCGGCAAAATCATGCGGGAAAACCGCTCCGCACGGTGCAGGAAGAAGTCGAAAACGCGCTGTCCCGCCTGCATAACGAAAAAACCGCCGTGTACGGTTCCGGCAGAACGGACAGCGGCGTCCATGCCATCGCGCAGGCGGCTCATTTTTTCTCTCCGATCGATTCGATTCCTCCGGAAAACTATGTACGCGCGCTCAACGACATGCTGCCCGCGGACATTCGGATTACTGCAGCGGAAGAAAAGGCGCACGATTTTAGCGCGCGAAAAAGCGCAACTGCAAGAATCTATCGTTATTTCATTACGCCAAAAGGAAAAAGCGACGCCTTTAGCGCCCGCTATTCGTGGGAAGTGCCCTACGCTCCCAACATCAAGCGGCTCAATGCGTATTGCCGCTGCCTTCGCGGAGAACTTGACTGCTCGTCCTTTTGCGCAAGCGGCGACAAAAGCCTTTCGATGCGCCGCTACATAGAAAGCGCCCGCTTTTTTACGTGCCCGTCCTTTCCGGCGGGAACGGAACAGATCGCTTTTGAAATCGAAGCGAACGCCTTTTTGTGGAATATGGTGCGGACAATCACGGGAACGCTGATCGGCCTTGACCGCACCGGAGCGGCAGAGGACACGATGCAAAAGATCCTTCTGGCAAAAGACCGGCGGCAGGCGGGAGAAACCGCACCGGCGGCGGGACTTTTTTTGTACAAAGTGCGCTTTGACGGAATCCGGCGGCACGTGTAAAACGCAACGCAGGGCGGACAAGCAGACGGCATCTCTTCAGTGCGTGCACGCATTCGCTGCGATAGGAGCGATACGGAACATGCGAAAAACGAGGCGTGACGGCAGACTCGGCATTTGCGTTTTGCGGTGAATACCCGTCGTTCGCACGACCGCGCCCCAGCTGATGTACCGAACAACTCGGCGAGGTGGACAGGCAGGCGACACTCTCCCCGGTGTGCGCACGCATTCGCCGTGACGGGGTACCAATACGGACGCGCGAAAAACGGGATGGGGGACACAGAACATTTCCGGTTTGCAGTGAATACCTGTCGTCCGCATGAGCACGTACCGCTAGCCGATGTATCGAACAACTCTGCGAGCTGGACAGGCAGGCGGCATCTCTCCGGTGCGTGTGCGTTCTCGCAATCTTTTTCCTTGCAATACAGCGGTATAGTAATTATAATGGCCGACATGTATCTGCTGATAAAAACTAATTCCCAGTGTAATTGAAACAAAACCGTTTTTACGGGCATAAATGCGATTTTAAGGAGCGCTTGACACAAATGGCGATATATTTTATACCCC
>CAUTZW010000080.1:0-11591 GCA_963543045.1 uncultured Treponema sp.
GGTCCCGCAGACTGTTTGAATGCAAGTTTGCCGTTAGGCAAACTTGAGCGGACGGTACTCCCGTCCTATCTTTCAAACTGCATTCTCCGCCGTCCGACTCAGATTTAAGTCTGTAAGATACAATTTTCCCGTCCGCCCCGCCCCGGTCCTCGTGAATCTCAACATTATCTACTATTAAACTTTTGAGTTAGGTCTATGTGATATTTATAAAAAATAGAGAAAGTCGACATTCGACCTAATAATACCGGTATGATTTTACCTGTCTTTCCATGTGCAATCATGAAAATCGGCTAGTCTCTCAAAATAGTATTAGCAGCATCAAAACAGCCACCATGCCTTTTCAACAGGCGGTACAACTCATTCCATTTAAACGCGAGTTGAGCGTTGCAGCTATAAAAGGTAACACCCGCAAGCGGAATGGGCAACTACAGGGGGTGCCGCGCTCCCAAGCGTCCTGGCCAATATACGGGCATCTGAATGCGGTGGATTTTCCTATGTAATGCCGCCTCGCGCTTTCCAGTTCAAAACCGTCCACACCTCGTATAAAACCGCCTCTGTCGCAAGCGTGTAAGAATGTGCCTAAGACCCGCAAGCGATACAGCCAGCTGACAGGTCGCCATGTGCTTACGGCAGAGGAAACGGCCTGCCGCCACCTCAATGGTTCTGCGTAATGTACAGCCATCGGAATACACGAATGCCGCTCCGCGCATTCGGACGCAAAACTGTTCGCACTTCGTATTCAAAACTGCCTCCGTCGCAAACATGCAAGAATGCGCCTTATAACCTGTTTAAGGTCTTCTAAGATGCAACGATATAAAAGTCAGAATCATAAATTGCAGTGCAGTATTATATCTTTTCTCGCAGCTTTTCCAAAGTCTGCGCTGCTTTTCAAGCCATGCAAAGCTCCGTTCCACTATCCAGCGTTTGGGAATTACTTCGAATATATGTAATTCATTGCGTTTGACGGCTTGTACCGTTACTTGTTCGCCCAAAACTGTCTTTACTCCATCGACAAACGACTTTCCGCTATACCCTCCATCGCACAAAATGCTTTTCACTTCTGTCAATTCATCTTTATTGTGCTCAAAAGCGAGCAACGCACCCTTTCTGTCCAGTAATATTGGCTGCTGTTACGGCGAGGGCATGGGGGAATATTTGCGTATCGACTGCAATGTGCCGCTTTATCCCTGATATTTTTTTGCCCGCATCGTATCCTTTCGGCGCTGTCGGTATTTTTAACGCTCTGCGCATTGACTATAAGAAAGCTGCTCTTGCAGGACTTGCGCCCCTGTTTTGTATGAGCCTCGCCAATTAATTTTTTTTAAGCATTGATGTAACTGACTCTACTGCCCATCCTGCGGCTTATTCCATAGGCTAAAATAATAGTAAACGGTATGCCATTTGGGAAAGCCTTCCGGCAGCATACGCCACTGGCAGCCGCTTTTGAGCAGGTACAGTACGGCACAAAATATTTCGTATAAATCTACTTTTCTCGGCGCGGTCTTGTTCCGTCCGCTTTCTAATAACGGGCGGATTTGTTCGAATTGTTCGCGCGTTATGTCGCTTGGATATTGCTTTCTCATATTTGTATTATAGCATAGATATTAAACAGGTTCTAACGCCTGCAAGCGGAACGGCTAGCTGACAGGTTTCCATGCGCTACGTCAGCGGCAACTGATTTGCCGCAATCTCAATCGTCCTGCCCAATGTACGAGCATCGGAATATGCAAATGCCGCTCCACGCCTTTGCGTTCAAAACCGCCTGCACCCCACGCACTCGTACGCCAAACCGTCCGCACCTCGTATAAAGCCGCCGTTTACAAAGCTAACCGCCAGCGGCAAAAGCATGTCCAGCGCTCGCAATACAAGCGGAACGGGCAGCTGACAGCTTGCCATGTGCTGCAGCAGGTGAAACGAAGTTGCCGCACCCTCAATCGTTCTGCGCAATGATCTGGTATCTGAATGTGGCGGATTTTCCTATGTAAGGCCTTCCCCGCGCACTCGAACACCAAACTCTCCGCACCTCGTATAAAACCTCCGTATTCAAAACCGCCTCCGTCGCAAGCGGGCAAAAATGCGCCCAACGCCCGCAAGTGGAACGGGCTACTGACAGGTTTGCCATGCGCTACGGCAGAGAAAACAGGTTTTCCGCAACCTCAATCATTCTGCAAAATGAGCAGCCATCGGAATACGTGAATGCATCCCCTCCCTCCTGTCGCGCTTTCGCCTTCAAAACTGCCTGCCCCCACACACTCGTATTCAAAAATCCCCCGTCGCAAGTGGGCAAGAACGAGCCTAATGCCCGCAATACAAGCGGAAACGGCCTGCCGCGCTCCCAATCGTTCTGCGTAATGAGCAGGCATCTGAATGCGTCGAATGCCGCCCCGCGCACCCGGACGCCAAACCGTCCGCACCTCGTATAAAGCCGCCGTTTACGAAACCGCCTCCGTCGCAAGCGGGCAAAATGCACCCAACGCCCGCAATACAAGCGGAACGGCCAACTGACAGGTTGCCATGCGCTACGTCAGCGGCAACTGATTTGCCGCACCTTCAACCGTTCTACACAATGCGGCGGATTTTCCTATGTAAGGCCTTCCCCGCTCGCTTTTGTTCAAAACCTCCTGCGCTCCGCGCGCTCGCACGCAAAATCGTCCGCACCTCGTATAAAGCCGCCGTATTCAAAACCGCCTTCGTCGCAAGGGGGCAAAAATGCGCCCAACGCCCGCAATATAAGCGGACGAGCAGCTGTCAGGTTGCCATGTGCTACTGCAGAGGAAATGGGCTCTAATCATTCTGCGCAATGAGCTGGCATCTGAATGTGGTAGATTTTCCTATGCAATGCCGTCCCCGCGCACTTGCATGCCAAACCGTCCGTACTTTGTATTCAAAACCTCCTCCGCCCCAGTGCCCGCAATACAAACGGATTGGCCAACTGACAGCTTGCCATGTGCTACGGCAGGTGAAACGAACTTGCCGCACCCTCAATCGTTCTGCGCAATGAGCGGGTATCTGAATGCGGCGACTGCCGCTCCGTGCACTCGTACGCCAAATCGTCAGTACTTCGTATAAAGCTGCTGTTTACAAAACCGCCTCCGTCGCAAATATGCAAGAATACGCCTAACGCCCACAAACGGAACAGGCAACTGACAGCTTGCCATGCGCTACGGCAGAGGAAACGGGCTTGCCGCAACCCAAACATCCTGCCCAATGTACGAGCATCGGAATGCGTCAAATGCCGTCCTCGTGCACTCGTATTCAAAACCGCCTCCGTCGCAAGGGGGCAGAAATACGCCAACACCTGCAATACAAACGGGTCGGACAGCTGACAAGTCGCCATGCGCTATGGCAGAGGAAACGGCCTACCGTGTTCCCAAGCGTCCTGCCCAATGTACGAGTATCGGAATGCGTCGAATGCCGTCCCTGCGTACTCGTACGCCAAACCGTCAACATCTCGTATAAAACCACCGTTTACAAAACCAACCGTAAACGTGTAAGAACTCGCTCACCACCCGCAAGAACGTACTCAATGCCCGCAACGGGTCGGACAACTGTCAGGTCGCCATATGCTACGGCCGCGGAAACGGATTTGTCGCACCCTCAATCGTTCTGCGCAATGAGTGGGTATCTGAATACGCGAATATACCCCCTCCCTCCTGCTGCGCCTTCGCGTTCAAAACCGCCTGCACCTCGTATAAAACCGTCGCCAGCGGGCAAAATGCGCCCAACACCCGCAATACAAACGGGTCAGACAACTGACTGGTCGCCATGTGCTACGCCAGCGGCAACTGGTTTGCCGCGCTCCCAATCGCTCTGCCCAATGTGCGAGCATCGGAATGCGTCGAATGCCGTCCCCGTGTACTCGTACGCAAAAACGTCAGCACCTCACATACTCGCATTCAAAAGCGTTCGCACCTCGTATAAAAACCGCATATTCAAAACCGTCTCCGTTGCAAGCAGGCGAGAATGGATCCAACGCCCGCAATACAAACGGAACGGGCAGCTGACAGCTTGCCATCTGCTGCGGCAGGTGAAACGGACTTGCCGCACCCTTAATCGTCCTGCGCAATGAGCGGGAAATGAGGTAACTGATTTTCCTATGTAATGCTGCTCCCGGCCTTCGTCTTCAAAACCTTCTGCACCCCCGCGCATTCGCACGCCAAATAGTCCGCGCCTCGTATAAAACCGCCGTTTACAAAACCGCCTCCGTCGCAAGAGGGCAGAAATGCGCCAACGCCTGCAATACAAACGGGTCGGGCAACTGTCAGGTTGTTATGGGAGGTGACAGAGGAAACGGGCTTGCCATACCTTTAATCGTTCTGCGCAATGTGCAGGCATCGGAATGAGTCGGATTTTCCTATATAAGGCCGTACCCGCTCGTTTTCGCTCAAAACCGTCCGCACCTCGTACAAAACCGCCGGTTACAAAATCAGCCGCCAGCGTGCAAGGACGCGCCTAACGCCCGCAACACAAGTGGAACGGACAACTGATTTGCAGCACCCTTAATCGTCCTGCGCAATGAGCAGGCATCGGAATGAGTCGGATTTTCCTATATAAGGCCGTACCCGCTCGCTTTTGCTCAAAACCGTCCGTACCTCGTATAAAACTGACGTTTTCAAAGTCAGCCGTCAGCGTGTAAGCATGTGCCTAATGCCCGCAATACAAGCGGAACGGCCAACTGACAGGTCACCATGCGCTACGCCAACGGCAACTGGTTTGCCGCACTCCCAATCGTCCTGCGCAATGAGCAGGCATCTGAATGAGTCGGATTTTCCTATATAATGCCATCCCGCGCGCCTTCGCCTTCAAAACCTTCTACATCCCCGCGCACTCGCACGCAAAATCGTCCACACCTCGTATAAAACTGCCGCTTAAAAACTCAGCCGTAAGCGTGCAAGAACGCGCCCAACGCCCGCAATACAAGCGGAACGGCGAACTGACAGTTTTGCCATGAGCTACGCCAGCGGCAACTGATTTGCCGCAATCCCAAACATCCTGAGCAATGTGCGGGCATCTGACTGCGGCGAATACCCCCTCGTGCTTTCCCGATCAAAAGCACCTGCACCCCGTGCACTCGCACGCCAAACAGTTCGCGCCTCTTATAAAGCCGCCGCTTACAAAGTCAGCCGCCAGCAGGTAAGAACGTGCCCAATGCCCGCAAACGGGTCGGGCAGCTGACAGCTTGCCATGCGCTACGGCAGAGGAAATGGCCTGCCGCTCTCCCAATCATTCTGCGCAATGTGCAGGCATCTGAATGAGTCGGATTTTCCTATGTAATGCTGCTCCCGGCCTTCGTCTTCAAAATCTTCTGCACCCCCGCGCATTTGCACGTCAAATCGTCCGTACCTCGTATAAAACTTCCTCTGCCCCAGCGTCTGCAAGTGGAACGGCCAACTGACAGGTTTGCCATGAGCTACGGCAGCGGAAGCGGCCTGCCGCGCTCCCAATCGTTCTGCGCAATGTGCAGGCATCGGAATGTGGCGCCTGCCGCCCCGCGCGCCTTTGCCTTCAAAACCTCCTGCACCCCGCGCACTCGCACGCCAAACAGTCCGCACCTCGTATAAAACCGCCGCTTACAAAATCAACCGCAAGCGTGCAAGAATGCGCCCAACGCCCGCAATACAAGCGGAGCGACCAGCTGACAGGTCGTCATGCGTTACGTCAGCGGAAACGGCCTGCCGCGCTCCCAATCGTTCTGCGCAATGTGCGGGAAACGGGGTGATTGATTTTCTAATATGATGTGGTCTCTACGCCTCCGCGTTCAAAAGCACCTGCACCCCGTGCACTCGCACGTCAAACAGTCCGCGCCTCGTATAAAACCGTCGTTTACAAAACCTCCCCCGTCGCCAGCGTGCAAGAACGCGCCCAACGCCCGCAATACAAGCGGAGCGGCCAGCTGACAGGTCGTCATGCGTTACGTCAGCGGAAACGGCCTGCCGCGCTCCCAATCGTTCTGCGCAATGTGCGGGAAACGGGGTGATTGATTTTCTAATATGATGTGGTCTCTACGCCTCCGCGTTCAAAAGCACCTGCACTCCGTGCACTCGCACGCCAAACAGTCCGCGCTTCGTATAAAACCGTCGTTTACAAAACCTCCCCCGTCGCCAGCGTGCAAAATGCGCCCACCGCTCGCAACACAAGCGGAACAGCCCGCTGACAGGTCGCCATGCGCTACGCCAGCGGCAACTGATTTGCCGCCCTCTCAAGCGTCCTGCCCAATGTGCAGCCATCGGAATACACTAATGCCCCATCCCTCCTGTCGCTCGTGCATTGTTCGTTTCGGAGGGGGAGCGTGCTTTGTTGAGCGGAATGCAGCGTGTTAACCGCATTTTCTTCCCTGTAATCCGGGTAAAATGCAAGAATATGCAATATTTTGCTGTTTTTTTGCATAAATATATTTTGTATAACGGTCGGATTGTGTATAATCTTCCGCATAATTTACAGGAGCGCGTTCCGTTTATATGCGCTGCCTACCATACTATTAAAGGAGCACAAAGTATGAAACACCCAAAGATGCGCGTACTGGCAGCCGCAGTAGGCGCCGCATTGATTTTTTCAGGCTGTAGCAAAAAGGCGGCAAGCGGCGGCAATGAATTTATTATCGGAAACGGAGCCGAACCGCAGAGCCTTGATCCGGCAAAAATTCAAGGCGTGCCGGAACACCGCATCAATCTTTCGATGTTTGAAGGCCTCGTGTCCTATAATCCGCAAACCGCAACGGCCATTCCGGGAATTGCCGAATCGTGGGACATCAGCGAAGACGGAATGGTCTACACCTTCCACTTGCGCCAAGCGGAATGGAGCGACGGTACGCCGATTACCGCGCAAACCTTTGTTGATTCGTGGCTGCGTATGCTCAATCCGGCAACCGCTGCGCAATATGCGTACATGATTACGATGATTGTAAAAGGCGCGGAAGAGTATAATACGGGTAAAGCGGATGCTTCTGCGGTCGCAATAAAAGCCATCGACGATATGACGTTTGAAGTCCAGCTCACCGGCCCTGCTCCGTATGCGCTCGATATGATGACGCACTACGCATTTAATCCGGTTCCGATGCATATAATAGAAAAATACGGAACGGATTGGGTAAAGCCGGGAAATCTTGTCGGAAACGGTCCGTTCATTCTTGAATCATGGGTGCCGCAGGAAAAGCTGACGGTCATTCCGAACGAAAAATATTGGAACAAGGAAAACGTGCATCTTTCCCGCATTACGTTCTTGCCGATTGAAGATATGAACACCTCATTTGAAAAGTACAAGGCGGGCGAGATTGATTGGAGCTACGGTATTCCGACTCCGCGTCTTGATGAAGTAAAAGCGCTGCCGGATTACCAAGGCTCTCCGCAGAACGGCACGTACTATTACATCCTCAATGTGAAACGTCCGCCGCTTACCGATGTGCGCGTAAGAAGAGCGCTTGCGATGGCGCTCAATAATCAGGAAATTGTCGAAAAGGTAACGCGCGCGGGGCAAATCGCAAGCCGCTCGATGGTTCCTCCAATGGCAGGTTATACGCCGGCAGAAGGCGCAGCCTATGATCCGGAAGGCGCGAAGCAGCTGCTTGCCGAAGCAGGATTTCCGGACGGCAAAGATTTCCCGGCAATCACCATTATTTACAACACAAACGACGGCCACAAGCTGATTGCCGAATATGTGCAGGAAGCGTGGAAAAATGCGCTCGGCATAGCGGTGAATATTCAAAACCTTGAATGGAAAACCTTCCTCGATGTGCGCCATCAGCATGACTTCGACATTAGCCGCGCCGGATGGGTCGGAGATTATCAAGATCCAAACAACTTCTTGGAACTGTTTATTACCGACGGCGGCAACAACGACGGCGAATACTCAAACGAGCGCTTTGATGAATTGCTGCGCAAAGCCGGTACGCTCAAAAGCGGCGCGGAACGTTTCCAAACCTTGCACGATGCCGAAGCGGTTTTCCTCACCGAAGATCAAGGCGTTCTGCCGATCTATTCGTATGTCAGTCAGCACCTTATCGACACGGATAAGTGGGAAGGCTGGTATTCAAACGTGTCGGACGTACACCCGTATGTCGGGATTAAAAAAATGAAATAACGCCGATGCGCAAGGCGTAAAAAATATGGGGCAGGGCTGCCTGAAGCGACCGCTTTTGAGACGCCCTGTCCTTATTATTAACCTGTTCGATGGCTTTGTTGTCGAACAGGTTTGTTGTATAAAACTTTTGGGGGAAGCATGATTCGATTTATTATCCGCCGGCTGCTGAGTCTTATTCCGACTCTTTTTTTAATTACTACGTTCAGCTTCTTTATTATGAAAGCCGCGCCGGGGGGGCCGTTTTCCGTTGAGCGGAACATACCGCCTGAAGTGCTTGCGAACATCAACAAAGCCTATCACTTGGACGAGCCGCTTTTGAAGCAGTATGTACGCTACTTAGGAAATATGCTGAGGGGCGATTTAGGCCCATCATTCCGCTATCAAGATTATAACGTCAATCAGCTTATCGGAAATACGCTGCCGAACTCGCTTATTTTAGGCGTAACCGCTTTGTGCAGCGCGCTCTTTTTTGGGCTTTTGGTCGGATTTATTTCCGCCGTCAAGCAAAATTCCCCCGCCGATTACGCGTCTATGTCGGTCGCCGTTATCGGAATTTCGGTGCCGCTGTTCGTTGTGGGGCCGGTTCTAATGTATATTTTTGCCGTAAAACTCAAATGGCTTCCGACTTCCGGCTGGATTACGGGGCGGCAGGGCTTAAAAACGCTTGTCATGCCGGCTCTTGCGCTCTCTCTTCCGTATTTTGCCTACATTGCCCGCCTTTCGCGCGCAAGTATTTTGGAAGTGCTGCGCTCAGATTATATCCGCACGGCCTACGCAAAGGGGCTTTCGTACCCGACCGTGCTGTTTAAACACGCTCTAAAGGGCGCGATGCTGCCGGTTATCAGCTACCTTGGCCCTGCTTTTGCCGGAATTATTACCGGTTCCGTCGTTATCGAAAAAATCTTTTTGGTTCCCGGCCTCGGCACCTTCTTTGTGCAATCGGCATTAAACCGCGACTATACGCTCATCATGGGAACGGTTGTTATGTATTCGATTATTTTAATTGTGATGAATTTCGTCGTTGACGTTTTATATGCGGTTATCGACCCGCGCATTTCATATAAGTGAGGCTAAAAATGGATAGTACGCATGAAAATGCCGCAGGCGAAAGCGGCGGAAATGGGAGCGGCTCGCAGTTAAATGAATTTAATCAGTCGGTAAAGCCGGTTTCCCTTTGGGATGACGCATGGCGGCGGCTCAAGAAAAACAAAATGGCGCTTGCAGGGCTTTTTGTCGTCGGCTTTTATTTTGCAGTGTCGATTTTAGCCCCGATTTTGCCTATCTATTTGTATTCCGAACAAGTGATTATCCACCAAAATTTGCCGCCGTCTTTCCGCGATGCCGGAAGCCTTATGCTTCACCGCCGCACCGTTGAGATGACGAAGCAAGCGAAAAAAGAAGGACGGGCGGAACTTTCCGCCGCGCAAAAAGACGAATTACGCGCCTTGCAGGATGAAATCAACGCAAATCCCGTCTATAAACGCCGCTATCTTTTAGGAACGGATTCGCTTGGGCGCGATGTATTTGCCCGCGTTATCTACGGCGGACGGATTTCGATAATGATCGGTCTTATCGGTACGATTACCTCGCTTTTTATCGGCGTGTTGGTGGGTTCTGTCAGCGGCTACTTCGGCGGCTGGATTGACAACGTGCTCATGCGCTTTGTCGATATTATGTACGGGCTGCCGTATATGCTCGTCGTTATCATTATGATGGCGATTTTGGGACAGAATATCGTGATTTTGTTTGTGGCGATTGCGCTTGTTTCGTGGCTGACGATTGCGCGCGTTGTGCGCGGGCAGGTTATCAGTCTTAAAAATGCAGAATTTGTTGAAGCGGCTCGTTCGATGGGCGCGTCAACTCCGCGTATCATCTTCAAGCACATTCTGCCGAATACGCTCGGCATTATCATCATTTATTCAACGCTTTCGATTCCGGGATTTATTATGAACGAAAGTTTTTTGTCATTCTTGGGACTCGGCATTTCCGCTCCGCGCGCGTCATGGGGTTCGCTCGTTTCCGACGGCGTGAACGTCATGACGCTCTACCCGTGGCAGCTTTTAGCTCCGGCGATTGCAATGACGCTTTTCTTATTCGCAATGAACTTCCTCGGCGACGGGCTTCGCGACGCCTTCGATCCGCAAAGTAAAAACAGGGTGTAAAGATGAATAGTCAAAAGACAAACGAGAAAATATTAGAGGTTAGGAATTTACAGGCGCATTTTCGTACCGATGCCGGAATCGTCAAAGCGGTTGACGGCGTGTCCTTCGACTTACACAAAGGCGAAATGCTTGCGATTGTCGGCGAGTCAGGTTCGGGGAAAAGCGTAACAAATCTTGCAATTATGAACTTGATTCCGAATCCGCCCGGAAAGATTGTCGGCGGCGAAGTGATCTTCAACGGGCAAGATATTTTGAAGATGGATAAAAAGGCGATTCGACAGATACGCGGAAACAAAATCTCGATGATTTTTCAAGACCCGATGACGAGCCTTAACCCGTTTTTGAAGATTTCTACGCAAATGATTGAAACAATCCGGCTGCATCAGGGCTTATCCAAAAAAGATGCGCGCGAACGCGCAATCGAAATGCTTAAACTAGTCGGCATTCCCGCAGCGGAAAAGCGCATCGACTGTTATCCGCACCAGTTTTCAGGCGGAATGCGCCAGCGCGTGATGATTGCGATGGGTTTAAGCTGCGATCCGGAAGTGCTGATTGCCGATGAGCCGACCAGCGCGCTTGACGTTACGATTCAGGCGCAGATTCTCGAGCTTATCGGCGACTTGAGCGCACGGCTCGGCACTGCCGTCATCATGATTACGCATTCGCTTGGGCTTGTTGCCGGAATGTGCGACAGCGTGTGCGTTATGTACGCGGGGCGCGTTGTGGAGCAAGGGGGCGTGGACGAGCTGTTTTCAAATCCTGTGCATCCGTACACGCGCGGGTTGATTAAATCCGTTCCGCGCATGGATAAAAAGAATACCGGAAGGCTGTTTTCGATCAGCGGGCAGCCGCCGAATGTTATCGATTTGCCGCCGTGCTGTCCGTTTTATCCGCGTTGCAGCGAGGCGCTTCCGCAGTGCAGGACGCAGTATCCGTCTTCGTATGATTTTTCACCATCACACCGCGCAAGCTGCTGGCTTTGCGCAAACCAAAAGAACGGCGCGGAATCGCGGACTTGAGGAATAGGAGGCATTGACTTATGGAAGGAATGGAAAACGCATCGGAAGATTTATTGACCGTTACCGATTTGAAAATGCACTTTCCTTTTACGGAAGGAGGTCTCCTTTCAAGAAAAAAAGGCGCCATCCGCGCAGTTGACGGCATAAGTTTTTCGGTAAAAAAAGGAGAGACGCTCGGCCTTGTCGGGGAATCAGGCTGCGGCAAATCCACCGCGGCTCGCGCTATCGCTCAGCTTTATAAACCGACTTCAGGCTCCGTCCGCTTTAAGGGCACGGAACTTGTCGGATGTTCAAAGCAGACTTTAATGCGCGCTCGCAAAGATATGCAGATGGT
>CAUTZW010000081.1:0-11090 GCA_963543045.1 uncultured Treponema sp.
AATACCTCTCGGCTTTCTACATTTGCTCCTACTGAGCCAAGAAAGCTATTTTTTTTCGTGTAGTTTGAGTGTGTGTAATTTGTTGGATTACTAGAAATTAAAGCAGATTAACGGGTGGGGGTGAAACTTCCATACATTTGAAGTAATTCCTAAACGCCGGATAGAGGAACGAATCTTTGCATGGCTTGAAAAACAGCGCAGCCTTGAACTGCACAATTGCCGTTCCTCCGTCCGCCACCACAACACGCCGGAAAGCCGTCAGCGGAACCCAAAAACGGTTCGAAGCCGTCCGGAGTGCATATGGGGGCAAGTATGGCAGTCGCATTCTTCCGCGGGTACGCCTCCGAATCACAAAATTAAGCTGACGGGACACAGCAGCGCAACTGCGGCTCCCCCTCCGGCCACCCCCGCAACACGCCCGAGCGCCCCCGCGCTCCCCGCAAATTGCATTCGCAATTCTTTTTTCATATACTGCTTTTTATGAATACGGATGAACGTGCACGGCTGGTGCGGAGGGCATCGATAACGGCGCTGGTCGGGAATGGGGCGATTTGCGCGGCGAAGATTGCCGCTGGATTGTACACGCAGAGCCTTTCGGTGCTGGGCGATGGTATAGATTCGGCGACGGACATTGCGATTTCGGGGATGACGCTTGCCGTTAGCTTTATCGCCGCTCGGCCTTCCGACAAGAAATACACGTGGGGACACCAGCGCGCCGAAACAGTTGCGTCGCTTACGCTGTCGTTTATGATTTTGACGGCGGGCGTGCAGCTGCTCATTGCGGCGGTCAAAAAGTTGTTTGCCGTATTTGCAGGAAGCGCGCAGCTCCAGTTGCCGCATCCGTATGCGCTTGCGGTTACCGCCGCATCCATCGCAGTAAAACTTGCGCTTGCGCTCAATCAATATCTGCTCGGAAAAAAGGCCGACAGCATTATGATTCAGGCGAACGCCCGAAACATGACGAACGACATCATTCTGTCGGCATCCGTTCTTGCCGGTCTCGGCGTCTCCCGCCTTTTCAACGCGCCCGTGTGCGACGCCCTAACCGCGCTCCTCGTCAGCGGATGGATTATCAGAAGCGGAGGGAGCCTTTTTATGGAATTGAATGTCGAATTGATGGACGGCAACACCGACGAATTGCTCTACAAGCGGCTGTTTGAGGCTGCCCGCTCCGTCGAAGGGGCATTTCATCCGCACCGCGCGCGAATCCGCCGCATGGCAAACCTCCTCGACATCGATCTTGATATTGAAGTAGCCGCAGACCTTTCCGTCTATGAGGCGCATCTCATTGCCGAACAGGTAACCGCCGCAATCAAAGAACGCCTCGAAAATGTCTACGACGTTATGGTGCATATCGAACCGCACGGAGTCGCAAACGACGAGGAAGAGGGCTTCGGGCTCAGCGAAGCGGATATCCGGTAGCGGCGCACTCTTTCGGAACGCCGGACGGGGACGCGGTTTATGCCGCCGCAGGAAAATGCCGAAAATGTGACAAGGAAAAACGTTCAAACTCGGCCGCCCGTTCGGGATGCCTGACGAGTATGTTCATACATTATTTTTCCGCTAAAGCAACGGATTTGAAATCGCGCCGGTTCCCTGCATACGGACAGTCGGCGTTTTGACGGGGGTATTATGAAAAAGGCGGTGAGCGCAGCAATCGCGGCGGCAATCGTTTTATTGGGAGCGTGCCGGTCGCCCGATGACAAAGAACAGGAAAAGCCCGGCGTAGAAATCGGCGAAAGCGCCATCAACGTATCCGTGCCGAAGCGTTCGCAAAGCCGGTACATCAACGTCTTCCGCCGAACGGTCACTGCCGGCGCAAAGGGCGCGGAAACATACGGCGCAGAATATAATATCGGGCAGATTTTATCGAATCCCTCCGACGGAATGGTTTCCTACATTTTTAAGGATACGCTTGCGGCAAACGGGAAAACCTATCAGTATGCGCTGCGCTACCGGATTCATGCCGCATACCGGCAGACCGATTGGTCTGACAAAATTACCGCATCGGGGAGCGCGCACGTCGCTTCTCCAGCTCCGCTGCCGGATGCCGGCGCCCGACTGGTTTTCCATGAAGACACAAAGTCCTTTGCGCTGACCGGAGGCTCGGTGCAGCCGTCTCCCGCGCTCGCCGATTACAATCTGGCAATTGCCGTCGGCAAGAACACTGCCGCAACGCTCTTTTTGCTGCCGGTCGGCGTGGGGCTCGGCTTCCCTGACGGCGGCGTCATCGACTTGCGTTCGGTTTTGAGCGCGGAATACCTCAACACCGAACTCCGCTTGATCGGCTTTGTGTATCAGCGCAGAGAAAGCCGCAAAGACGGCGCTTACGAGATTGTGTATTGGACGGAACCGGCTCCGGTGAAAACGTTCAATGCGGCGGGGCAAGATACCGGCGGTTTATTTACGGTCAATGACAACTCGGCGGACGCCGGAAACGACTATACGCCGCGCGCCGCCGTGCCGGAGCTCGCACCGGATGCGGCCGATTTAAGCGGCGCGTATACATTGCGCTGAAAATCGACTATAGTTTTTGCATGAAAGTATTGAAACTCTTTTTTATCATGTTGATGAGCTCCGCTGCGCTGCTGCACGCGGAATCCGATGTATGGCATCAGGAAGCGACGGCAGCAGCCCGCTCGGACGGTGAAGCGCGGACGATATACGCGCAGATTCAAAAGCGGAAAACCGAAAACCTCCTGCCGCTCACCTATACGCGCCTGCCGTCGGGAGAAATTCTTCTGGAATCGGGAGCGTTCAAACTCGGCAAAATGCCGTTTGCATCCCGATTCAAATTCACCGTTCCCAAAGAAAGCTGCATCAAAAACGAAGCCGGTCTTTACACCGTTGAAAACATCGAAGGCGCATACACCGTGCTTTCTTCCGCACACAAAACAACCCTTTCCGGCGCCTTCAACGAATCCCAGTGCGCACTGACCGTTTCCGTCTCGGGAATGCGCAAAGCCGTCGTGCTGATATTACACGCAGGCACACAGTAAAGAGAAGTAGCCAAATCCGCTGCGGCACATGGAGGGGAGAGCGGACGACTTACGAGGGACATCCCCCGCTGGGGCAAGCGGAGGTCTTTACGAGGACGCCCTCGCCGGACAAACCGACAGCCGTGCTCGAATGCGGCAGCATAGCATTGCGGAGGAAACTCCGCTCCAGTAAACGGCGCAGTGGGCGGACAACTTGCGAGGCCATCCCCCGCCGAACAACCCGACGGCTGTGCGGTGAGCGCAGAGCTCGCGGAGTGCGCACCTCGCCGGACAATTCAACGGCCATGCTGGAATGCTCAGCAGGTCTTTTGTGGCGGACATTTCGCTGCGGTGAACGGCATGGCGAGCAGAGAGCCCACGGGGTGCGTCCCTCGCTGGGGCACCCCGGCGACCGCTTCGCCGTGCAGGTCTTTACCGCGGACATTCCGCTTCTCCGTGCAGGGCTCGCCCGCATTACGGGGTGCGCATCCTCCTGTCAAACACCCCGCCTCCCGCACCGGAAGCCCCCCCGTCCGCCAGCAGCGCGCGCATTTTTCCTTCCCCCGGATTCACAAAAGACGATTAAACGGACGATTTTGCCCGATACTATAAGGAAAAGCGTATTGCGCGGCGCGCTTGGTATGGTTTCGGTATGGAACGTTTTGGGGCGCAGGCATTTGGACGATGTCCTTCGGCGGCAAGCGGTGAGCCTATCTTCAATGTATAAAGGCGGTTTTGAATTGGAAATGAGACATAAAAATCGTTTTTTGCTTTGTCTTTTTTCCGGAGCTGCGGCGGGGCTGCTGCTCAAGCTGTTTGCGCTCGATGTGCTGCATATCGCGGGAAAATCTATGGAACCGACGCTCAAAGACGGCTCATACGTGCTGGTGAATAAACTGGCGTACGGGCTTGCAGTCCCATTTGCAGGGCGCTTTTTTGTGCAGTGGGCATCCCCCAAAAAGGGCGACATCGTTATTTACCTGCATGAAGATAAGATTGTCGTCAAGCGGTGCGCGGCGGCAGCGGGAGCGCAACTGGATTTTTTGCATGAAGGTGAGTATAGTTTGGCCGTGAACGGTACGCATCTCCGGCTGACGGCGGAACAATATGCGGGGCTCAGCCCGTTTTTAACGGTGCCGAAAGGCTACGTCCTTGCGCTTGGAGACAATCCTGCCGAATCGATTGATTCTCGCGACTACGGTTTCGTGTCGATAAAAAATATAACGGGAAAGATTATCGGGAAATAAGCAAATATGAATGGATTTTTCAGAAAACCTGCGCTGTTTGCGCTGTTTGCGTGCGGCGCGATTTTCTTTATCTACGTGGCTGCAAAATATGTAGAACTTGCCTTTACGCCGGTCGCTCACATTACGCTTCCCGCGCCGCCGCCGGAACGGGGAGCAATTGTTGACCGGACGGGAAAGCCGCTTGCCGTCCAGACCAATTTTTACCACATTGGCGTGGCGCCGCGTTTTATCAAAAATGCCGACCAGTTTGTAAAAGATGTTGCGGAGCCGCTTGAAATGCGGGAAGCGGATTTGAAAGCGCTCATCGAACGCGCGGATAAATCGGGGTTCCTGTATCTGAAAAAAAAGCTCGATCACAATTCCTACATTGAATTAAAGAAAATCACCGACTCAAAGCATTACAATTTCGTCAGCTACGACCGCATTCCCGGCCGTCTCTATCCGGAAAACGCGCTTGCCGCGCAGCTCATCGGCTACATGGGAGACGCCGGTACGGGGCTTGCGGGCATCGAATACTCGATGCAGAACGTGCTGGAACCGGCGGAAGGCGGCACGGCGGCGCAGGGGCGGAACGTCTACCTCACCATCGACGCCAATTTGCAGTACAAGCTTGAGCAGATTGCGCGCGATACAATGCAGTCGACGCAGGCAGAAAGCATGATGCTGGTTGCGGCGGACGCAAATAACGGCGAAATCCTTTCCTACATTAGTCTGCCGTCGGTGAATCTGAACGAATACGGTTCGGCCACCCGCGCAGAAATGATTGACCGCCCCGCAATGACCGCGTATGAGCCCGGCTCGGTGTTTAAGATATTTACGGTTGCCATCACCTACGACACGTCGCTTATCCGCGCGGACGACACCTTTTACTGCAACGGCATGTACGAGCGCCGCATCAAAGGCGGGGAGACGATCCGCATTAAGTGCCTCGGCACGCACGGTATGCTGACGGCGCGCGATGCGCTCAAGTATTCCTGCAATTCCGTGCTCGGGCAAATCAGCGACCGCATTACGGACGCGGCATTCATTGCCGGCATCCGGCGGCTTGGATTCGGCCAGCGTACCGAAATTGAGCGGCCCGGAGAGACAAGCGGCTCGGTAAAGGATTTGAATAACCGGCTCTGGTCGGCGCGTTCAAAACCGACAATTGCAATCGGGCAGGAACTCAGCGTTTCCGCCTTGCAGATGGTGCAGGCTGCCACCGCCATTGCTCACAAGGGCGTGCCGGTAAAGCTGTCGGTCATAAAAAAAATCACGAATAAGGACGGCTCGCTGCATTTCGAGCACGAAGCGCAGTACAAGGAGCGCGTGTTCAAGGAATCGACGGCAAAATACCTGCTCAGCTGCATGGAAACGACTGCCGTGTCGGGCACCGGTTCGCGCGCGCACATCAATGACATTGCGATGGGGGTAAAAACCGGAACTGCGCAGATGGCCGACAAGGTGAACGGCGGCTACAGCACGACCGATTTTATTTCAAACTGCATTGCGATTTTTCCGATTGAGGAGCCGCAAATCATCCTCTACATCGTCATTGAAAAGGCGAAGGGCGAAACCTACGCCGGTCGGATCGTGGCCCCCGTCATCAAAGAGGCGGCCGACGTTATCATCGACCATTTGGGGATGAGCCGCGGGGATGCGGCATCGCTTGCGCACAGCGGGAAAATCAGCATACCGGCGGCGAAACCGCTTGCGCTCGGAGCACAGCTGCCCGACTTTACGGGAATGTCGAAGCGGGAGCTTTTGCCGCTTTTTACGCGGACGGATATTAGCATTCGGCTCAACGGTTCCGGATGGGTTACTTCGCAAAATCCTCCCGCTGGAACGCCGGTTACGGAGAACATGACGATTGAACTCAACTTGGAATAGAAATATATCGCTTTTCCGGATGCGCTTTCCGCATCTTTGCGAATTGTTCGGCAAAGAAATCCGACGCTTTGACCGCTTAGCGGGAACAAAGGACGAATCGCTCCTCCATCCGTTTTGGACGCTCGGTACCGCAAAGGACGGCTCTCCGACGGCAGCGGCAGGCAGCGGACGGCTCCACTCCGCGTATAATCCGGTACGCGAGGCAGAAACTTTTTTGGCGGCGCAAGCGCAGCGCATTGCGCAATCGGACGCGCTCGTTTTTATGGGCGCGGGGCTTGGCTACACGCTCATTGAAGCGGCGCGAAAGTTTCCGCAAAAATCCTTTCTGCTGGTAGAAAGCGCGGCGGAACGCTTTTTTGCCTCGCTCCTCGCGCTTGACTGGAGCATCGTCTTTTCCCTCGGAGATATCGCCGCGGCCATTGCCTGCCCGCCGGACGAAGCGATTGCGCTCATCAACCGCCATTCGATTGCAAAGACGGCCTTTTTGCAGCAGCCGCCGCACACCGCGCATGACGCGCCGTATTTTTCCGTTTTGAATACGCTCATCGAGCGGAACCGGCGGAAGGAAGAAATAAATGAGGCGACATTAAAGAAATTCGGAAAACGCTGGGAGCGCAATATCCGCGCGAATATCGAAACCGTCCGCACGCTTGACGGAGTGAACGACTACCGCGGCGCATTTGCGGGGCTGCCCTTCCTGCTGCTTGCCGCAGGGCCGTCCTTGCAGGAAACAGCTCCGCTTTTGCAGCCGCTTTCCGAACGAATGATCGTCGTGTGCGTAGACACTGCGCTCGGCGCCAGTTTGCAGCGCGGCGTGGAGCCGGATTTTATTGTACTCACTGACCCGCAGTATTGGGCGTACCGCCACATTGCGCACCTCGCCGCACCTTCCAGCGTGCTCATTACGCAGGCAGCGGCGTATCCGGCCGTGTTCCGCTTCAAATGCAAAAAAATTGTAGTCAGCTATTCGATGCTGCCGGTCTGTCCGGAATATGAGGCGGAACTTTTAGCAAAAGGCGACTTAGGGGCAGGCGGCTCGGTTGCCAGCGCGGCGTGGAATTTTGCAGCGGCGGCGGGAGCGGCAGAAATTTATACGGCAGGCCTCGACTTCGCCTACCCGTCGAACCAGACGCACATACGCGGAAGCCTCTTTGAACAACGGGCGCACGGAGAGTCCATGCGGCTCGAACCGACAGAAACAACGGGCCTGCGCGCCATGTTTTCCGCAACGCAATGCAGCGGCAAAGATTACGACGGCAACGACGTGCAGACCGACGCACGGATGAAAATGTTCGCATGGTGGTTTGAAAGCCGCCTCGCCGCCCTGCCGAAAGTAAAAACCTATGCACTCTCAGGCGCCGGCCTCGCAGTCCCGGGCATTACCAAAACACCGCCGGCTCGCGCACTGAGCTTACCGATATTACAAAAACGCTGACCGCCGGAGAGCGGGGCTGCTTGAGGCAACGAGCGGCAGGCTAAAAGACTATGCGGAGTGCTCAGTGGGGTGCGGGGATGGCTTGCGGCTGCAGCGGCGCAGGACGAACGACTGGCGGCCGGAGCGTCAGCCCGCTCCTGCTGCAGGCAGAAGAACAAATGAACGGCACGGAGCGTTCAACGGGTTGTAGGGATAACGTGTGGCTGTAGCGATGCCGGATGACCGATCGCCGGAACGTCAGCCCGCTATCGCTGTGGGCGGCAGGATAAAAAACTGCGAGAAGTGAGCAGCGGGTTGCGGATGCAACTTGTAGCAGCGGCGCCTGGAGGACGACTGGCTGCCGAAGCGTAAGGCCGCTTTGCGCTGCGGACGGCAGGATGAAAAGACTACACGGAGTGAGCAGCAGCTTGCGGCTGCGGCGCATGACGGACGACTGACCGCCGGAACGTCAGTCCGCTTTACGCTGCGGGCGGCAGGATAAAAGACCGCACGAAGCGTCCAGCGGGTTGCGGATGCAACTTGCGTCCGTAGAGCACGGCGGAAGACGCCGCTTTATCGTCGCGGGGATGCGGGCGGATGGACTACGAGGCGGCGGGCTGCGTGGAAAACGGGCGGGGAGGCCTGCGCTGGATTGGAGGGGCTTGTTGCGGCTCTGAAAGAGGCGCAATGGAGGCGGATGCCGGAACCCCGCAAAGCCGGTTACGCGTTCGGTTTGCGCCCTGATGGTTTTGAAAAAGAAGGAGTGGAAGATGGCTGAGGAAAAATATGTTCGGCCGACGTGGGACGAGTATTTTATGGAAGCGGCGCGGACGATTGCGAAACGCGCGACGTGCGGGCGGGGGCGGTCGGGTTGCGTGATTGCCCGCGATAATCAGATTTTGGTTACCGGATATGTCGGGTCGCCGGCGGGTTTGGCGCACTGCGACGAGGCTGGGCATCTGATGCGGAAGGTGATTCATACCGACGGCAGTGTTTCGCAGCATTGTGTGCGCACGGTTCACGCGGAGCAGAATGCGATTTGTCAGGCGGCCAAACGCGGCATTTCCATTGACGGCGGCACGGTCTACTGCAAGATGACGCCCTGCCGAACCTGCGCCATGCTCATCATCAACTGCGGCATCCGGCGGGTGGTTTGCGAAAAGCATTACCACGACGAAGCGGATTCGCTTACGATGTTTGCGCAGGCGGGCATTAAAATAGAGCATTTGGAAGACGGCGTGCAGATGTACGAAAATATGTAGCGCATCCGGCGGAATGTTCATTATTCTGCCGGATTTGAAGCGAGCGCTTACCAGTGGCGCATCAGCTGCCGCAGTAATTGATGAGCGTCGTAACTTTTGCAGGCAGCAGTGTTCTCGGAACGGATACGCGTAGAAAGGACGAAGCGGAGAGCGGGAAGGACAAAATGGAAGGGGCACGACGTGCGGTTCGGGTGGAAAATAAATCCGGCGGAACGTTCATCATTCGGCCGGACTTGTGAAGCGGGCACTTACCGGAGGACGCATCAGCTGCCGCACTAATTGATGAGCGTCGTAACTTTTGCCGACAGGGAGCTTTCGGAGCAGAGATGACGTGCAGAAAGGGCAAAACGGAGAGCAGGGAGAGCAAAATGGAAGGGCCGGGAGCACGGCGGGCGGTTCGAGCGGAAAATAAATCCGGCGGAACGTTCGCTGTTCGGCCGGATTTGAAACGGAGTGCTTACCGGAGGCGCATCAGCTACCGCAGTAATTGATGAGCGTCGTAACTTTTGCAGGCGCGAGCACGTTTTCGTAATTCAGTTCGGGAAGACCGATAACGCCGAAGAAGTCCGACACGTTTCCGCCGCCTTGTTCGATGAGGGTGCGCGCTGCGACGAGGGTGCCGCCGGTTGCAATCAAATCATCGACAACCAGATAGACGCCGCCCTTTTTAATATCGTGCTTGTGCGCTTCAATTTCCGCCGTCCCGTATTCGAGGGCGTACTTGCATTTGTACGTGTTGCCCGGCAGCTTGCCGCGCTTTCTAATCAGCACCAGCGGAATCCCTGCGCGTTCGGCAAAGGGCGCCGCAAACAAAAATCCCCGCGATTCAACGCCCGCAACGCCGTCGATCTTCCGATCCTTGTAGAGGTCGAGCATACGGTCGATGCAGAATGCAAATGCTTCCGGATTGATAAAGATTCCCGTAACGTCGTAGAAGAGGACGCCGGGCTTCGGAAAATCGTAGACGCGCCTAATAGCTTTGTCGAGCAATTCAAGATCCATAATGAGCCAGAGTGTACCGCTGTTTTTTCATATTGACAAGCTCGCTTTTCATTCTCCCGAATGAAGTTGCATCGTCCGCATTCCGCGCGCTTCATTTTTTCGTCAAATCGTCCTTTACAATAGGAAGAAAATGAATGAGGTAGTCCGCAAAGGAGAGGTAACTCAAAAGCACGCATATGCTAAACAGGGTGGCTGCGGTGAGCCGTACCGCCGGAACTGCCTGCGCCGAGCCCCAGCCGAGCCGGAACGCACAGTCCGCCGCGAGCGCAAAAAAGCCCGACAAAATATAAAATACGGTTTTCAGCTTGCCGCCCTTCCGCGCCGCAATCGCCGTGCCGCGCAATGCCGCAAGCAGCCGCAAAAAAAGCATCGTAAATTCCCGATACATGACGAGGAGCAGACAAATGAGCGGAATATACCGCCCGCCGAATGCCGAAGTGAGCGCGCACGTAAAAACGGTGAGATTCAAAATAACATCTGCAAACGGATCAAACAATTTTCCGAAATCACTCACATCGCCGCGTTTCCGCGCATAATAGCCGTCAAAATAGTCGGTCAGCTCGAACAAAGCAAGCAGCGGAATCAAAATGCAAGCGGAAATCTTGAGCAGCGGCGCCGAATTGAGCCACAGCGGAACATGATAAATCAAAAAAAAGACCGGCGCAAAGAGCGCCCGCGCCAAAGTAAATTTATTCGACAATTTCATTGACTCATTATCTTTTTTAATAGTGGGAGAGTCAATCAATATTCCCGCAGGCGCAGCGAGCAGCCGGACGGGGAAATGCGCTGTATATCCTTATATCATGGAAGATTTTAAAATCCCTGCCGAATGCGGGGGATGCTGCACGCGGAGGCGGTGATTTTTTTGACCGGAAAGGAACAATTTTTGCGGAATCTTCGCCGTTTTTTTGCGAAAGGTGCGAAGTCAAAGAAGAGAAATGAATTTTTTGAGGTGTAAGATGAAACGATTGTTTGTACGATGCGCCCGCATGGGGTGCGCGTTGGTTTTGGGAGTTGCAGTGACGTTCGGCGGGCTGAGCGCGTGCCGGACAGCGGAGGAGCAAGCGGAAGCGGACACAAAGCCGAAGACGAAGTTGCCGTCATCGGTTGCCGGTCGGAAAACCGATCAGCCGAACGGAAAAACGCCGTCGTCTGCGGCTGACAAATCGGCCGAGAAGAAACCAACTCCTCCTGCGGCCGGAAAGCAGGACGAGAAGAAGTCCGCATCGCCTGCGACCGGCAAGGAGAGCGGAAAGCAACCTGCCGGAGGCGCGGGCAGCGCAAGCGGCACGGGCGGCGGAGCGCAAAATGGCGGAAA
>CAUTZW010000082.1:0-11088 GCA_963543045.1 uncultured Treponema sp.
GAGATCTACACGAACATACACACCGTTTCCCTACCCGCCGTTCTGCGCTGAGCAGGAGAACGAGTGGTGCGGGGCGGCAAGTCGAAGGAATTACGCATCTTGTGTTATGTAGCTGGCAATATGCCATGCTGCGAAACCTGCGCGGGAGGAAGAAACAGCGGCCGGATGCTGAGCCGGGGGCGTGTAGCGGGAAGCGAGTCGGCGGTTGAGACCCGAGCAGGAAAACGAGTGGCACGGGGAGGCAAGCCGAAGAGAGCATAGTTCGGCAGTCGGGAGGCATATCGTGCTGAGCAGACGGCAGTGCGGGCATGCCACAAAGCCTGCTCGGACGGACGCGCGGCACGACATTCGGAAGGCATCCTGTGTTGTGTAACCGGTAGTGCGCCCATGCTGCAAAGCCTGCACGGATGGAAGCACCGGCAACCAAAGCGGAGAGCATGGAACGCAGTGTGACGTTCCGAGTGTATTACACATTCCGTTTCTTGCAGTCGGTAATGTGTTCATGCCGCAAAATCTGCGCGGACGGAAGAACCGGCAAGCTGGCGCGAGGCACAACAGTCTAGAGGTATTCTGTGTTGTGCGGCCGACAGTGCGGTCATGTCACAAAGCCTGCGTGGGTGGAAGAACCGGCGGCCGGACGCGCGGCACGACAGTCGGGAGGATGGTGGGAGAAAGAGTCGACGCGATCAAAGGGGGCGTGTAGCGCGAAGCGAACGGGCGGACAACAGTCGGGAGACATCCTGTATGGTGCGGCCGGTAGTGCGCTCGTGCCACAAGGCCTGCACACCCAGCAGATCCGGCAACCAGATACACCCCCCGCTTGGGCTCCGCCCGCCTGCGTTGCCCACCCGCAATGCCGCCTACCGGGCCGGAGGCCGCGCAACGGTGCGCGGTTTGTTCTTGCCGAGCTGTTTAATGAGCTGGACGGAATAGTAACCGAGCCAAATGAACAGCCCCATAATCGCGAGGTAATCTAAATAGAAGAAAATCAGCGGTTCCTCCGTATCGAAGAAGGCGAATTGCGTGCGCAGCAGCATATACGAACCGAGCTGTCGTTTGATGAAAGCAAAAACACCGTACGCCGCGACGATGCCGCCGATGCTGCGGAGCGCAATTTTTTTAAGGCGCGAATCTTTTTGCACCTTCATCGCCTTTTCCGTCTTTTTGAGCACCATCGTCCAATGCGTCCCGATATGGATCGACATCAGCGCAAATCCCCAATACGCCGAAAGCATATGCGCAAGGCGCGCAATATGGGGCAGACCTTCGAACGGCAGCGCAGTCTCCCGATGCTTGGAAATCACAAGTCCGCTCAACATCGAACCGAACATACACAGCACGAGCAAGCTGTTGATCACCGTCGTAAACGTCCGCATTGCAGAATATTTTCCGCGGAACAGTGCGCGGTGCCATGCCTTATTCAAAATGTGATGAGTAATAAACAGCGCGAACAGCGCAGAACCGATCCATTCGTGCGCATATTCCCCGATTAAAAGATACCCCATGCAGGCCAGCAGCCCCACCGTCATTCCAATGTCCACCATCGGCCGAACGTGTTTTCCCATAACGTCCCCCTAAAAAATATATGAGCGCCGAATACGAGCGCTTCTCTTTCCAGAATATACAAATAAACCGACCGTTCTCGTCAAGGGGCCGACGGCGGTCGGCGGGATAATTCGACCGTATAGATGTAATTTTTTGACCGCCGACCTCCTGTTTTGTCTGTGACAAAACAGGCTAGCTGGTTGTGTTGGTGCGGGATGCGCGGGATTTAAAGGGGAAGAGCGGAGGGAGACGGGGAGGCCTATTCGTCTTCGTCGTCAGAGCGGGGGGGAATGACCGCATAATTTGTATTGTTTCTTCCAGTGTTGCCCGTCGAATTTTACTGTCTTTTTCAAGCGCATATTGCGGATAACCGGTACAGCTATATTCACATGATTTTAGCCATACTTCATATACGTTATACCCATTCCATTTTAATTTATATTCATACATATCAAAATCTTCACTGTTATCTACAAACTCTTTAATCGTCATTTTTCTGCTTCCTGTAAAATATGGTTATATCGTAATTCTATACGTCCAACAGTTTTATGGGCGACAGGCGTTCTTTGCTGTAAGCGCAAACACGATTGTCTATCCGTATGTTCGTTCGGTTTTGTGAGAGATAGCAAGTTATTCATCTGTCATGTTTGGGGGGTACTCAAAATCCATGATTTTGATTGTCTCTTCATGCGTCGACTCTCTGGTTTTGCCGTTTCTTTCGAGCGCATATTGCGGATACCCGATACACACGTCCTCGTCGGCTTTTGCCCATACGTCATAGACCTTAAAACCGTTCCATTCAAAACAATATTTATATGCGTCAAAATATTCACTATTCTTTTTTATAAAATCTTCAATCGTCATTTTTGCCTCTTGTATAATTTGGTTTACTACATTCATGTTTATATCTCAATTTTATACATCAAGCAATTTGATTGACGATGAGCACACCTAAAATATGTTATTACTTCATTATCTCCATGCGTATTTATACCGTGTAGATATGACTTTCCCGCCGCCTGTTGCCTGTTTTGTTTGCAGTAAAACGGGCGACGTTGTTCTTATACAGTATGAAAGGTATAGAAAGAGCTCCGGCGGCTATTCGTCCTCGTCGTCGGAATAGGGGAGGGAGCGCATGATTTCGATTGTCTCTTCATGTGTCGACTCTCTGATTTTGCCGTCTTTTTCAAGCGCATATTGCGGATAGCCGATACACGCGCCCTCATGCGCCTTGCACCATACCGAATACACCGTATAGCCGTGCCAGTCCGTTCGATATTCGTCTTTATCAACAAACTCTTTAATCGTCATTTGCCTGCTTCCTGTAAAATCTTATTTACTACATTCATGTTTATATCACAATTCTGTACGTCAAGCAATTTGATTGACGATGAGCACACCTAAAATATGTTATTGGTTCATTATCTCCGTGCGTATTTATGCCGTGTAGCGGTAACTTTCCAGCCGCCGACCGCCTATTTTGCTTATGCAAAATAGGCGATCTTGTTTTTATGGCGGGAGCGGCGGGATTTAAGGTGCGAGGGCGGGGCGCTTATTCATCTTCGTCGTCGGTGCGGGGGAGGGAACGCATGATTTCGATTGTCTCTTCATGCGTCGACTCTCTGATTTTGCCGTTTTTTTCAAGCGCAAAACGCGGATAGCCGGTACAAGCTCCCTCATATGCCTTGAACCATACATAATAAACTTTGTAACCGTTCCAATCTATTCGATACTCAAAACAGTCTAAATATTCATCTTTATCGACAAACTCTTTAATTGTCATTTTCCTGCTTCCTGTAAAATCTTGTTGATGACAAACTTGACAGATAATCGAATGCGTTTTATATTTTAGTCAAGGTTGCTAGGTCTGCGTGAAACAAATCCGAAAGGCGGCTACTCAAAGACTCCGATGGCAGCCTTATTTTTTTCCCTTGTAATATTTATCTTTCCAGCTTAGTATTTCGCTTCGCGCATACGTTTTCACAGAGTCGTCCGTATCAATAACCGTTACGCTTGTTATGTTGCGCGTCCGCTGCACTCTGTCATAAATTGCCGATTTTAATACATCGGAATCCATCGCGCTTTTTAGGCGAAGGAGAATATCGCTGGATTGTCCGTGCGCCGCACGTCTAAGGGCATTATCAACGGCGCTTTTTGTCGGCGTGTTGTTTGTTTTTATTTCAATCGGCTTGCCGCTTGCGTCGACGGCATCGGCGGATTTTTTGATATTCGATGCCCGTATTAAATCAGTTTGCTGCCATGTACAGTGCACCGCTCGCGCGGCGCACACCTGTTTCCTGCGCGTACCATTGTTCAAGATGGAAGAAATGTGTTGACAGTATGAACGCGGACAGTGTAATATAAAGACGGTTCGAGTTCTGGCAGCAATGCCAGCCTGGAGCAACATTGGGCGCTGGAAACGGTGCCTTTCTTTATTTTAGACTTGCCATATCCCATTTATACAATTTGCCATTTAGATAGCAATATACAATCCCTGTCGTTTGTTCGTTGTTTTTTAATACGCCGTGTAATATTTCTTTTACTCTTGTTACGGATATATCGCGTTCAATTTCTAAAAATGAGTTTTTCCCTTGCTGTAAACTTTCTCTAAATCTGTGCGAAATGGCATTTTCGTCGCCGGTGATTTTCTTCATTTCGGTTGGTACGCCGTCCATAATAATGTCGCAGTTTTTCCCCGCACTCTTTTCCGGTAACATATAGACCGTGTGCCCGTATTAAATCAATTTGCTGCCGTGCCGCTTCCGCATAAAGCCTTACAGATTCAATATTTACCGTATCTTCTTTTGCTTTCCCGCTTTGTAAAATAACGGAGGCTCCGGTTCCTGGATTTTGATAAACGGTCGATTTTGTTAATTCCGTTTTCATTATTTTATCCGCTTGCGTCTCGCTTATATCTATCGGCTTATCGAGTGTATAATTCGTCCGCGATTATCTTCATGCTTTTATATTTGGTCGGCGGGTGAACTTTATCGTGTAGTTTTAGTTTTCCGGCCGCCGACCGCCTATTTTGCTTGTGCAAAATAGGCGAGCTTGTTATTACGGTGGGGGATTTAAGGGAAAAGGGAGGGGACAATTGACTTATTATAACGTTAGAAGTAGTATAAAAACGGTTGAGGCTGGTGAACGAAACACGAGAGTGCGGATACCGCCCCGACCCCACTTTATTTCAAAATATCACTTCTATATCAAACAAGCCTGTTTTTTTTCTTCGTTGGTTAAAGTGTATTGGTCAAGGTTGTTTTTTTATCAAATAATCCGTTTCAGCTCCTGCCGATAGTGCATAACGCCATTTTCTAAATTGTTCGGGTGATACATTAGTCTTTACTACAATTTGAGTAAAGGCTGTTTTTTGCGTGTAGTTTTGGTGCGCGTAATTTATTGAATTACTTGGAATTGCAGCGTATCGGTCGTTGTGGTGGGGAAATTCAAAGTGTGATGTCGGGTGAGCAACGAGTTTGCCTACGGCAAACTCGGGCAGGCTGCAAGACCAGTATTTTTCACACGATAAATAGAAGCAGCCTGCATGATATGAGGTTCGGCCGCCTGCCTCCAGTTTCGCTAACGCGAAATTGGCGAGTAATTCGTGGATGTCGGAGAGAAAAATTGGTCGGCGGAGAAGTACAACTTTTTCGTCGGCCGTCTGTTTAACAGCGGAAAAACAAGGCGGTCGGAACAGTGGGCACGTACATGATAGTGAGGGGCGACCGACCGCTTCCAGTTTCGCTCGCGCGAAACTAGCGAGCAATTCGCGAAGGTTGACGGGCGGGAAAACGACCCCTCTCGCCAGTTTTTGCCACCGGCAAAAACTGGAGGCGGACGGTCGAGGCATTCCAGCATCCGTGTGCCCATTTCCCCGTCCGCCCCTGAGCTGGATTTTTGTGCAGTGTTCGTGTACAGTGCGGCGCTATGGAAATGAAGTGGATTGTCCTTTGCATTGCGCTTTATATGTATGCGCTCGTCATTGTGTTTCAGGAAAAGAAGATTGTTTTTACGACCGGCGCGGCGCTTCTGCTTGCGGCGCTGGGAATGGCGCTGCCCGGCAGGATTTTTACCGGCGGCAGCA
Source organism: uncultured Treponema sp. (assembly GCA_963543045.1). Lineage (GTDB taxonomy): Bacteria > Spirochaetota > Spirochaetia > Treponematales > Treponemataceae > Treponema_D. The sequence continues at coordinate 5,630 of CAUTZW010000082.1, forward strand.
CGCACTTTTATGCGCTGACGCATTCGCTTATCGCGCTCATCAATTGGAATGTTTTGATGATCTATGTCGGCAGCATGGCGATTGCCGCGCTGTTCATTTATTCAAAAGTACCGGCGAGAATTGCCGATATCATTGTCGAAAAGTCCTCGGCGACCGGCGTTGCCATGGTGCTGCTCCTTGCAATGACCGGAATTATTTCTATTTTTGTGGAAAATGTGGCGACAGTGCTCGTCATGGCGCCGATTGCGCTTGCACTGACGAAAAAACTCAAGCTGAATCCAACCTATTTTATGGCGGGACTTGCCGTCATGTCCAATCTTGAGGGGACTGCGACGCTCGTCGGCGACCCGCCTTCGATGATTTTTGCAAGCTACGCCGGTTACACGTTCAACGACTTTTTTGTGCACCACGGGCGGCTGTCGATTTTCTTTTTTATTCAGGCGGGCATGTTGGCAGGCTGTTTTTTCTTCTATTATTACTTTCGGAATGCAAAAGAAAAAGCGACTGCGGAGCGGACGGCCGTTATATCGATCGTGCCGGCCGTGCTTTTATGCGCCATGATTGTCGGGCTTGCCGCAATTTCCTTTTGGCATACCGCCGTTCCTTACCTTTCGGGCGCGTATGTGATGCTGCTCGGCGGCGCGGGGCTGCTGTGGTACGGATGCGTGCAGAAGCGCGGCGCGCGTGAAACCGGACGGCTTATCGCTGAACTTGATTGGGAGTCGATATTTTTCCTGTCGGGGATTTTTGTCGTTGTTGGCGCCGTTGCGGAAACGGGACTGCTGGCGGACTTTTCAGCGTTCTTGTCGCGCATAACCGGCGGCAGCGTTTTTATGAGCTTTCTGCTGATCATTGCCGTTTCGATTTTGACTTCGGGCTTTGTCGATAACGTTCCGTACATCATTATTATGCTGCCGGTCGCATCTCAGCTTGCCGCGTCGCTCGGCATTCAGCGCGAGCTACTGATGTTTGCGCTGCTGATCGGCTCGTGTCTCGGCGGAAACCTAACGCCGTTCGGAGCCAGCGCGAACATCGTCGCAATGGGAATACTCAAAAAAGAAGGCTGTCCGATGACTTTTAAGGATTGGATAAAAATCGGCGCGCCGTTCACCGCCATCACTACGGCAGTCGGCGCGCTCTCGTTGTGGTTTACGTGGCGCTAGCGCCTCACGCGTCCATCATAAACAATGAACCGGCTTCCGGACGAACGCCCGACAGTATGTAGGGCATCGTTTTTGCCGCCTGAACCGCTTGGCTTATCTGCGTCTGATAATTTTCGATCATCGAATCAATTTGATCCGTCGAAAGATGCGCTACCGATTCCTGCGTTCCGGATTTAATCGAGGATAGATGATCGATTAACGTATTCAGTATCTGAATCTTCGTGATTGAAACGCCGTTTTGGTTTTTTCCCGCCTTAAAACCCGAAACGTGATCAAAATGCGAGTATAATAATACCGCTGGCTTAACCGGCACATATAATTTGTCCCCTGCGCCGCCGGAAGCCACATTGCTATATGCTGCTGAATTAATTGCAACCGACATATAGACCTCCTGCCTGATGAATGCGAAGCGTAAAGCCTCACTCTCATTATCGGAGCCCTAGAAAAATAGATTAGAAATATTCGGATTTCCTCTTGCTATAATCCATAATTTATGATTTATGCGGTGCGGACGCGGGCGAGCCGTACACAGTGCTATCTTACCGGCAACGCGTTTCCGCAATACAGGGCGCATTCACGGAGATTCGAACTTCCTTTTAATGGATTCGCTGCAATTCCGCCGTGCTTGAGCCGGTGAACGGATCTAAAGTCCACGCATTTTCCCCCGTCGATGCAAGAATTATCCGGGTAAGCAGCGGCTGCGGTTATGCATAGATTGCTTCCCGTAAGATTTTTCCCACTCTGCGATGGCGGAAAGGGTCCATAAGTGGCGCATCTGCGTTCCGCCGCAACGCCGAAAAGCGACAGGCGAACACTGCAAACGGCAACGCCGCCCACCGCGACGACGAACAGCGCAACCGGTTTTGCGAAAGCAAAAGCGGGGCGGGCGGCACCGTCCCTCACACCTCCCAAACCGACTAACGCCGCCCGATCATGTTACCCCCGCAGTACCTTGAAGGACTTGCCGACGAACTCATAGAGTTATATTCGCAGCTGGAGGCTGACGTGTTAAGCGATATGGCGCGTCGGCTGTCGCGGCTGGGAAGAATTACCGAGCTTACCGAATATCAGGCGCGTACGATTGTCGAAGCCGGATTGCTTAAGCAAAACATCGCGCGTATCTTAAAGCGTTACGACGCGCGGATAGTCGAAGAGTTGACGGCGATTTTTACGGACGCGATGATAAAAAACGCCCGCGCCGATAACCGCATTTTTCAAGAAGATACCGGCCGCACGCTCTCCGAAAGTCAAGCGCAGGTTATGCTTGCGTCGATAAAAAAAGTGCATTCCGACCTTTCGCGCCTCACGCTGACGACCGCCGAAACGTCGAACGTGCAATTTATCCGACAGGCGAACCGCGCTTACATGAACGTTGCAAGCGGCGCATTCAACTACATTCAAGCGATAAAGCAGGCAACGGACGAACTGGCAAAAGAGGGCTTACAGACGCGCGTAACGTACAACAACGGGCGAAAGCCCGTAACGCGGAGCATTGAAGCGGCGGTGCGCATGAACGTGTTGACCGGCGTAAACCAAACCGCAAGCACCATGACGCTGACCAACTGCGACGAATTGGAATGCGACCTTGTCGAAGTTTCCGCGCACGTCGGTTCCCGCCCTGAACATGAGGCATGGCAGGGGCGCATCTTCAAACTGCACGGCAGCACCGACAAATACCCCAATTTTTACGAAGTATGCCGCTACGGCGAAGCTGACGGCATTTGCGGCGTAAATTGCCGCCATTCGTTCTATCCCTACTTTGAGGGCATGGACAAGCACTATGCCAAAGAGGATTTAGACGAATGGACGGCGGAAAAGGTCGTTTTCAACGATCAAGAGATGACGCGTTACGAGGGAGAGCAGCACCTCCGCCACATCGAACGCAACATCAGATTTTACAAGAAAAAAGCCGCCGTTCAAGAAGCCGCAGGCCTCGACAACGCCAAAGCCCGCCTAAAAATCGGCGAATGGCAGGCAAAAGCCCGCGACTTCACCAAACAAACCGGCATACGGCGCGACCCGCCGCGCGAACGGATAGGGCTACCGACCGGCATGAAGCAGCCGCGAGGGGTAAAACCGAAACCTACGGAAAAATAACACCGCACGGCGCAATTACCCTGCCAGCCCCTGCCGCAAGACCATCTAGCCAGTTTCGCGCAAGCAAAACTGGAAGCGGGCGGACGGTAAATTAAATCCGCACGATCAAATCCATCCCGCCCGCCGAATGACTATACCACTATGAGACTAATCACAGACGAATTATATGCGGAGGTCATGGGATACCTCGCAAAGGATGAACGGGTACAGCTGTTTTCGCGATTGCTCATGTGCCAGCAGGTTCCCGATTCGCAGGCGGCCGATGCCGATGCAGATGCGGCTCAAAATGAGGAGGCGGACAATGGCAATGATGAGTAATGGGCGGGTGCTGCCCAATGCCCGCATGGGTACAACCGGCTTGCAAGTCGATGAGAATATTAAAAAGGGCGATACGCTCTGGATTTTGGTGCCCGACCGCGTGGCAAGTACAAGCGTTGAAGTCAATATACCGGAAGGGCAGACGGCAGCCTTTAAGATCGAATACAGTTTGAGCTCCCCGCGGAGCATTGAAGAGGACGGTTCCGGCGGCTACTGGCACAATCCGGAAGGACACGATGACAGGATATATACGGAATGGACGCACATTACCGTTGTCAACAATCTTTCGGCCGTTCGCGTCAAGTGTCTTGAAGCGAGTAGTATAATCAACGTGTGCATTAAGGGGTAAGCGATGGCGGTTAAGGGATTGGTATTACCGGCGGTATTCCCGACGGGGACGGTGATTACGAAGCTGGAACAGACGCAAACGAGCACGGAAGACGGCGGGGAAAACATCATCACCGCCGAATTATTCAACGGGAAAAAAGTTACGTTTAAGGTGCGTAACGGGCGCAAAGGCGGGGCCGGCCGCATCAACAAGGTGCGGGCAACCGTTGATGCCAACGTCGGAACGCCGGAGGTTACCGTAAAAGAAGGCGGAACGCCGGAAAATAAAGAGCTCACCCTCCATTTTAAGAACATGAAGGGGGAGCCAGGTACGGCGGCGGGATTCGGAACGCCGACCGCATCGGTAGATAACGCCGTCGGAACGCCGGAGGTCACGGTTAGTGCAACCGGCCCAGACACCGACAAACAATTTCACTTCGATTTTAAGAATCTCAAAGGCGACAAGGGAGACACCGGAGACGCGGCGAACATTAAAGAAATTACCGCATCGGTAGATAACAGCGTCGGAACGCCGGAAGTCACGGTTAGTGCAACCGGCGAGGGCCGCGATAAAAGCGTACACTTTGATTTCAAAAACTTAAAAGGCGATGCGGGGGAAAAAGGCGGCATCACCGTTCAAGAAGAAGAGCGTGTTGTGAAAAAGGCGACGGATAACGCTATCCTTGCCTGCCATGTTAAGAGCGACCCGCACGTATTCTGTTACCGCGGGCAGATTACTCCCGATAAGCTCGATACCACTACGGCAGTCGGCATGTATACGGTCGCGTACCCAACGTACAGCGGCGCGTTGTTGGCGTTCGATGCCCCTGGTTCCGTCGGATATATCCAGTTTTTCAAAGAGAATTGGGCTGATGCAGCGTTATGGAAATATCGCAATGCCATCGATGGTAATCTCAAGCGCTGGACGGTATGGAAAACACTCGCGACAACGTCGGCCCTCGCCGCCTCCAACAACGCAATCTCCGCACACACCGTGCCGGTCAATCCGAACCCCGCGCCGACTGCCGAAGGCGCAATCTGGATCGCGTGAGGTGGACTATGAGCTTGTATTTTAGACGCAATGGGGCGGCCATCCGCCTCATTGAAGATGAGGGCGTCATCACCAGCCCCGCGCTCCACTACCGGCAGGGCAACCGGACGCATCACATTCCGCTCATCCCGCCGGACGGCGCATGTTACAACGCGGCGCAAACGGTGAAGTACGCCTATTCCACCAGCGCAGGCAGAACTTTGCATGTAATCTATCACGGGAGCCACTACGTCGTGCCGAACACGATAACGCCGCTCCTACCGTAAAACAAGCTTGCCTATTTTGCTTATGCAAAATAGGAGGCTGGCGGTCAAAAAACTACATCTATACGGTGAAATTCCTCCGCCTCTCCGCCACAAGAACAAGCTTGCCTGTTTTGTCACAGACAAAACAGGAGGCCGACGGTCGGTAAAATTAAAACCGCACGATGCAATTCCTCCGTCGGCCCAATGACTATAGTTATGAATCTCTGGCATGAGACAGGGGGCGTACGTCCTCCCACC
>CAUTZW010000083.1:0-10391 GCA_963543045.1 uncultured Treponema sp.
TTCTCGAGCGACTACCAATAAGCTGCCTTTGGTAGTTGCTCGATTTACAATGACCATTTTTTCACTTGTTTTTGATACAGTTTTTTCGAGATATTGACCATCTCATGGATTTTTTGTAGAGTTCGCTCTAAGCTATTCTTATAGAATTATAAAAAGGAGCTTTTTGAATGTCTGGACATAGCAAATGGGCGACAATTAAGCACGCAAAAGGGCTGGCGGATGCAAAACGCGGCAAGCTTTTTACGAAATTCATTAAAGAGATTTCTATTGCAGCACGTATGGGCGGCGGTGATCCCAACTCGAATCCTCGCTTGAGAACCGCAATAATCAAAGCTCGGGCATCCAATATGCCGAAGGATAATATCGATCGGGCTATCAAAAAAGGTACCGGAGAGCTTGGCGCGGCTGTTTTTGAGGAATTGGTATATGAAGGATATGCAGCCGGCGGAGTTGCCGTTATGGTTGAAGTGCTGACGGACAACAAGAATCGCGCTGCAGCCGATGTTCGAAATATCTTTAATAAAAACGGCGGAAACCTCGGTGTGACCGGGTCTGTTTCCCGCATGTTCCAGCGCAAAGGAACCATTGAATACGACGCGGAAAAAGTTTCGGAAGATGCGGTTATGGAAGCTGCCCTGGAAGCAGGTGCGGACGACATCGTAAACGACGGCGGGGTTATCACCGTTACGACTGGAGCGGATACCTTTGCAGCGGTGGCGGATGCGCTTGCCGCAAAAGGCTTTGAATCGCTTTCGGGAGAAGTTGGAATGGTTCCGGATTCCTATTCTCCGGTTGATGCAGATACGGCCGCAAAAGTCGCAAAGCTTATCAACCGCCTTGAAGACAACGACGATGTTCAGAATGTTTATACGAATGTCGAGTATCCGGAGGGATTTGATCCGGATGCAGAGTAGCTGTTGCTCTCCTTTGAAGTGAACGCTTCCTTTTATTATTAGTTGAACGCATACGGCTTTTTGTCGTATGCGTTTTTTATGCGCACGGTAATTGCAGTGTCCTTGATACGACAGCTTGCGTGCGTATCCGGCACTAGAACGAAGCTACATTGGCGATGTTGCTGCATATTTACGTGAAGCGGATTGTCGTTGCTTTTGTTGTGAAGTGGGTACGCTGTGCTGGGGGAGCTGGTTGCTCTCTCAATGACGAAACTGGGGTTCCCGACCGACATATAGCGGCCCACGTGCAAAATGCACATACACCCTCTTACGCAACCGACCGGCCAGTTGCGAATTATCGAAACCGGGAGCAAACAGCTGACAAAATTAGACCCGCCTTTCGCAAAAGCAAAAATAAACGGACGACAACGCTAAGGTTATCGGATGACAGCTCATCTTGTTTGCTTCGCGCTCAACCGGCTGTCGCTCTCTTAACGGCAAAACTGGAGCGTCGTCCTATCGGTTGACATATGACGACAGTGCGCAATATGCACTCAGTCTCCCCTTTCTGCTGTCGCCCTGTTTCCCATTTTTACAAAAGCGAAAACGAACGGAAGCTAAAGGCTATCGGTTAACGGCTTATCTTCTTCGCTTCGTAGTCAACCGAACATCCGGCCGACTGCGTAGTATCGAAAGCGGAAGCAAGTGGTAGACACAATTAAACCCGTCAAATAAAAATCCGTCGGTTATGTACAATCGGCTATTCAATCGCTCAACGGTAAAACTGGGGCTCGCCCTACCGGTCTCCCGCCTGACATATACCGACAGCGCACAAGATGTGTCCAAGCCCCTTACTCAATCGGTCTGCCCAGTCACCATTGCCTCTGCCGCTCCTTCTTTTAATTTCACAAAAACAAAAAGAACGAAAGACAACGTTAAGGCTATCGGATAACAGCTCAGCCCCTTTTGTTTCGTAGTCAACCGACTGGCCGCTTGCGTGCGTATCCGACACTCAAACGGCACTACATTGTCGATGTTGCTGTAGATTTATGTGAAGCGGATTGTCGTCGCTCTGGTTGTCTGGCGGGTACGCTGTGCGGGGGAGCTGGTTGCTCTCTCAATGACGAAACTGGGATGCCTTTACCGACCACATATACCGGCAGCGTGCAAGATGCACTCACCCCCTCTTACTCAACCGACCGGCCTAAGATACAACTTCCAACTTTCCCGCATGTTTTTCGCGGACTGTTCCGCCCCGCATTTCTTTTTTCCGGTGCATTCGGTATAGTCGGCGCATGGCGAATGTCATCAACACGCTCAAGGAAAGCGCCCTGCACCGCACGCTGAAAACGTTATATTCTCTCGAGGACGGCTGCCGTGTCGAGGCGGAGCAGGACGGTAAAATCTACGATATCGTCGACGGCGCTGGCAGCATCATCGAGATTCAAACGCAAAATCTTTCAAAGCTGTTCGACAAGGCGGACGCGGCGCTCAAAGCTGGACGCCGTTTTAAAATCGTCCATCCGGTTGCGATTCGGAAAACGATAGAGCTCTACGGAAGCGACGGGCTCATTTCGAGGCGCGCAAGCCCGAAGCGCGGCTGCATCTATCATATTCTTCGCGAATTGACCGGCCTCTATCCGCTGTTGCTCCATGACGGTTTTACGCTCGAAGTCCTATTGATTCGCATGACGGAACGGCGGGCGCGGACGGAAACTGCGGTACAGTCGGAAAATAAGCGGCGGCGTTTTAAGCGGAATTGGATTAAAACGGATAAATTGCTCGAAGAAATTATCGAAACGAAGGTGTTTTCCCGCGCGGAAGACTATCTGCGCCTCATTCCGGAGGGGACGCCACACGAGTTTTCCAGCCGGATGCTTCAGGAGTGCATTTTGAACGATAAACAGCTTCCCGCATCGGCCGGCAGCTGTGCCGGTCTTTTGATTTGGCTTTTTTGCCGCATGAATCTCATTGAGCCGATACAAGCGCCCGGCCGCGCCAAAATCTACCGCATAAAGGCGGCGGCAGAATAACAGAAGAAGCGAGGAAAGATGTACGTTCGGCATCCGGCGTCGGCAAGGATACGACGATAGCAGGCCGCAACTTTTTCCGCCTCGATTGTTCCGACAAGTCGGCGTAGAGATTAAGAAAACAAAGTGCGCACAAGTTGCTCGCGTTTACTTACACACGGGAAGCGGTATGTGTGGATATATACTGTTTCTGCCGGGTGTAGCGTGTTATCTTTGCGGGTGGATGGAGAGGCTTGCGGCAAGCGAATCCTTTATCTCACCGGAGGCATTGGTTCATGTCTTCCATGTTACTGGCAATATACCGTTGCCAGTAAGCGTGATGTGCCGCCTTTGCAGGCGTAAGGGGAGGCTCGTGCCAAGCGAATGCTTCATTCCAACGAAGCATTTGCCCTGCGTATTCCATGTCAACGGCACATACCCTTGCCGACAGTGAGCGAGCCATGCCGTCTTTGCAGACGTAGGGAGAGGCTTGCATCAAGCAAATCCTTTATCTCACTAGAGGCATTGCTTCGTGTCCTCCATGTTACCGGCAACATATCGTCCCCGTTGAGCGTGGCGTGCAGTCTTTGCAGGCGTAAGGGGAGGTTTGTGCCAAGCGAATCTTTCATCCCGTCGCGGTATTCACTATGCGGCTTCCATACCGCCGACAACATATCGTTGCCGTTGTGCGTGATGTGCTGTCTTTGCAGGCATAGGAGGAGGCTTGTGCCAAGCGAATCCCTTATCTTGTAGGTGTATTGCGCCGTGTCTTCCATGCCACCGTCAACATACCGTTGCCGGTGAACGTGATGTGCCGTCTTTGCAGGCGTAAGGGGAGGCTTGTGCCAAGCGAATGCTTCATTCCAACGAGGCATTTGCTCCGCGTCTTCCATGTCATCGGCAATATACCGTTGCCGCTGGGCGTGGAGTGGCGTTTTTGCAGGCGTAGGAGGCTTGTACCAACTGAATCCTTCATCTCTCCGGGGCATTTGTTCCATGTCCGTCATGTCACCGCAATACCGTTGTCGGGCATGACGTGTCGTCTTTGGAGGCATCGGGGATCTTGCACCAAGCGAATCCTTTATCCCGCCAGAGTATTTGCTTCGTGTTTTCCATGTTACCGGTACATACCGTTACCGTTGGGCTTGGCGTGCCGTCCTTGGAGGCTTGTACCAAGCGAATACTTCATCCTTCCGGCGCATTCACTGATGCCATCGAAAAATGCGGATATTATGCCGAAGCTGACCACAGTTCGCGGTTCATCGATGAAGTTGCAAGCCTTTCTCTCAGCGTGCAGGCGAAGCTGTTGTGCGTTCTGGACAGCGGACATTTCACTAAAGTCGGTTCCACAAAGGAATTAAGTGCGGACGTCCGGTTGCTGTCGGCGGCAAACGAGGATTTGCAAGCGTAGGGGGAGGGGCAAGCGAATCCCTTATCCCGCAGGGATATTTGCGCTGCGTCTTCCATGCCATCGGCACATCCTGGCACCACTGAGCGTGACGTGGCGTTTTTGGCGACGTAGGCGCCCCCTCCATTCTGCCGGAGCATTTCTCCGCGCCTTCCATGTCACTGGCAACATATCGTCCCCGCTGAGCGTGGTGTACTGCTTTTGGAGACGTGGGAGAGGCTTGCATCAAGCGAATGATTCATCCCGCCAAGGCATCCACGCTGCGTTTTCCATGCCACCGGCAACATCCCGTCGTCTCTAAGTGTGATGTGCCGTCTTTGAAGGCGAAAGCAAGTGTTTAGAGTCTTTTATGTAGCTATTTTAAACTGGTCAGACAGAATAATTTCATATATTTTTTGTCTTTTCAAACAATAAGACTTAAAACAAAGCTTTATTTAACTTGAAAATAGAGGTTTCTTTGGAAAAACAAAAAGCAATAAGGTTTATACTGCTCTGCAATCTATGCTATTGACTGTTATACATTTTTTTTATAAGACTCCAACCAGGTTCTAAGGGAGGGCTTGCGCCAAGCGAATGTTTCATCCTGTTGGGCATTCGCTCCGCGTCTCCATGTCAGCGACAACACACCGTCACCACTGGGCGTGACATGTCGTCTTTGCAAGCGGAGGCGGCGGCTTGCGGCAGCGAATACTTTGTCCCACCGGGCATTCGCGCTGCGTCTTCCATGCTACCGGCACATACCGTGACCATCGGACATGACGTGCTGTCTTACAGGCGTGGGAGTGTGGCTTGCGCCAAGCAAATTCTTCATCCTGTCGGGGCTTTGCTTCGCATCCTCAATGCCACCGGCAATATGCCGTTGCCGCTAAGCGTGGCGTACTGCCTTTGGAGACGTAGGGAGAGCTTGCGCCAACCGAATCCTTTAGCCTGTCGTGGCATTTGCTCCGCGTCTTCCATGTCACTGCCAACATACCGTTGCCGTTGAGTCTGCCGTACCGTCTTTGCAGGCGCTGGGAAAGGCTTGCATCAAGCAAATCCTTTATCTCACTAGAGGCATTGCTTCGTGTCCTCCATGTTACCAGCAATATATCATCCCCGTTGAGCGTGGCGTGCAGTCTTTGCAGAAATAAGGGGACGGGTTGCACCAGCGAATCTCTCATCCCGTCGCGGTATTCGCTGTGCGGTTTCCATACCACCGGCAACATACTGTTGTCTCTGAGCGTGGTGTGCCGCTGTTGAAGGTGTAGGAAGGTTGCAGCAAGCGAATGCTTCATCCCGCCGGAGCATTCACTGGCGCCACCGAAAAATGCGGATATTATGCCGAAGCATACCACAGCTCGCTGTTCATCGATGAAATTACGAGCCTTTCGCTCAGTGTGCAGGCGAAGCTGCTGTGCGTTCTGGACAGCGGGTATTTTAGTAAAGCCGGTTCCATGCGGATCTGTATTATCGAATTTCAGATGCCATTATTTGCATTCCGCAACTTCGGGAACAATGTGAGGACATTCCCGACTTATCGAGCGTATCTTATCGATGATCACGACACTGAAACACAGATATGGTACTAATTATATGCCCTAAGTCCTCGAGGCTAATAGAGGTAATAGCGCGTCACTGCCGAGTGCGAAGTAGAACTGATTGCTCCATTTACCTACAGCGGAACGATGAACGCAGCCTTATTCGACCAATGGTTTAAGGATGAGCTGTTCAAAGCCTTACCGAAGAGGTGTTCATTATCATGGACAACGCATCTTTCCATAAAAAAGAGGTCTTACATGGGTTTGCGAAAGAGAACTCGCAGACATTAATTTTCCGGCCGCTGTATTCATCGGACACAATTCCATTGAGCATACATAGAGTGCGTTGAAGCGGAATATCACAAGTAAAGTACATCCGTATGGTTCTGTTGCTGAAACGCTTAATGCGGTTCTGTAAGAAGCTGTTTAAGCTCTTCTAAGTAGCAGCGATATAAAGTCAGTATTATAAATTGTAGCGCGGTATTATGCTTTCTCTCGCAGTTTTTCCACAGTCTGCGCTGTTTTTCGAGCCATGCAAAGCTTCGTTCCACTATCCACCGTTTGGGAATTACTTCAAAGGTATGTAATTCATTGCGCTTGACTACTTGTCCCGGTACTTGTTCGCCCAAAACTGCCTTGACATCATCGGCAAACGGCTGTCCGCTATAGCCGCCGTCACACAAAATGCTTTTCACTTCCGTCAATTCATCTTTATTGTGCTCAAAAGCGGGCAAGGCGCCCTTTCTGTCGGTAACATTGGCTGCCGTCACGGCAAGAGCATGCGGTAATCCTTGCGTATCGACTGCAATATGGCGCTTGATTCCAGATATTTTCTTACCTGCATCATAGCCTTTCCCTTCGACGCTGTCCGTATTTTTAACACTCTGCGCATCTACTATAAGCAAGCTGCTCTTACTTATAGGACTTGCGCCCCTGTTTTATACGAGCCTCGCCAATTAATTTTTTTAAGCACTGATGTAAAAGGATCTGTTGCTCGTTCCGACGGTCTGCATGTCTCTTGTGATTGCTCCGCCGTTATCCACTGAAAACGCCGCGTCGTAAGTTTTCGGCGCAATCGAATACTTTTTTATCTTTGACACGAAAGGCGCGTGGAAGGTAAGTCCCGGCTGGATGACTTCTCCTACGACCTTTCCCAAAACATACTGCACGCCCCGTTCCCGCTGCTGGACGATTGAGCATGAGTTAATCATTGCAATCAATGCAAGTATGACCACGACACCTGCAATCCCGACTTTCTTGAAGTCTTTTTCGAATTCTTCAACGTAATCCATTTGAGCCTCCTTGTTCTTTTTCATGTCTCATTTTCCTCCATTCCGGTATTTTCATTGAGCGTCTTTAAGATTGCTTGGCGCGCCATGTCGTGCGGGACTTTCAATTCATCGGAGAGGGCGTTTGCCGCTTCCGTAACAATCGCTTCGATCCCGAGTAGAATTTCCGAGCCGCTCGCGTCAATTTTGACGGTGGACGTTGCGCGCGCACCGCTTCCGCCCAGCGTCCATGCGATACATGCTTTAAGTTTCATCTTGCCTCCATTACGCTCATGGTACGGCAGATTGCTTTTAGAAAATCTAATCGAGGCACGGCGGATTTTTTTAGGGATTTGCCGGAGTTTTGTGCGCAAAACTTGACATTCCTGCGTTGGCGGTTAGAATAATTACAAGCTTCGGTGTGGCGATAGGGGCAGGTGCGACCAGCTCCCACACTCACAGCAAGAGACTGAAAGCCGAATTATGCTTATTATCAAAGCACGGCAATGAAGTCTCTTATTTTTTTATTTTGACCAGCTTTCCCTCCCAAATAAGCCATACCTCCTGTAAAGAAGATACCTGCTTGTATTCTTGTATAAGTTTTTTGAATGTGTTTCGTACCGTTTCTATTGCGTCTTTTTCCGAGTATTCCTTTTTACCGACCAGATACAGAACAGCAATTTCGGCATTTTGGTTTGAACAGTCTTCCATTCTGTCTCCTATCTTATCGAGACTACCGCTTGTGATTCGTTTCATTTCAAGGATTTTGTTCACAGATGGTTCTATTCCTTCCGGATTCTTTATGCCGGAGACAAAGGTGTTTTCCGGCGTAAACAAAACTTTATGTCCGTTTTCTTCAAGGATTTTTGCAATTTCAACCTCATGAGGTTTCGGGTTTGCACCTTTTATAAGCTGCGCTTGAAACTTAGTTCCGTGAAGACGTCTTTTTTCAATCTCATTATGAGCAAGGCGAATGTCATAGTTTTTAATGCCGATGGAGTGCGCAAAATCTTCGACCTGCTGCCGGAGTCCGTACCGTTCGATACGTTTTTTCATGCTGTCGGTAAGCCGCCACCAGCTCTCTTTCTCGATCGGGTTTCCGCCAAACCCGTCCTGCACCTTGAATTTACTGAAGGACTTCATGCTGCGGTTTTCGACGTTGTTGCCGTATCTGCCTATCTGCGAGTCATACACTGCGCTGATTCCTGTGCGGCAGTTCATGTGGTAGGGCGGGAAGCCGTGCGTCGTCCAGAACGGATGATCGACCGGCATGACCACGCCGTAGCCTGATTGCGTCAAAAGATGCCTGCAGATGTCGCTTGTGCGTACGTCCTCGATGACAAGGAGCCGGTAGGCGGCGGGCGGAAATTTCTGATACTGCAGGAGCTTCCCCGCCACATACGCGCCTTGCACATTCGTGCGAAACACGGTCTCCCAATAGAACGGCGTGAGCGTCTTGCCGCTCGCTTTCGCAATCTCTTTTACCGTGTCGAACGATGCCGCAAAGCCTTCGCCGCTTTCCATCGCCTTCACCAGCTGATTTTTTACCGTCTCGATGACATTCACCTCTCCGAGCTTTGCCATCGTGAACGCCCGGAAACGCATCTTTTTTTCGAGAGAGAGCCATTCGGTCTTTGTCACAGGCACTGGAGCTGTTCGAGAACGTTGTTATCGAACAGCTCTGCGAGTTCTAAATCGCACAAATAGCACGATTTAGAACGTCGTATTTCAATGTATCCTGTTCCAAAACTGAAGTTTTTGAACAGGTTTAATTTCGACTTCAAAAAACCGACCGCCTCTGAGAATGGAATGGGAGGAATGTCCGTATCGTCCGCGGCGTTGACTGCGTCGCGGCTTACGCCCTGCTCCTCGCTTGCGTGGAAAATCCCGAGCAAAAATGCGCTTGAGATGAGCGTTTCGACGCTCTTTATAAAATCCCTGTCCGGCGGAAGATACGGCAAAGCGTCGAACTTCAAATCGTCCGGCGTTTTTACGGCATTAAAATAGGCGTTCGCCGCCTTTTCAACGAACGGCAAAACGCCCTTTTTCGCCGCATCGCAAAGCGAGTCAAGCTCCTTTGCGTTCGCCCTTTCTTTCCGAATTGCGTCGGAATCACTTAAATGAATGAAAAGTTTTTTTTTACGCCCGAATTGCGCTGACTGTCGCTCAAAAGCATCTGCGAGTTTTCCATGACGAAAGCGTCGTCATCATCTTTCGGTTCAGGAAGTCCATAGGAAGAGTAAAGTTCCGAGCGGCTTACGGGAATCTTCCGGTCAACCGCCTGCATGATTTGCTCGAAGCTCGCTTTGCGCTCGATGTCGAACTGGAAAAGCGGCGGTTTTTCAGCCTCTCCGAAGTTCAGCTCGACCGTCCAGTCGATGATTTTCTGGATAACGCCTTGAAGCTCAAGGGCGATTCCCTTGCAGTCCTCGAAAAGCAAATCCGCCTGCACCTCGCCGAGCGCAAGGCTTCCGCCAACGGCATGAAGGACTACACGGGAGAGCGCACTATCCAAATAGGCTGGATCGGCGCAAGAGTGCAGGCCGAAGAATGCGAATCACTTGCCGTTTACAAAGACAGCGCGCACATAAAGGACATGAACAGAGAGGAAGCGCGGAAGTGGCTCGGTATCGAGACGCCCACCGTGCCGGTCAATCCGAACTCCGCGCCGAGTGCCGAAGGCGCAATCTGGATTGCGTGAGGTGGACTATGAGCTTGTATTTTAGACGCAATGGGGCGGCCATCCGCCTCATTGAAGATGAGGGCGTCATCACCAGCCCCGCGCTCCACTACCGGCAGGGCAACCGGACGCATCACATTCCGCTCATCCCGCCGGACGGCGCATGTTACAACGCGGCGCAAACGGTGCGGTACGCCTATTCCGCCAGCGCAGGCACTACCATTCACGTAATCTATCACGGGCGCCGCTACGTCGTGCCGAATACGATAACGCCGCTCATTGATATTCCTGCGGGCACGTACGCGGGCTACACGGCCTATGGCATCTTCAAAAATTTCATTTCGCCGAACGCATACCGCGTGCTCAAAAACAAAATAACCGTTTCCCATCGCGGAATCGCCAAAACGTTCGACGCGGGAACGGCCGTCCGGCTCACCCATGCCTACAGCGGCGAGACCATCAACCTCACTTTCACGCAACAGCGAGGCAACATGCCCCGCGCGGAACCCGGCTACAACGGCAACAAAGAATGGTGGACAGATAGCGCACGCAACGCGCCCTCTATCCAACTGCATATCAGAGCGTCGAACCGATGGAGCGACATTACATTTACTAT
>CAUTZW010000084.1:0-10208 GCA_963543045.1 uncultured Treponema sp.
TGGAAAAAGCAGCCGGAAAATTGCAGTAAACCGCACGCAATTTACCGACGAATTGGCAGAAAGAATCAGCGGGGTTCAAATCGAATGCCGCGGCGCAATCAAAGTTATTGCGGCAAACGACACGCAAACATCTTTCTTCTACATTGACCCGCCGTGTGTCAGTACTCCACAAATATAGCAACGAGTTCGGCCATGCCGAAGTCGGGCGGACTGCAAACACTGTAAAAACTTGAGTACTCCGTAACTGCAGTCCGCAAGGACACTACGACGGCTATTCACAGAAAGATTTTAATGCGCTTATTGAAGTGCTTGGAACGGTTACCGGCAAGTTCTTGCTCAGCTCTTACCGAAACGAAGTTTTGACGCAAGCGGTAAAGTTACACGGCTGGCATCAAATCGAAATGAAAGTCAATACGAATCCGACCGCAAGCAATAAGTCCCGAACTAAAATCGAAGTCTTGACCGCAAATGATCCTATCGGCGTTGTGGATGGAAAGATAAAGCGCTTGTAGAAACATGAACTATCCTACTGGCTTGTCTCAAAAAGCCGGTAGGATAGCATTTTTATCTTCTAAAAACATGTTTAGAAAACCGATAAAATACACGCAAAACCACAGTAAAACACGGAAAAACACGGAAAAACACGCAAAATTCTCAAACTAAATGCAAAATTTTCTCATTTTTCGCGGCGGGTTACAATACGTCAAAAAAGAGCCGCAGGGAGAAAAGTTTTTGCGTCCGTTTCTTGCGGCAAAGGATTTTATTGACCGAAAACCGCGCTGGTGTTTTTGGCTTGTTGACGCAAGTCCCGCCGACCTCAAAAAATGCCCCCGTTTGATGAAGCGGATTGCAAATATTCGGGATTTTAGACTAAAAAGTACGAAACGTGCGACGCAACAACTTGCAGATAGCCCGACGCTGTTCGGAGAAATGCGACCGTGTACTTCCGAATACATCGCAATTCCGAAAGTTTCATCGGAAAATCGGCGATATATTCCGATTGACTATCTTGCACCTGATATAATTGCCGACGATAAACTTTTTCAAATGCCCAACGCGTCGCTCTACCACTTCGGCGTGCTGACAAGTAGTGTCCACATGGCATGGATGCGCGCCGTCTGCGGCAGACTTGAAATGCGTTATAGCTACAGCAACACAATCGTGTACAACAATTTTCCGTGGTGCACGCCGATGGAGGCGCAAAAAGCAGCGATCGAACAAAGCGCAAAAGCCGTCTTGGACGCGCGCCCTCTTCCCCGACTCAAGCCTTGCCGACCTCTACGACGAAACGGCAATGCCCGTCCTCCGCAAAGCCCACCGCGCCAACGACAAAGCCGTCCTGCACGCCTATGGCTTCCCGCCCGCCATCACCGAAAGCCAATGCGTAGCAGAACTGTTCGCGCGGTATGAGAAGATGCGGGGGAAGGAGATGTGAAAGAAGTTGGCGGGGTGGAGAGAGAGTGTGTGTGGGGACAAACGGCAAAGCGGCGGATGAGAGGGCTGCTTGCGGGCGAAGGAAGAGGAGTTTTACGGGTAAAGGGAGAGGAGGCTTGCAGGTGAAGGAGCTGGCAGCACTTGCAATATTTCATCTGCGCTGCGTAAAATAGTACTTAAAATAGGGAGATCGGAAGATGAAACTAAAATCAATAAAAATGAAGGGTTTTAAGAGATTCACGGATTTGACAATTCAAAATATTCCAGAAACGGCAAAGCTGGTTGTCCTTGTCGGTCCGAACGGTTGTGGAAAAACATCTGTATTTGAAGCTTTTAATCAGTGGTATAGATACTATGGCTGGAGTTTTTTTGCACATGATACTTTGTATTTAAAGAAAGAATCGGTTCGGAACAACTCTAATAAAGAAATCTTTGTTCCTGGTGGGGTTATTGATATTGATTTCTACGATTTTAATATGACAGAGAATCAATCGGAAATTCAGGGAAAATTTTATTTTAGAAGCGCTTATCGCAATGAACCGGATTTTTCTATTTCTGCCTTGTCGCACATGGGAAAACCTTTTGAGCAATCACAGGAAAATCTTATACAAACCGAGGCAAAAATTTCTGAAGATTATCAAAGATTGGCTGCAAAAACGATGAGCGAACTTTATTCCATAAAGAACGATCAAGTAACCGTAAAAGCTCTCCGCGAGAGATTGATAGGACAAATTCAAAAATCTTTGAATAATGTTTTTCCCGATTTGGAATTACTCAATCTTGGCGATCCGCTCGGAGACGGAATTTTTTATTTTAAGAAAGGAATAATTGACAAATATCACTATAAAAATCTGTCTGCAGGAGAAAAATCGGCATTTGATTTACTGTTGGATTTAATTATTAATGCAGAATACTATCCCGAGGCAATATTCTGCATTGATGAGCCGGAAAGTCATATGCATACCGGCTTACAGAGCAAAGTTCTTGAAGAACTGTATAAAAATCTTCCTGAAAAATCGCAGTTATGGATTGCTACGCATTCAATCGGGATGTTAAAAAAAGCAAGAGAATTAAATGACGCAAATCCGAATAGTGTTATTTTCCTCGACTTTGATGGAAAAGATTTTGACTCTACCGTTGTGATAAAACCGACGGAAATAAACAAAGCGATTTGGAATAAATTTTTAGAATTAGCTTTTGATGATTTTGCAGGCTTGATAGCTCCGGAAACAATCGTTTTGTGCGAGGGAAATCCAACGGCTAAAAATAATAAAAAATTCGATCAAGAAGTTTATTCAAAAATATTCCAGAATGGAAAGCCTGATGTCTCATTTATATCCGTCGGTTCGTCTTCGGACGTGGAAAATCAAAATAATGTCATTGCCAATATTATAACGGAAGTATTCAAAGAATCTAAAATCATCAGATTGGTCGATTTAGATGACAGGAGCAAGGAACAAATTGAAGACCTTCGTAAACGAGGTATCACAGTTCTTTCCCGTCGGCATATCGAAGCTTTTTTATTAGATGATCAAATGATAGAAAAACTTTGCGAGAATCGAAATCAAGTAGATAAAATATCCGAATGTTTGGAAATGAAAAATACTGCTATCAATAACAGTATGCAAAGAGGGAATCCACAAGACGACATAAAATCGGCAAGCGGTGAAATCTATAACGGTTTGAAAAAAATACTAGGACTGACTCAATGCGGGAATGATGCATCCTCTTTTTTACGGGATACAATGGCACCGCTACTCACTCCCGATATGGATTTATATTCAGAATTGAAAAACTGTATTTTCAAAGACTAATACGGGAAGTTTGCAAAAGTGATAAAAAAGCAGCGGCTTTGTAACGATGCCGCTGCTTTTCTTAAACTACGTTTCTAGCCCCCAAAAAAATCCCCGCCATTTTCCCGCAATCTTTGCCGAAAATGCCCGCTCATCTGCGAATAAAGCGGTATGAGGAAGTGTATTTGTGTTTTTATGCTTGCGGCATCGGGCGCGGGCTTTGCCGAACCGTTCAAGGATGCGTCCGTTTCCGCCCATCCGCACAACGCCGCTCTCAATCTCATGCTGCCGAAGCGTATCGATCTTTTCTCCGGCGCAAAGTTTAAGTTGGGCGCAGATGACGACTCGTATGCGGCGAACTTCGGCTCGCGTTTTTTATTCCGCGCAACGGAATTGCGAGCGGCATATACCGTTCCGGAGACGCGTTTTGACCGCCGCCCCGCATACCGTAATCCCGTGTTCGGTCTGCGCGTTTCGCTGAAAGAGGCGGCGGGCATTCTTTGATGGCACTGCACAGCAGGACTCCGGCTCGGCTTTCTTTTTGAGAAATATGGCAGTACTCCAGCACAGCAAACATGAATGACAAGTATGACATCCGCGCCGAAAGCCTTACACTGAAAGACATTACCGGAGGACGAGCGGCTGCTCACGGGCGGAGGAATATGCGTCTTGCGGATGGAGGAGCGGGATTCACTTGGACAGAGAAGTATGTGTCCTTCCAACGAAGGACGATATGCAGCGGCCGGTGGAATAAAATATCCGGAATCAAGCGGATCATTGCAGTCGATACATAATGACTGCCGAATACACTTGCCATGATGCCGACAAATATTACACGCGTGAATGGAATAGTTCTCTTTTCCGAGCAAAATAAAAAGTATTCTATAGAGGCTCTAGCGGAAAGTCGTTTGCCGATGAAGTCAAGCCAGTTTTGGGAGAATATTTAACGGTATAAGTAGTCAAGTGCAGCAATATAACTCTGTTGTGCAGTCTCTCAATCCACTTCATGCGAGACGCTCGTTCCGACTTATGCGAGGAGTTCGCATCGTTCTATGCGAGATAGTCGATCCGCTCGGAGGAGCTTTTCTCCCTCCACAAATTAAAAACGCCGCCGGAAAACATAACTCCCCCAACGACGAACGCTCCCCACTGTGGTTGAGTTTTCCACCGGAAAACTCTCGCGGGCAGGAACTCAGTTATATCATTCAAGTTCCATCCTCTGCTGCACGCCGTTCCCTATGCCCGCAGGGAGCAATGTCCTCCGTCCGTAGGGAGCTGTTCCCTACGCTAATAGGGAGGCGTTCCCTGCGTCTGTAGGGAGATGCTCCCTACGCCAATAGGGAGGTGTTCCCTGCGCTCGTAGGAAGAGAGTCCCGTACACTCCCTCTCGTTAGTTTGCCCTAAGGCAAACTAACGAGAGGCGGTAGTTCCATCACGGCTTTCAAGGTCAATTCGCCCGATCAACAACTTACAATCCCGCTTGTTAGTTTGCCCTAAGGCAAACTAAGGGCTGTCGGTAACTCCATTATCTCTTTCAAGGTCAATTCGCCCGATCAACAACTTACAATCCCGCTTGTTAGTTTGCCCTAAGGCAAACTAAGGGCTGTCGGTACTCCACTATATCTTTCAAAGTCCATTTACCCATTCAACAACTTACATCACTCTCTTGTTAGTTTGCCCATGGCAAACTAAAGGCAGGCGGTAACTCCATTATGGCCTGCAAGGTCAATTAACCCCGCCTGCCCGCCTACATCGAAAAATCTTTTCCCAAATACACTTCACGGGCGAGCGGGGAATCGAGGATTTCTTGCTTTGAGCCCTGAATCATAATCTGGCCGGAACTGATGATGATGGCGCGCGTGGTAATTTCCAGCGTGTCGCGCACGTTGTGGTCGGTAATCAAAATGCCGATGCCGCGTTTTGACAGCAGCCCGATCATATTTTTGATGTCCGCAACCGCAATCGGGTCGATGCCCGCAAAGGGTTCGTCCAAAAGGAGGAATTTCGGCTCAATAGCAAGCGAACGCGCAATTTCCGTCCGCCGCCGCTCGCCGCCGGAAAGGGTAAAGGCCATCTGCTTTCTGATTCGGCCGATTGCAAACTCTTCAATCAGCTCCTCAAGCCGCTCAAGCTTTTGCGCGCGCGTTAAATCCTTGCGTGTTTCAAGAATCGCCCAAATATTTTCTTCAACCGTCAGCTTTTTGAACACCGACGGCTCCTGCGGCAGATACGAAATCCCCTGCCGAGCGCGCCGGTACATCGGACACGCCGTAATGCGCTGCTCATCCAAAAAAATCTCGCCCGCAGTCGGCTGGTAAAAGCCGACGATCATGTAAAACGTCGTCGTCTTGCCCGCCCCGTTCGGCCCTAAAAGCCCCAACACCTCGCCGGTATGCATTTTGAAATCAATGCCCTGCACCACACTTTTGTGCCCGAACCGCTTATACAAACTCGCCGCCCGCAGCGTGTGCGTGCCGCTGCCTATGCAACCGGACGACGGTTGGCCACCTGCAGGAACCTGCACTGCGCCGGTAGAATCCACGCGTTCCGCAGCAGGCTCCGACGGCACGTCGCTCATTGTTGCGGCAGGCATCTCACCCGCCGAAGTGCCTACGTGATCGTCAGCTATGTCATCGCTCATGCCGCCGGACGACTGCCCGCCGACTGCGGGAACCTGCGCTGCGTCGGCAGAATCAGAATCCGCACGTTCTGCGGCAGGCTCCGACGGCACGTCGCTCATCGTTGCAGCGGGCACCTCACCCGCCGAAGTGCCTGCCTGCCCGCCAGCTATGCCGTCGCTCAGACCGTCGGACGACTGCCCGTCGACTGCCGGAACCTGCATTGTGTCGGCAGAATCCACGCACTCCGCGGCAGGCTGCAAGTGCACGCCGCTCTCCGTTGCGGCAGGAACTTCACCCGCCAGACTGTCTGCGCGGTCGCCAGATGTGTCATCGCTCACGCCGCCGGACGGCTGTCCGCCCCCTGCGGGAACCTGCGCTGCGTCGTCGGCAGAATCCGCACGTTCCGCGGCAGACTGCAATGGCACGTCGCTCACCGTTGCAGCGGACGCCTCATCCACCGAAGTGCCTACGTGCTCGCCAGCTATGTCGTCGCTCACGCTACCGGACGGCAGCTCACCAGCTGTCGCAGCGGTTAACTCTCCGGCTGTGTCGGTATTCTGTATTGGTGTGTTGTCGGCAGGCGATGCGCTGCCGTTGTTGTTTTCTGTAGACATTGCCGTTCTCCACTATTAAATACAGGAAATTGCGCTGCGCGTATCCGGTTATTCTGTTTTGGCGGATTCCGGCGGCGCGGATTTTTTGCGGCCTTTGCGCGCCGTTCGGCCAGGCGCAGTTTCTTTCGGCGTTCCTTTGTTTTTTGTCTCCGCTGCACTGCCCGCATTCTCCGCGGTCGGTTCTGCCGGAGCGGACTTCGTTCCGTCGTTCAAGGCGTTTGGAGCGGATGCGTCCGCGCCGCCCTCTTTTGCAGCCTGCGCGTCGCCCTTCCCGTTCTCTGCAGCGGATTTGCCGTCCGCTTGTTTCGAGCTCTCTTTCCCTGCGCCCGCGCCGCTGTCTTTTGCAGCCTGCGCGTCGCCCTTCCCGTTCTCTGCGGCGGATTTATCATCCGCTTGTTTTGTGCTCTCCTTTCCTGCCCCTGCGCCGCCGCTTTTTCCGTCTGCCGCTTCTCCTTTGCCCGACGGCTTTGCCGCCGTATCTTTTCCGGACGCGGCCCCGTTCTGTTCCTTCTTCTCTGCATCCGGCTGCGTTCCATTTCCGGCGGTCTTTTCATCCGTCTTTCCGTCTTCCTTTTCGGAATCGGAATCCGTCTTCCGCTCGTCAATAACCGAACCCTTTACGTGACCGTCGAGCGTTATTTCCTGCGTGTCGAGGTTGAGCGTAATCGCCTGCGCGCGGAATGTGTCGTCCCCCTGTTTAATCTGCGCATTCCCGCTCAAATCCAAAAGCTGCTCCTTTTTCCGGTAAACGGCATAGGCTCCGTTGCAGATATTATCCTTTTGCTTGAGTTCAATATTGATCTGGATGATGGCAATGTCCGTGTTTTGCCGATATTCGATCATCTGGGCGGTCGCGTTGACATTGTTCTTCACATCGATGAGATTTACGTTTTCAAACAGCTCGGCGACTTTGGTTTCCCGATCATAGCGGAGCTTGCCGCATTCAAATTCGAGTTCCGATTCGGAATTCTTGCCCTTCACGGCGCCGGCCGCTTCGATATAGCGGAATTCCTTCCCTTCCATTTTGATGGAATCGGCGGAAATCTCCATGCTTTCGGTCAGCACATAGGCATTGCCGCGCAATTCCGTGCTGTCAGACTTATCGCCGACCACCCCGTTCATGCTGTCGGCCGAAAAAGAAATCTTTTCCGGAAACGCGCCCGCCGCAACGCACAGCAGGCACGCGCACAAAAATCCCCGCTTTACGGCATCTTTCATCATCGGCGCCTCATTCTCCGCCCGCACGTTCTGCAGGCGCATCGGTTTCAGGATTCTCTTGAGGAGCGGAATCGGTGGCATCCGCACTTTCTGAAGCTCCGGCATCCGGCTCTGCGTCTTCCCCTTCATCCTGCGTTTCAACTTCGCCGGTAACCAGCCCCGTAAAAGAAAAACGGCGGCTCACCCCGCTTGCGGAAAACCCGCTGCCCTGTAAGACCGTTCCGCCTTTTTTAAGCGTCACCAAACCGTCCCGCCCCGACGTCAGCTGCTCAGACTTCCCGTTCCAGCGGATGGCGCCGGCGTTCACTTCAATATCATCCTTTATATTGCGCACTTTTATCTTATCGTAGAGCACGTATTTTTCCGCATCCGTATCGGCGGAAAGCAGTCCGCACGAACCTTCGGTGTCAAGCGTCCCGTCCGATTCATACAGCTTAAACGCAACGTTCTTGGCGCACGTCGTCTTTCCGTCCTTATATTGCTCAAGCCGCTCGGCCGTCAGCGACAGCGTGCGCGCATTGTCTTCATACCGGTTAAATACGGCGTCGGCAAACGAAAATTCCGGCACCGACTGCTCGTCATACGAAGCAAGCCCGTACTTGAGCGAACAGCCCGCAAGCAATACGGCCAAAATGAAGGCTCCGGCGGTTTTCATCTAGCGCGCATCCTGTACGGAGGCGTTTTCAAGATTGAGCGCAGCCCCGATAAAGGCCGTGAACAGCGGGTGCGGCTTTGTCGGGCGCGAGGTAAATTCGGGATGATACTGCACGCCGACGCCCCATTTGTGCGCCGCCCACTCAA
This sequence comes from uncultured Treponema sp., assembly GCA_963543045.1. Classification (GTDB taxonomy): domain Bacteria; phylum Spirochaetota; class Spirochaetia; order Treponematales; family Treponemataceae; genus Treponema_D. The sequence continues at coordinate 8,482 of CAUTZW010000084.1, forward strand.
AGGCCTCCGCGCGCGTGTCCGTTTCGGAAATGGCGGTCATCAGCAGGCCGCGCTCTTCCAAATCGGCAACGTACCGGCGGTCAAACGTATACTTGTTGCGGTGCCGCTCGATAACGGTCAGCTTTTGATACGCCCCGTGCAAGCGGCTTCCCCGCACGATTTTTACCGTTCCGGCGCCCAGCTGCATCAAGCCCGTCGCCGAAAGCCCCGCTTGTTCTTCCGGCAAACTAATAAGCGCGTGATGCGGGTTTTGAATGAATTCCGTGCTGTCGGCATCTTCCCAGCCCAATAGGGAGCGCGCCGTTTCAATCGCCATCAGCTGCATACCGAGATCGATGCCCAAATAGGGAATATTTTTTTCGCGCGCAAAGCGGACGGTCGTAAGCAAGCCCAAAAAGCCCCGCTGCCCGTGGTTTCCGGGAATGACGATGCCGTCTACGCCGTCGAAGTACGCATCGCAGTTTTCCGCCGCTTCAAGCGCCTCCGCATCGATTTTCTTAATGACAAGCTCCGCATTGAAGGCGGTAACCGCCGCATGAAACAGCGATTCCCGTACAGACTTGTACGATTCGTCCAGATAATCCTTTTTGCCGACCATCGCGATCGTCACTTTTTGAACCGGATTGTTTAACTTTTCGAGAAAGTCGGTCCAGTGACGTATCGAATTTTTTTCCGGCGTGAGCGCAAGTTCTTTGAGAATCCGCGCGCATACGCCCTGCTTATGGAAGAGGATTGGAAGTTCGTAGACCGATTTTTCCACATCGGCCGTAGTAAACACGGCATCTTCGGAAACATTGCAAAAGAGCGCAAGTTTTTTGCACATATCCGCATCGATATTGTGCGAGGAGCGGCACAGCAAAACGTCCGGCTGAATGCCCGCTTCCTGCAGCTGCTTTACCGAATGCTGCGTCGGCTTTGTCTTGAGCTCGCCTCCGATGATTGCCGGCACCAACGTCAGATGCACCGCGCAAATATCGTTTCTGCCAAGCTCGTGGATGAGCTGCCGCGCCGCCTCCAAAAACGGAATCGACTCAATATCGCCGACCGTTCCGCCGACTTCGATAATAACGACGTCCGCACCGGTTTTAGAACCGACATACATAATTCTGCGTTTAATTTCGTCCGTGATATGCGGAATGACTTGAACGGTACGCCCGTTGTAGCGTCCTGCGCGCTCGTTGCGGATCACCTGATCGTACACCTGCCCGATGGTAATGCAGTTATCGCTGGTGATGTTCACGCTGGTGAAACGGGAAAAATTCCCCAAATCGAGGTCGGTTTCCGCGCCGTCCTCCGTCACATACACTTCCCCGTGCTGAAAGGGACTGATATTGCCCGCGTCGACATTGATATACGGATCGCACTTTATCATCGAAACCTTAAAACCGCCGCCTTCCAATAGGCTGCCGATTGCCGCCGCCGCAACGCCCTTCCCCAAGCTGGAGCACACGCCGCTCGTAACCAAAATGTATTTGCTCATGTTGCGGCATTTTTCCATTATAAAAAGTTTTAGTCAAGAATTGAAAAGCCGGAACACATATAATGGAAGAAAATCGTGCGCTTATGGTGAGATGCGAAAATCCTTCGATGGATTTTACTCTATTGCTTTGTTTGTCAGGAGTTTTATTTGTAGGAAAGGCTGAAAGCTTTAATCCATCTCCTAGCAGAATTGAACTGCTGTTGTCGGGATGAAAACCCGATGTCCTAACCACTAGACGAAGGAGACA
>CAUTZW010000085.1:0-10137 GCA_963543045.1 uncultured Treponema sp.
TTCTCCCCCTTTTTTCTGTGCTGTTTCCCCCCCCCCCCCCCCCCCGTAAAAAATGCTGCGCCTCCGTAGCTTTGGGTTTCTTTGTTCTGCGGCTAGAGCGGATTGCTTTGATGCAGTGCGCATTGGAACAGCGCGTTCGCTGCCTGCGTTCGTTGCAGAAAAAAATCGGAGATGATATTTTATATTACGGAGGAACTATATGACCTTACGATCTACGATGACTTCATTTGCCGTTACGCTGGTTGGCGTGGCGGTTTTAACTGCGCTCGGTTTTTCTTTGATTTCCATGCGGTCAAACATTGAAAATCAATTTTACAAAAATACCGATGCAATCCTTGCCAATGCGTCAATCGACTTGCAGTCGGACTTGCTGTTCGGTTATGCGCGTTCCGATGCATGGGCGACCAATCCGCTTGTTGCAGAGTGGCTGCTTGCCGGAGAGCCTGAAGGCGATGACAAACAGATCGTCATGAACCGGCTGGTCGAATTATCAAAGGAAGAAAACGTAATTGCCGCGTGGGTTACCAGCGCGCTCTCTGAATCTCATTACATGACCGGCGCAAATCATGCCATTCAGTTTTCCCGCTTGATGCGGAGCGTTCCGGCCGATTCGTGGTTTTACAATTCGCTCAATATCAGCGACCGCATCAGCTTCAACATCAATCCGAGTAAGGAAACCGGCATCACGGGCTTGTGGATTAACGCAAAGGTGCTCGATACGGGCGGCAAGACGCTTGCCATTGCGGGAATCGGGCTGAATCTGGATAAGGCCGTCGAAAAGGTAAAGAGCCTTGCGCCGTCGCCGCATTCGGTTTTGCTGCTGGTTGATATGCACGGCTCTGTCGTTATTTCTTCTGGCGACGATGAGTTCGGCTCCAACGTGCAGGCGCGGATGTCCTCCGCAACGTCTCCTGCGGCAGGCTTTCCGAATATCAAAACATGGCAGGCGCCAGCCGCCGGCGGCAAAATGGTGTACGCGGAGCGGCAGATTAGTTCTATGCCGTATAAAATGGTTTTCATTGCGCCGCTCAATGATTTTGTGCCGAATCTTTGGGCAGTCGCCAAAGGTTCCATTTTAATTACCATTGTCATCATGCTTTTGACGGTTGTTTTGATTTGGTTCGGTGTGCAGCGGCTTAGCGAGCGGATCAATTTGTTCCATTCTTCTTTTCAGGGGATTGCTGCCGGAGACTTTACCATCAAAGCGCCTGTCCAAAACGATGAGCTTGGCAAAATCGGCGAATACTTGAACCTGATGGCGGGAGCGATGTGCGAGTCCTTTTCGACTTTCAAAGAAGAAATCGGCAGCATGAAAAAGCTTGTTGCCGATCTTTTGTCTCATGTAACCCAAACGGCGGGAGCGGTTACGTCGGTTACGAGAAATATTACGGGCGTGCAAAAGGAAACGGAGGAGCAGGTAAAAAGCGCGACGGATACGATGGCGGTTGTTGAGCGGATTATCGGCATTATCGAGCGGCTCAACAGCAGCATCGAAAAACAGGCGGACAATGTGGCGCAGTCTTCTGCCGCGATTGAGCAGATGACGGCGAATATCGCCTCGATAACCAAATCGCTTGAAAAAAGCGATGCGATGACGAAGGAGCTTGCGCAGGCGACGGCGGAAGGTAAAAAGACGCTCATGACATCCAACGAGGTGAACAAACGGATTGCCGAAGAGTCCGGCGGATTGATTGAAGCGAGTAATGTCATTCAGAATATTGCAAGTCAAACGAACCTGCTTGCGATGAATGCGGCCATCGAAGCGGCGCACGCAGGAGAAGCGGGCAAAGGATTTGCCGTTGTTGCCGATGAGATTCGGAAACTTGCCGAAGAATCGAGCGCGCAGGGCAAGACGATTACCAATACGCTCAAGACGCTCAGCGATGAGATTGCGCTTTTGTCGTCCTCTGCAAAGACGGTCGAAGATAAATTCGACATCATTCAGTCGCTGTCCGAAAATGTGCGCGGCATGAGTACGGAATTGACTGCGGCTATGCGGGAACAGGAGAACGGCAGCCGCGAAGTCCTTGCGGCCATCCGGAACATTAGCGCCATTACGCAGGAAGTTAAAGACGGTTCGAGCCAAATGCTTGGCGGCGGAAAAGAAGTCGCCCGCGAAATGCGTAAGCTCGATACGCTGACGGCCGCCATCAAAAAGAACATGGGCGCAATGTCAAATGACGTGTCGAACATCAACGCCGCCATTCAGCAAGTCAGCAGCATCACCACGAAAAACAAAGATAGCATCGATAACCTTTCAAGCGAGGTGGAAAAGTTCCGCGTTTGACGGCGGGAAAGTGTCCGTGCGCCGCCACGGAAAGGGGCAGCCGCCGGGTGTGCGGGGGAAGGAAGCGAGCGCTTGAACGGTAGCCGGCCGACTCCGCACGCGTGCCCTTCGCCCGCCGGGAACCCGGAAGCGGGTGGGGCGAAAATGCCGGAGCTCACTGCGGCTCCGGATTTTTTTTAAGCTGTTAATAAATCACTTCGCCTAAGAGTCGCGCTGCCAATGCGACGGCAAGGATTGCGGTTTGGTTCCGCACATCGAGAACGGGATTTACTTCTACAATTTCTGCGGATTTTACGAGGCCGGTCGCGCTCATTTCTTCCATGAGGAGCAGAGCTTCGCGGTTGGTGAGCCCTGCCGGAAGCGGAATGCCGGTGCCGGGCGCAAACATCGGATCTAAAACGTCCATGTCGAAGCTGACATGAACGATATCCGCATGTTTTTTGAAAAATGCAACGACTTTTTTTACAATCTCCGAAAATCCCTGCCGCTCAATGTCGCTCATCGAAAAAACCGTAACGCCGGCGGCCTTCATGAGCTCCCGTTCGCCCGGATCTAAATCCCGCGTGCCCACAAAGCAGACGTTCGTAGGATCGACTTTCCGTCCTTCATAATACAAATCGGTAAGCTCCGGTAAGCCGAATCCGCAGGAGGCCGCCAAGCATTCGCCGTGGATATTCCCGCTCGGAGTTGTTTCCGCCGTATTGAAGTCGCCGTGCGCGTCAACGTAGAGCACGCCCAGCCGTTTTCGCTGCTTTTTTGCGGCAGCTCCCATTCCCGCAATCGTTCCGAGCGCAATGGAATGGTCTCCGCCGAGCGCAAGCGGAAAATCTCCGCATTCCGCCGCTGCTTCAACTTTTTCCGCAAGCGCGGCGCAGGCGTTTGCGATCGGCAGAAGGTATTTTGCTTTAGGATTTCCGGCGTTTTCATATTCCTGCGGCGCTGCGCGGATGGAAAATTCGTGCCGCACGGTGCGGTGCCCCAACGCTTCAAGCCGTCCTTTCAGACCCGCCAAGCGAATCGCGGACGGCCCCATGTCCGAGCCGTGCCTGCTCGCTCCAAAATCCAGCGGCATTTCCAAAATGTGCACATTCATGGCCACATTCTATGAACATCGATTGCCGAAATCAAGTGCGGAATGAAGGCAGGCAGCGGAGGCTCCGGAATGAAAGCGGTACGGCTTTTAGAAAAACGGTCGCGCTATGCTTTTTCGGCAAGGTGCACGCGCACGGAGATAATCCTTCGGCGCGCTTGATCTTCGACGGTGAAGACGGCGCCTTCACGCACGACTATTTCGCCTTCCTGCGGCAATTTTCCGAACTGCTCCAAAAGCCAGCCGCCGAGCGTTTGGAAATGCTCCGAATCAAGGCTGAGGTTGAACAGCTCGTTGACATCGCAAAGGCGCATATCGCCCGGCACGATAAATTCTTCAGGCGTGATGAGCGTAATCCGCTCTTCCGGCGGAATGTCTGCGGCAGTTTCCGCGCTGAGCCGCCCGAACACGACGCGCGCAATGTCGTCCATCGTTACAAGGCCAGCCGTAAGCCCCTGTTCGTTCAGCGCGACTGCGCATTCGGCGCGCTCTTTGCGCAAGGTGAGCAAAAGATCCGGCACGGCAAGCGATTCCGGCACGAAGACTGCGCGCTGCATCAGGCGCTCGGCATAGGATTTTCGGTTGTCGCAGGCGCAATCGAAGAGCACGGCGGTATAGCGGACAATGCCTGCGACCGATTCGCCGTCTTCCTTGTAGACGGGAAGCGCCGCCCGTCCCGTGTCCGTGAAAACCTGCACGACTTTGCTTCGGCTCGCCTCTTTTGCGATGCCTTTTATTTCGGAGCGGGGAGTCATAATGTCGCGCACGCGGAGCGCGTTCAATTCAAAGATGCGGCAGAGCATTCGGCTTTCGCCCTGTTCAAGCGTTCCTTCCTGTTCCCCGACTTCGATGAGTGTTTTCAGCTCTTCTTCCGTGATAAGCGGATGTGCGGCGGGCGCGCGTCCGGCAATGGAAGAAGCGAATCGGGAAATCCGCGAAAAAAGCCACACGGCGGGAAAGAGCGCCCCTTTGAGGATGCACAGGAGCGGCGCGTTTTTGCAGGCCGTGCGTTCCGGCTGGAGGTCTGCCGCCGTTTTGGGAATGATTTGCCCGAAGACGGTGGAAAAAAAGGTGATGCATACCGTTGCAATGCCGATGCCGCCCGTTCCGGCGAGGGAAAGGGCAAGCGACGTTGCGAGTGCGGAGGCAAAGGTATTCATAAAGTTGGTGCCGATGAGCACGAGCGTCAGCAGCTCGTCTATGCGTGTATGCAAGGCGGCCGCCTTTTTTGCCCCGCGTTTTTTTTCGCGCACGAGGCGGCGCATTTTTATCTTCGACAACGACAGGAACGCGGTTTCCGAGCCGGAAAAAAAAGCGACGGCGCGGAGGGCGGCCAAAAGCGCGAGGACGGTGAGCGCAGTTTTTACGGAATTCATTCTGCGCCGCCGGGAGGGCGCCTGATGCGCACCTGCGTGATGCGCCGCCGGTACATATCGGCGACGGTGAAGAGGATGCCGTCGGAAAGTACGGTATCTCCTTTTTCGGGAATTCTTCCGAGCTGTTCCATAATCCAGCCGCCGAGCGTTTCGCTGTTCCGTGCGCGGAGCGAAATGCTGAAAGCTTCTTTTAAGTCGGAAAGGAGCGTACTGCCGTCCGCATAAAAATCTGCGCGCTCCAAAGGGGGCTGCACCGGCTCTGCCGTTCTGCACTCGCTTCCCGAACTGCCGAATATTGCGCGGTAGATGCCGTCCTTCGTCAAAAAGCCGTAGGTGCCCGCGTATTCGTCGGTTACGATGACGGCCGACTGATTTTCTTCGCGCAACAGCTGCTGCACGGACGATATTTTTTTTGAACCGAGTATAAATAGCGGCGGCCGTACGGCGGCCTTCATGCTGAACGGCGTACCGTCGGAAAAGCGAATCATGTCTTTGAGATAGAGCACGCCGACAATGCGGTCAATCGTCCCTTCGTACACGGGGAAGTAAGACAGGCGCGTACGTTCTGCAAGCTCCAGCACGGCGCGGAAGGAGGCGTCCGACGGGAGCGCGGCGATTTGCGTGCGCGGAATCATAATGCTCTGCGCTTCAAGATCAGTGAATTTGAACGCCCGCGTCATCATCGTCTTTTCGTCGCTTTCCAAAACGCCCGTTTCCCATCCGGCATCGATAAATTGCTTTATGTCCTCTTCCGTGTAGGATTGGCGAGTTTGCCGCACATTGATGCCGCGCAGTTTGAGGACGGCGTTTGCGGCTGCGGTAAAAAGCGTTACTGCCGGACGCAAAACGGCAACGACGGCGGCTGCAAAAAACGAAAGCGCATAGGCAATCGCATCGGGATTTCGGGCGGCAAGCGTCTTCGGCGTAATTTCTCCGAAGATGAGCAGCAAAACCGTAACCGTCAGCGCGGCAATTTCGACGCCTTTTTTTCCGAATAGCCTAAGGAACACCGCCGTCAAAAGCGCGGAAAGCATAATATTTACGAAGTCGTTTGCAACCAGCAGGGAATTGATGAGGATTTCCCGCTGGTCCAGCAATTTACCGGTACGGACGGCGTGTTTGTCCTTCCGCTTCCTGAGCACGCGGAGACGCAGCTTGTTCATCGCAAGGAAAGAGCTTTCCGAAATGGAAAACAGCATGGACAACACGATAAGGATGCAGCAAGCGGCGATTAAAGGAAGCAGAGAAAGGAGTGCGGCGTTCATGGGGCGGCGTTACTGCGCGTTTTCAGGATTTTCCGCCGCCGCATCCTGTTGCATCGCGCGTAACTGGTCGATGGACGCTTGAATTGCCGCCGCCTCATCGGATTGCGGGGCTGCCTCCAGCGACTTTTGCAGCAACTCCAGAACGCGAGTAACCTCTTGCATCCCGATGCTTCCGGCGGCATTTGCTGCGGCGTAATACAAAATCTGCCGGTCGTTTGCGGAAAGGCGCGCATTTTCCGCCGCCGTTTGGTAAATCTCCATAGCTTCCGCAGTTTTAAGCTGCTTGTATTTTTCATACGCATCAGCGTGCGCCGTTGCCGTCAGATATTTGCTCACCAAACCGCTTTCATCGTTTTTATCGAGATCCGGAATCTTCCGATAGAGATCCGACAAAAGCAGCCGGTAGAGTTCGGGCGTGCGCGTGTACAGCGTGTCGATTGCCCGGATTTTTTCCTGTCCCGACGCCTTTGCAGCTTCCTGAGCGAGCGCATTGAGCTCTTCCGCTGCACGCTCATGCTCCCGAACGGATGCCGCATAGACGTGCGCATCGGTTGTCCGGTAGTCGGATTCGATTTCCGCGATAAAGTAGCCGTGCCGGGTCAACAGAAGGAGCGTCGGCGTGTCGCGGATTTGATACGAATCTGCAACCGCAAATTGCTTTTGCAAGGTTTTCCGGCGCCGCTCGGCGGCTTTTTGCTCCTTCGGAGAGAGCGACTCAAACTTTTCTTCATTGAATATATCCGCATCGGTAAAATCGAAATGAACGCAGATGCAGCTGTCTTTAAGCGCCTTCGTAAAATCGGGCGTAGCAGTCAGCGCACGAACGGCATCAGCTGCCCCGTCAAAATCGTGGAACGAATTAACGAACAGCAGGACATTTTTTTTCTGCAGCCGCGCAGTCTTCTTCGCCGCATCGAAATCCGTATACCAGCCGCCGGCATTCCGCTCCGCGCCGCAAGACAAAAACAGCACGCCGCATACGGCCATAATCAGCAGTATTTTTTTCATACATCCTCCAAATGTAACTTCCCTGTATCGTCTCCCGCGCGTTCGGCAGATACGGGAATTGCTTGCGGCCGGAAAAATGAAGTCCGCCGAATGCAATGCATTCCGTCTGTCAACCGGTTCGCCGGTTTTGTGTTGCAAAACCGGAGGCCGACGGTCAAACCTCTACATCTTTTGCGTGCCCGTTTTTCCGTCTGCCCCGCTCGCCACCGACTCGCCGTCTTTGTGTTACAAAACCGGGTGCCGACATTCAAGCCCTTGTATCTTTGCGTGCCCGTTTTCCTGTCTGCCCGTTTACCGACCCGCTTGCCGGTTTTGTGTTTGCAAAACCGGAGGCCGACGGTTAAACCTCTACATCTTTTACGTGCCGGTTTTCCCGTCTGCCCCGTCCACCTTTTACTTAGTGACGTATTGTTTGTATTCGCCGTAGCCTGAGGCGTCCATTTCGTCATACGGGATGAAGCGCAGCGAGGCCCCATTGATGCAGTAGCGTAAGCCGGTTTTATCTTCTGGCCCGTCATTGAAGACGTGTCCCAAGTGCGCGCCGCCGTTTTTTGCGGTAACTTCGACGCGGCTCATGCCGTGGCTAAAGTCTTCCGTAAAGTCGAGCGCCTGCGACGTAATCGGTTTTGTAAAGCTCGGCCAGCCGCAGTCGGCATCGTATTTATCGCTCGAAGAAAAAAGCGGCTTTCCCGTTACAATGTCGACGTAAATTCCCTTGCCTTCGAACTGATCGTATTCGCTGGTGAACGGCCGTTCCGTCGCCTTTTCCTGCGTAACGCTGTATTGCAGCGGCGTCAGCTGTTTTTTGAGCGCGCCCTGCTCCGGCGCGGCGAATCGGCTCTCATCGTGGAGCGGCACGTCGGCAAGATGCAAGTCGATGTGGCAATAGCCGCCGGGATTTTTTTGCAGATAATCCTGATGGTAGTCTTCGGCAAGAACGAAATGGCGGAGCGGTTCGACTTCAACGGCGATCGGACGGGAATAATCCGCCTGCTTCCCTTTGATGAACGCCTGAATGACGGGCGCGTCCGCTTTGTCGGTGTAATAAATGCCGGTGCGGTACTGCCGACCGATATCGTTGCCCTGTTTGTTTACGGATACCGGATCGATGATGCGGAAATAGTGCGCCAAAAGCTCTTCAAGCGCGATGACGCCGCTGTTGTACCGAATCTTTACCGTTTCGGCATGATCGGTGTCATGCAGCTTTTGGTAGCTGGCGTTTGCGCTTTTGCCGTTTGCATAGCCGGTATCGGTATCGACTACGCCCTGAAGCCGGCTGAAGTAGCCTTCGACGCCCCAAAAGCAGCCGCCCGCCAAATAAATCTCCTTTACGTTGCCGCCCATCCTCATTGCAGAACCTCCGTTTCTTACGCTGTGTGGAGCCGTCCGCCGCCGCTCTTTTGCCTGCGCCTTCATGCAGCCTGCGAACAGCGCCGCTGTAAAGAGCGCCAAAAACACATAGATACGCTTACCGCTCATTGTTTTCTCCTTGCGGGCGGACTGAACGTTTTGCCCGTCCGCCCGATGCTTAGAAAATATTAAAATGCCGGTAAATAATCTACGGAAATAGTTGTTCCGCCGACTAATGTAAATCTTGCAGTCAGCTCTCGCTTTCCGCGTTGTTTTTCCAAAATGAGGCGCGTTATGAGGATTTCCTTTTCTCCGCTCCCTTCCGACAATCTGAACCGTGCGCTCCGGGCAAAGACTGCTGTTGGATCATGCCCGTCGTTGATGGTAAAGAGGAACGGCTTACCGGTCGCGGGCGGGAAGGGCTTTACCGGATTGGCGTCATCGGTTGAGGTTACAAGAGGATAGCCGCCTCCTTGTCCATTTCCGAGCATATATTTGTTCCATTGCTTTTTTGCCTCTTCGGCGTCGCCTCCGCCGTCTTTCAGAATCTTGAACGTAAAGAGCGATTCTAATATCTCCTTATCCGCTTTTCTAAAGCCGCCTTTGGTTATGGACGCGCTGATTGCCGTGCCGCGTATCGAACCGCCGACAATGTGCGCCGCTAGCGCTTCTTCCGTCGTGATGCAGTATTGCAGCGTCAGTTCTCCCGCTCTGTCGTCCGCATCGAGGGCGCCGTTTTTCGCATTGTAGAGCCCGGCAGTCAGCTTCAGCGCTAAGTGCTTGCCTTCTGTCTTTGTCTGATACCGGTCGATATATTTTTGGATTTGCGACATGTCGAACACATCCGCCGCGCCGGTCGCCTTCCCGATTGCATAAAAGCTCGACGCAAACGCAGCGGCATCGACTTTAATAAAATCGGCATTCGTTTTACCGAGCACGTAGTTGAACACGTCATTTTCCGTAAAATAGGCCGCCTTTTGCGCGCGCACCATGCTTTGCGTGTACCGCTTTTCTTCCGTCGTTTCCGTTTTTCCCGCCTGCAATTTTTTGTACTTCAAAAAATACTGCGGGGTAACCTGCAAGGCATTACCGTCCTTGCCGATGCGCGCCGCAAGGCGGTAATCCTCCCGACTGCCGAGCGTAACGGTTTTCCCGTTTTGCAGCTGCACCGTAAAGTGCAAATAGGCCGAAGCGTTCGCCTTGACAACTTCAATGTACGCATCGAGCGAAAGATTTTCTTCGATCGCCTGCTCCAACTGAAAACTGCATTCCTGAACGGACTGGAGAGGACTTGCATACGGATGCGTAAATCCATTTTGCGTAATTTCCGTATCGAACTTCTTACCGTCCTTTTCGCCTTTGACTTTGACGGTAAACGTGCCGGTTTCATCGTCGTATTGAATTATGTCCGCGCGCGTCAACGTCATGCCGGAAAGCGCCGTGCCCGCCGCCGCTGCAATCTTTTTCGCCGCAGCTGATGCGCTCACCTGCCCCTGCTGCACGCCGCATACGTCAAGCAGCTCCGCCGCCGTTAGAGGGTATTCGGGAGCTGGGACCGGTTTTTCCTTAAAGCCTTCGATGACAATCATGCGCGTTTTTGATTTGAGCGCGCCCTTCGTCAGGCGGAAGGTAACGGAGGCTGCACGCGCCGCGTCGTTTCCGTTGATGGCGGCGTATTCGATGCGGTAGTCGGCCGCATTAAAGCCTTTCGCGGCGATTTTGCTTTCGGTCAGCTCGCCTGCGGTGATGTCGGCCTTTGCG
>CAUTZW010000086.1:0-9687 GCA_963543045.1 uncultured Treponema sp.
GGGGCGCCACACTGCCAACGGGCAGGATTGCCCGCCGGACGGGGGAACCGCGCGGGCGGCGATGGCGGCAAACCGGACGCGCAGCGGCGGAGAGGTTTTCGGCGGAGGAGGTATAGCACGGCGGCTGGGTAAGCGGGGGCGGATTTTGCGGGTAATCTTTTTGGGGGGATGGGAGGAATCGGCTGCGGGTTCGGCGCGGGCGGGATTGGGGGCGGTTCAAAATGTCGGGTAAATCGGGTAGTATCGCGGTATGAAATTGATTTGTGCGCCGATGGCGACGCTCAGTCATGCGGCGTTTCGGCAGTTGATTGAGCGGTTCGGCGGGTGCGATGAGTTTTTCGGCGAGATGATTAATGCGCCGTCGCTTTTGAGCGGGGGGCCGTTTGAATCGTACTACACGGAGGGGGCGCCGGTTCCGGAGAGGCTGGTGCGCCAGTTGACGGGGAAAGAGGGACGCATGATGGCGGAGGCGGCTGCGGCGTTGTGCGCGCTGGACGGGCTCGGCATTGATGTGAATATGGGGTGTTCGGCTCCGGAGATTGTCAAAAGCGGCGCGGGGATTGCGTGGATGCTGAAACCGGCGGGCGAGACGGAGGCAATGGTGCGCGCCGTCAAAGCGCGGGTAATCGCTGCGGAAGCGGACGGCGTGCAACGGCGGCTGAGCGTAAAGCTGCGTCTCGGCGCCGATGATTTTACGGATGCGGCGTTTTTTGCGTTTTGCGATATGCTGGTTGCTTCCGGCGTTGAGCTGCTCACGTTGCATCCGCGCACGCAGAAGGAAAAAGACCGCGCGGCTCCGCGCTACGAATATGCGGAATCGCTGGCCTGCCGCTACCGGAGCGCGGGCGTACAGGTGTACGTGAACGGCGGCATTCGGAGTGCGGAGGATGCGCTTGCCGTTGCGGAGGTATGCCCGCATTGCAGCGGTCTGATGATTGGGCAGGCGGCGGTGCAAAAGCCGTGGATTTTTGCGGAAATCCGGCGGGCGCTTACGGAAAACGGCGATGCGTCGTCCTCATTCGGAACGGCGGATGACGCGCAAGGCGCGGCGGCTTCCTGCGAATCTGCGGCGGAAGCGCAAACCGTCGATCTGCTTGCGCTTGCGCTCGATTTTATGGAAGGCCTACGGCGCTATCAGCCGGAAGCCTTTTGGCGGACGCGGATGCAGCGCTTCTTCTCCTATTACTGCAAAAATCTGTTTTTCGGAAATTACCTCAAAGGGAAGCTGCTCCACGCGCCGGACATGGCGGGCGCGGCTCGTTTGCTTGAGGATTATTTTTTGCGCGTTATGGACGACAGATTCATACGCATTACGGTATAATTGCCCCATGTACGAAATTGAATTGAAAGCGCGCGTCCCCGATCGGGATGCATTACTCCGGCAGCTGCAAACTTTTGCGGCATTTACGCGGCGCATTCGGCGCGACGATGTGTATTATCGCCTTCCGGCAAAGCCCGGCGCACACACGCGGCAGGATGAAAGCGGAGCCTCGTATGTCAGCGTTCGACTGCGGACGGAATACACGGAGGACGCTGCCGGTTCGGCATCGAAAACGCTCCTGACTTACAAGCGCAAACGCACCGATTCCGACGGCGCCATCGAAATAAATGACGAACGCGAATGCGAATTGTCGGATGCCGGCGCGCTTTCCGCTTTTTTTGAGGATGCAGGTTTAACGCCCGCCCTCAAAAAGCGCAAGGAAGTTGAAGCGTACGAATGTGAAACGCCCTTCGGTAAGGCCGCGCTTGAACTCTGCACGGTACCGCCGCTCGGCGATTTTCTTGAAATTGAGATTTTGTGCGCCGACAACGATGCGGGAACCGTCTGCGCGGTGCAGGCGGAATTGCATATCCTCTTGGAAAAGGCCGGTCTTTCCCGCGCACTCATCGAACCGTGCTACTACAGCGAATTGCTGCGGCAACACAACACGCATCCGGAGGAAACATAAACCGCCGCCCCTCTCCGCCCACAGCCGCAACAGCAAGGCGGCGCAGCGGACGCGGAGGCGCAAGCTCTCCCGTGCGGAACGTGTAGCACGGAGGTGCAGATGCCGCACGCTCCAGCTGCATGGCCGGAAGTACCCTTTATGCTGCCGAATCGACTTTACATTTTCCGGATTGAGCATCTTCATCGGACGGCAGTGCGGGAAATTGCTGCGGCAAGGTCGGCTTTCCCGTACCGATAACGATGCGGGAACCGTCTGCGCAGTGCAGGCGGAATTGCATATTCTCTTGGAAAAGGCCGGAATCTCCCGTGCGCTCATCGAACCGCGCTACTACAGCGAATTGCTGCGCCAGCACAACGCGCATCCGGCGGAAACATAAACCGTGCCACTCTCCGCCCACAGCCGCAACAGCAAGACGGCGCAGCGGACGCAGAGGGCACACCCTTCCGCGCGAAACTTGCAGTACGAAGGTGTAGAGGCGGCACGCTCCAGCGGCAGAACCGGAGGCACTCTTTATGCCGCCGAATCGGCTTTACATTTTCATCGGACGGCAGTGCGAGAAATTGCTGCGGCAAGGTCGGCTTTCCCGCGCCGACAATGATGCGGGAACCGTCTGCGCAGTGCAAGCGGAATTGCATATCCTCTTGGAAAAGGCCGGTCTTTCCCGTGCGCTCACCGAACCGCGCTACTACAGCGAATTGCTGCGCCAGCACGACGCGCATTCGACGGAAACATAAGCCGTCGCCGCTCTCCGCTCAGAGTCCGACAAGTGCCGGCAGCACGGGAAGGCGCCCCGCACAAAGCGCTTCTGACCGTCAGCCTTGAATTCCGTCCTTTAAAAATGTTAAGATGCGCCATGCTGCCGTGTATAAATGAGAATACATTAACATCGTGCGGAATGCATCCGGCAAGGGCGCGCTGCAGGTGTTTTTCGGGTCACGGCGCGCTCTGCATGCAAGACGTTCCGCAAACCGGCATTCCTTCCGTTTTCATCGTATGCAGCAACAAATCCTTTCCAATTAAAAAGAGGACGGCATGAAAAAAATTACGTGCGCACTTTTATTTCTTTTTGCATCGTTTATTCTTGCGGCGCAGACGAAGTCATCGCTCGATGTGCGCGATCCTATTTATCAAGCGCTCGAATATGCCGAGCTGCGCGGCCTGTGCACACGGTTTTCGGGCGTAAAACCGTATACGGAAGAGCGCATTATGCGGGCGATCGATGAGATTTTGCTGAATGCCGAAAAACTGAGCGGCGAGGAGATTCTCTTTCTGCGCGAATATCAGGAAAAGCATTTCCATGCGCCGGGATTTACGAAGCGGCTGCTCGGATTGCGGTATGCGGTGCCGAATAAGCGGATTCCGCTCAGCATACAGGTTGATTTTGCGCAGGAGCTTTCCGTTGCCGCGGGGCTTTACACGGACAAACGATTCAACCAGTGGGGATTGGATTGGATTACGACGCTCGACTTCGGCGGCGATATCGGGCGCGTACTTTCGTATCGAATGGATGCGCGCTTCAATGTGTCGCGGATGCCGCTGTATGGAGCGGGCAGCGATTATTTTATCGGCTACCGTTGGTACGATAAGGGCGTTACGGAGTTTCTTGACGGGAAGGAATTGGCGCCGGGCGTCCGCTATCCCGAACCGCCGCGCCGAACGGTAAAAAAGTTCCTCAACACGTCGTATCTGCCGTATGCCTACAAGCGGCGCTGGGGCGGGCAGATGTATCTTTTTGAAAATCTTACGGCAAGCGGACTTGAAGGCTGGCCGCAAACGGCCGGCATGAGCGGCAATTTGCTTGCGGACATCGGCACATCGTTTTTCGGCGGTAAGCTGTGCGTGCTGATCGGCCGAACCGACCGCGAATGGGCGGCAATGGAGCACGGCGCAAGCCTTGTGTACAATGCGAATGCCGCAGCCTTTGCCGCCTTCGACATACGCGCGGAGCTTTTTTCTTTCCTCATGTTTTCCGGTTTAACGGGCGTGCTTGAATATCCGAATCAGGAATATATTGCAGCAAAATCATGGCCGGAAAAACAGCGCGGCGACGACGCTTATTTTTTCCAGAACGGTTTTTCAATCAATATGGTTGAACTTGATTTTAAGTACCTGCACTTTGATTTCGGAACTTCGGTTATTTGGCCGAACCGTTTTGCGCTCGGCTATATGATTCCGCTCATGAACTTTGTCGAATACCAAAATCATATCGGCGATTATGACAATCTGGCATTGTTTGCGAATATCAAACTCAGAAAGCCGGGACTCGGCGCAATTTGGGCTTCGGTGTATCTGGATGAGATTAACGGCCTCAACAACAATCCGATTACGGCGACCCGCGCCATGTATGCGGGACAGCTCGGCGTAAAGGCGGTTATTCCGCAGCTTCCGTTTGCGACGCTTTCGCTGCGCTACACAAAGGTTGAGCCGTATTGCTACACTCACCAGTCGATTAACTATACGCCGTGGTATCGCCATTATATCAGCACGGCGTATGTCAACGGCGGCTCATCGCTTGGTTACTATCTCGACCCGAATTCCGACGAAACGGCGCTTCGCTTCGAATTCCGCCCGCTGCATAACATTCTGTCTTCGCTGCAATATCAATTCATACGACATGGAGCGGATTACGGAAGCCAGCAAGTGCCCGGCAGCTCGTCCTATTCGGAGTTGAGCAAAGACAACCGCGACGAACTCAAAAAATTCTTTTTGCATGACGGCGCATATAATTGGATGCATATTGTGTCGGTCGGCATTTCCTTCGACACGCAGTGGCGCGGCAGCCCGATCAATGTATTCGCGAATGCGGGCTTTTTGTACAGCAGCTACACGGTTATCGATGGGGATATCTACAATAAAAGAAAAGAATACGGAAACAACGGCAACAGCGGCGCCGATCAAAACACGCCGTTTTCATTCATCAATACGGATGAATACCCCGTGCAGTGCGGCGGCGTCTTCACGCTCGGCGTCAAAGTATGGAAACGCTAACGAAAACGTCCCGACGATTTGAAATACCGCCGGAAGAACGGTGTACGCCCCGGACTTCGTTGAGCGGCAGGAAGTAAGTGTTGCGTGCGGAATAAGAATCGTACGTTCAAGGGCAAAAGCTGCCGCTTCGTAGACCAAGCCGCATCGGGATACGGATGCGGCAAAGCGGTGGACTTCCAAGATTGGCCGCCTCCGGCCATTCCACGCACTTTCATTTCCTTGCCGACGACCAAACAATGCCGGATGCAACTCACCCCGCATGCCCTTGCGACCGGCAACAAGTCTCGTGCATTTCGCCATTACACAACTCATGAAACGGTCGAGGTATGCTACGGCCACTGGGGTTAGCAAGATGGCCGCTCACCAGCTATTCCGCGCCCCATTTCCTGCCGACGGCCGAACGAGTGCTGTATGCAACTCATACCCCGCGCACCTCATTTCCTTGCCGACGGCCAAACGATGCCGAATGCAACTCATATCCCGCACGCCACTGCGACCGGCAACAGCTCTCGTACATTTCGCCGTTACGAAACCCATGAAACGGTTGAGGCGTGCTGCGGGCAAAGGCTTGGCAAGCTAGCCGCCCCCGGCCATTCCACGCATTCTTTTTGCGCTCGCCGAACGGGTGCCGAATGCAACTCATACCCCGTACGCCCTTGCGACCGGCGACGGCTCCCGCGCATCCGTCACTCAGTCTTCCAGAGCGGCATAGTGCGCGTCGGATACCGATTCGAACCAGTGGGCTGTGCCGGCCGTGATGGCGATATGCGAAAACCAGCTGTTCCGGCGCGCGCCGTGCCAGTGCTTTACTCCGTCGCGGATAACAACGATGTCGCCGGTTTTTAGCGGACGCGCCGGCTGCCCCGCTTCCTGATACCAGCCTTCGCCTGCCGTTACCAAAAGCAGCTGATAGCCGCCGGTGTGCGTATGCCAGTTATTGCGGCAGCCCGGCTCAAACGAAACGTGCGCAACCTGTGCGGGAATATCCTTTTCGGCGACCAGAGATGAAAGCCAACTTTGCCCGGTAAAGTATGCTGCATAGGCCTCATTTTTTTTCTCCGAGCGCAAAGGGAAGGCAGTCAAGCAATTCTTGCCGCGTTATTTTCTCTTCCATCGCGTATTACTCCGTCCAAATCTCTTTCGCTGCGGAAAATGCCGCCCATGCCTTCGGCCAGCCCGCATAAAAGGCAAGCTGCGTCAGCGCTTCGGCTATCTCCGTCTTTGTAACGCCGTTTTCTTTCGCCCTCTGCAAATGGAAGCGCAGTGAGTTATCCGTAATGCCCGCTCCCATCAGAGCGGCGACCGTAATCAAACTGCGCTCGCGCGGCCGCAACGCTTCTTCGCGCGCCCATACTTCGCCGAATAAAATATCGTCGTTCAAATGCGCAAATTGCGGCGCAAACGTACCGAGCGCATCGCGCCCAGCCGTTATTCTTTCACCCATTCGGCCGCCCCTTATTGCAGCTTAATGCCGTCGATCCATTTGAGGACTTCTTTTTTGGCGGCATCCCGCGACTTCTGCGCCGTTTTTCCGCGCATCGCAAACGCTTTCAGCACCGTCGCTTTCGGGCACGCGCTTTGAATGCTCTTTGCCGTATTCGACGCGCCGCTGCCTTCATGCGTGCAGAACGGGATAATCGTTTTGCCTGCAAAATCCCCGTTTTCCAAGAAGGTGTAGAGCGCCATCGGCATATCGCCCCACCAAATCGGATAGCCTAAAAACACGATGTCGTATCCGCTGAGGTCGACAAGAGGCCCCGCAAGTTCCGGCCGCGCCTTTTGATTCCGTTCCTGCGTCGCTTTTTCGACGCATTCCTTGTACGATTTCGGATACGGCGCAACCGTCCGTATGTGGAATTGGTCGGCATTCACGTATTCGGCAATGAATTCGGCAAGAATCTGCGTATTGCCCTTTTCGATGACGCCGACGCCATAGTTTTCGTCCGCGCGGGAAAAATACGCAACCAAAATCTTTGCATCTTTCTTTGCGCCCGAAATTGCAGCTTCTGCGGACAACGTTGCCGCACCGTTTCCATTCAGTGCAGGCAGGAGCGCCAGCAAAGCCGATAAAATAACCCATGTCTTTTTCATTTCGATACCTCCATATCAGCAAGACATTAAAATTGCGCGGCCCACGCCGCAAGAGCAGCCGTATCCTGCCGCCCGTTCAACAATTTTCCTTCGATAATTTGAGCGCCCGGCGCGCTCGGCTTCAAGTTTTCCGCCGTCTTGCCGAAGCCGCTGCCGCCGGATGTTGCAAACAGCACGATTTTCTTCCCGCTGAAATCATAGCGTTCAAGAAACGAGTTGATAATCGTCGGCGCAATATACCACCAAATCGGAAAACCGACAAAAATCACGTCGCAGGCGGCAATGTCCGCATCCGCACCGGCGAGGGGCGGCCGGAACTCTTTATCGCGCATCTCGACGCTGCTGCGGGAATTCGTATCCGTCCAGTCCAAATCGCGGGCGGAATACGGTTCTGCCGGTTTGATTTCGTATGAATCCGCGCCGCACGCCTCCGCCAACAGGGACGCAGCCTTTGCCGTCGCCCCTGATGCGCTGAAAAACGCAACTAATTTTTTCGCCATAACTACTCCTGTCGAAACGGATACCGGAACGCCGCTCCGCACCGCTCGTTTTGCCGTAAATCATTGCGCACTCGCGTGTTGTGCGCCGCACTTCCTGCCGTTGGCATTCCGTGCACGCCGGAATGCGCGAGCGCCTCGTTCGTTTTTATAATAGTGAATCGGGCGGAAAGAATGCAAATGCTTTGTTTTCATATCATGGAATGCTTACGAGGCATTTCAAAAATCCGGCTGCCATGCTACAGTTTCCGCATGGAACTGCGTGTTTTGCGGTATTTTTTAATGGCCGCGCAGGAGGAGAATATCACAAAGGCGGCGGAAATTCTGCACGTAACGCAACCGACGCTTTCTCGCCAGCTTGCGGATTTGGAAGCGGAACTCGGCGTAACGCTCTTTGAACGCAAGAGCCACCGCATAAAACTGAGGCAGGACGGATTGCTTTTGAAGCGGTCGGCGGAAGAAATTACGGCGCTTGCGGAAAAGGTCCGCACTCAGTTTCAGCCGGAAAGCGACGGAATATCCGGCATGATCGCCATCGGCTGCGGGGAATTGCAGAGCATGGACGAACTTGCCCGCCTGCTTTGCCGCTTCCGCATGAAATACCCGCAGATTCATTACGACATTTCAAGCGGCGCAGCGGACGCGGCGGCGGATAAAATGAATCGGGGCATTTTCGATTTTGCGCTGCTTTTGGAGCCCGTCGACATTACGTCCTACGAATTTATCAGAATGAAAACCGGAGAAAAATGGTGCGCACTAGTTCAAACGGATTCTCCGCTGGCCGCGCTACCAGCAATAACGCCTTCCGCCCTGCACGGCATCCCGCTCATTCTGCCGGCGCGGGGCAACATAAGAAATCAAGTGCTCAACTGGCTCGGCTGCCGGGAAAACGAAATCACCATTGCAGCGACGGCAAATCTCCCGTACAACGGCGCGGCGGCGGTACGCAACGGCCTCGGCGTTTCGCTCACAATCTCGCTCGACTGCACCTACGACGGCGTAACCGCGATTCCGCTCGAGCCTGAACTGACGCACGGCTCCGTCCTCGCCTGGAAACGGGACATGCCGCAACCGCGCGCCGTCGAAGCCTTCATCCGCTTTGCGAAAGACATATATTCCAAAATGCCGAGCGTACCGAACAAATCCGACGGCGCATTATAAAAGCGCACGGCAGCCTGCAGACAGACGGCGCGATGCGGCACGGCGAAGAGTCGGCGAGTGGACGCGCGGCAGGGGGGGGGGGGGGGGGGGACGGAAGCGAGACGGGGGTTAGGCCCCGAGCAGGAGAATGTGTAGCCCGGGGCGGAAAGGCGAAGGGAGCTCAGTACGACAATCAGGCGGCACCCTGTGTTGTGCGGCCGGGTAGTGCGGTCATCCCGCAAAGCCTGTGCGCAGGTGGAAGATCCGGCGGCTGGACGCGCGGCACGACAGTCGGGAGAGTGGTGGGAGAAAGAGCCGCCGCGACCGAAGGGGGCGTGTAGCGCGAAGCAAGCGGGCGGACGACAGTTGGGAGGCAGTGCGTTCATCCTGCTAAGCCTGCGCGGGTGGCAGCGTCGGCGATTGGACGCACAGCACGACAGTCGGGAGGCATATCGTGTTGTGCGGCCGGTACTACGCTCATGCCGTAAGGCCTGCGCGACTGGCAGATCCAGCGACCGGACGCACCCCGATTGCAATGCGCCCCCTGCGTTGAGTGCCTGCAATACCGTCTACCGAGCCGAGGAGCCTACAACGGTGTGAAGCACAACAGTCTAGAGGTATTCTGTGTTGTGCGGCCGGTAGTGCGGTCATGCTGCGAAACCTGTGAGGGTGGAAGAGCCGACGGTTGGACGCGAGGTACAACATTCGGGAGGAAGAACCGGTACCCCCGAACGCCGAGTAGGAGAACGATTGACGCGGGGCGGTAAGTCGAAGGGAGCACAGTACGACACTCGGGAGGCATACCGTGTTGTGCAGGCGGCAGTGCGGTCATCCCGCTAAGCCTGTGCGCAGGTGGAAGAGCTGGCGACCGGATGCCGAGCAGTATGGTGTACAGTGCAGTGCACTGCACTGTACGGTAGGCATCTTGTGTTGTGCGAACGGCAGTGCATTCATGCTGCAAAACCTGTGAGAGCGGAAGAGCCGACGGTTGGACGCGCGGCAGGGGGGGGGGGGGGGGGGGG
>CAUTZW010000087.1:0-9503 GCA_963543045.1 uncultured Treponema sp.
TGACGCAGATGAAGCGGCAGGCGGAAAAATAAAAAGCCTGCGGAATACAGCGCGGACGGCAGGCTATCGGGATTACTCTCGATACGGCGCGGGCGGTGTTGTGGCTTGGACAGAGCTTTTGCCTCCGTGTATAATCGGCTCATGTCGCTTAATTGCCGTGAAATAGATGAAATTATCGGGGAGCTTTCCCTTGAAGGCTCTTTTATTCAGGATATCGTGCAGCCGGGCTACGATACGCTTGCGTTTTTTGTCTACGGGAAGGGCGGGGCAAAGACGGTTTTGGTTTGTACCGCGCCGAATGCTTGCCGGATCCACGAAACGCGCCGGAAAATCAGCCGGAACGATAAACCCTTGCGCTTTATGGAATGCCTGCGCGCGCAGATTAAAGGCGCGCGCATTGAAAGCTGTGCGCAAATTGCGCTCAACCGCATCATAGCTTTCCGGCTTTCGCACGGTGCCGAACGCTTTACGCTCTATATCCGGCTGTGGAGCAATGCGGCGAATGTCATTCTCTGTGCCGAAGACAATGCAATCATCGACACGATGTTTCGCCGCCCGGCAAAAGGGGAGGTTTCAGGCGGAATCTTTACGCTGCCGGCGGAAAAGCATTCCGACACGGTGTGGCAGCTCCGGCAGTTTGAAGAAGTCGAACGCGAATACGCGCAAACGCATCCCGATGCGCCGCAGCTTTCGTTCAACCGCAAGGTCGATTTGTGGTACGGAGAACATGCACTTTCCCTTTCGCGCGATGCGCTGCTTCTTCGGGCTCAAAAATGGTACGGCGGAACGCGTACGCGCATGGAAGGCGCGCTCGAACGTTTGATTGCAAAGCAGGAATCTTTCCGTCATGCCGAACAGTATAAAACGCAAGGCGATTTGATTTTGTCGAATGCGCATCGCATCGATAAAAAATCCTCCACGCTTGAATGTGTCGATTATACGAGCGGCAAAACGATTCTCATTCCCCTTGAGCGCGACAAAACCGCGCAGGAAAACGCGGCTCTGTATTACGAGCGGTATAAAAAACAAAAATCGGGTGCGGAAAGCATTCTCCACGACATCGAAATTGCCCGAACGAAACTGCAAAAACTTGACGCGCTCTATCAAAAAATAGTCGATGAGCCGAATCCGGTGAAAATTGAACAGCTTTTACGCCGGAGCGAAACGCCCAAGCAAAAACAAAAGCGCGCGCATCCGGGACTCGATTACACTGTTGACGGCTGGTATATTTTGGTCGGGCGGGATGCCGGTGAAAACGACGAGCTGCTCCGCCGCCACGTTCGGGGGAGCGATTTGTGGCTCCATGTGCGCGACGCGCCCGGCGGCTATGTTTTCATCAAAAACAGACCGGGTAAAACCGTGCCGCTGGACATTCTGCTGGATGCGGCGAATCTTGCGCTCTACTATTCGAAGGCGCGCAATGCCGGTAAGGCCGATTTGTATTATACTGCGGTAAAATATTTACGGCGCGCCAAAAATGCTCCGAAGGGCACCGTGCTGCCGACGCATGAAAAAAATCTTTGCATCGTGCTGGATAAAGCGCGGCTGATGCGGCTGGATAAACTGAAACAGGAAGAATCGATTTGAGAGGGAAAAAATACGTCAAACCGTTGAAAGCGTATTCCGCATACCGGGCTGTGCGGATGCTGCTCAGCACGCAGGAAATTCGGTCTGCGGTGCGCTCTTTTTTTAAAAGCTTTGCGGACAACTACCTTTTACTCGCCTTCAGGCAACGGTGGGGGCTCACGAAGATCCCGACGCTGCGTACGGCGCATGAACTTGACCGCCGCATTCCGTTTGACAGAAAGAGAGGATCCGCCTATTCGGATTATGCGGGGTTTATCTTACGTACGGTTGCGCTCCTCTTTGAAGAGCTTGAGCCAGTGCACGCAGAAGGAGCCGTATGCAGGCTTTTCCGGCTTTTCGGCGGCTGCTACGCAAAGTCCGCCGCCGTATACCGCTTCTGCCTGTCCTCGACTCGGGAGACAGGGGAGCGGAGGGGGCGGATATGCATTCGGCCGAATCCGTTTGCGCCTGCCGATTTGTGTATGCCCGGCGTGCAGGTAGCGCTCATTGCCGCCCTCTTTGCCTTTGTGCGAAAAGAATTACCTACCTCGACGCTGCCGCTGCCTGAGCAGGCCGCATTACTTTCGGAAATACAGCGGGGGGCTTTGGCCGTCATCGAAAGCGCCCTCTTTGTAAAACGGCACAATGTACACGGCGTTGCGGCGGCATTTTTTTTGTTGACTGCGGGGCTTGAGGCGGATTTTAGCAGTTTTTACGCGGAATCGTTTATAAACAGCCTGTTTGACTCGGAATCGGGCATGGAAAATAGCGATATTTTTGAAATCAGAAGCTATATCTTCAATACATATCACTCTTTTCTCGAAGAATCGAAAACCTCCGCAGAGTGGCAGCATCCC
This sequence comes from uncultured Treponema sp., assembly GCA_963543045.1. Classification (GTDB taxonomy): domain Bacteria; phylum Spirochaetota; class Spirochaetia; order Treponematales; family Treponemataceae; genus Treponema_D. The sequence goes on from CAUTZW010000087.1 coordinate 2,424, forward strand.
CTCTACCGCTGGTTTAGAGACTACGCCGAAAAGACAGGGCAGCAAGACGCCTTTCACCGGCTGGAGCTGCAACTCGATTTGATATAAAACACAGCGCAGGCTCGGATTGCTCACATCTCGGCGAATGGGTGTATGTCGTGGGGCTGCTGTCTGTTCGGTGAACCGGCTGAGGGTGCGGCTGTGAAGATGAGGGGGCTCATTGTGTGCGAGAAAGGCATTGTACCCATCCTATTGCCTCGTTGTCCGTGCGCTTCGTATTGTCGCAGCGCGGCAAATGAACGTGCGCCGGAGAGGTGTTGTGTGTGCTGCTTGTCTGTCCGTTTCACGTTGTGTTGCTGTTCGGTAAATCGGTTGAGGGGGGCGGCCGTGTAGGTAGACGAAAAACTATTGCGCGCTCTGCTTCGTATTGCCCCTCTTAGTGAATGGGTGTGCACCGGAGGGCTGCTGTATGCCCATCCTGTTGGACATGTGTTTCGTATTATGTTCTTTCAACACATGCTCATGCGTTACCGGAGAGCTGTCGCCTGTTTTGTCACGCCTTGTCTGTCCGTCCCAAGTTGTGTTGCTGTTGTGTAAACCGATTGAGTCTACGGCCGTGTAGACGAGGGTGTCTATTGCGTGCGGGAAGGCCTTATACTCATCCAGTGCCTCGTTATCCGTGCACTTTGTATCGTTGCAGCACGGCAAATGCACGTGCGCTGGATGGGTGTCGCCTGTGTCGCTTTGCTTGTCCGTCCTGCGTTGTTTTGTTGTGCGGTAAAACGGCTGAGGTGCGAGGCTGTGTGTAGATGAGGATATTCATTGTGTGCGGGAAAAGGCTCTGAACTACTTGCCTTTAAAATAAAATACAAATCTGCTATCCTCCCCACATGGCTTACAGCAAAGACTTAAGACTTCGAGTAATTGGATATGTAGAAAGAGGGCACACATTGACCCAAGCCACGGCGGTATTCAAAGTGCATATCGGAACGGTCATCGCATGGCGCAAGCGCTATAAGACGACCGGCAACATAGAAAGGAAAGTCAGGCGGCCTGTCAAGAAGAAAATTATTCTTGAAAAACGTATCGAATATATGCAAGAGCATCCGATACTTACCTTAAAGAAATTGAGGAAGTATTTGGCTGCTGCTCCTCATCTGTGTTGAAACGATTGCGCAAGCTCGGCATCATGCAAAAAAAGAGCAAGCTTCCGAGAAAGTAGCGACGTATCCGGAGAAAATTAAAGACGGTCCCGAAGAAAAGCTCGTATATACTGATGAAACCGGCATCGAAACACAGAGGTATCGCCGATATGCCCGCAGCTCTCGTGACCAACGCGTCAATATACGCATCAGCAGCAAGTGTCATGGCGAATCGGCCTTGTCGCGGGGCAGTGCAAGGGCAAATTGATCGCTCCATTCATCTCCGGCGGAACGATGAAGGCACCTCTATTTGAACCGCGGTTTAAGGATGAGCTGCTCAAGGCCTTGTCATTATCATGGCCAACGCAGCTTTCCATAAAAAAGAGATCTTGCATAAAATTGCGAAAAAACATTCACAAAGATCAATTTTTCTACCGCTGTATTCACCGGAACATAATCCTATTGAGCATGCATGGAGTGCTTTGAAGCGAAATATTGCAAGTAAAGTACATAACTACGGTTCTGCTGCTGAGACGCTTGATGCGATTTTATAAGAAAAGTAGCTATATATACGGATGAGGTTGAGCGCTGTTTTACGCAGCATATTCAAGATATCAACAAACAAAACTATCTGCTTTTCCCAAAAATACTTGTAGTTCTTAAATTGTTCTAATATCAGACTCTATTTCCAGATGGTAACCAGCAAACAAATGTCATAATGTGCGTCAACCGTCATTTTTGTGATTCCGGCTTTTGTGATTGCAAGTTTTACAGCTCGTTGCAAACGCTCTGTATCTATATGCCATCTGGCCTGTTGTTTAATTTATCCGGCGATGTTTTTTTGAGGAAGTAATCATCATGCTGAAAACGCTGACTCAGAACATCGAAAGGCTGTCACGCGGATTGGCGTATTTTTAGAGCGAAAGCACGAAGCAAACGGCGCAAAATATGACGCACGAATCAGCAAGCAAGCAGAAGTGGTTTTCCAGTAATTTTTATGGCATTATTTCAACATTTTTTCGGCGTGGATCTTCGTTGAATCAAATAACGGGATTGTGTATTCTTGCACGAGCAGCCCAGTTTCCGTACAGCCGAACGAAACATTTGCCCACACACCGTCCGCAAGAGGACAACGCGCCGCCAGCCGTCAAAAAAACAACGCCGCCGGAGAAGAAATCATCTCCAGCGGCGCACTGCGTACGTCTGCACCATATTTTCCGCACGTTTCGCCTTTAGATAAAACTATAATCGGACGCAGGTCGTATCCGCCCTCACACAAAACGCAAGCAGACTACACGCTGTCCGCAGGAAAAAAGCAACGCCGCCGGAGAAAAAAATAAAATCCCCTGCGGCTCTCTCGGTACGCCAGTACCATACTTCCCGCCCATTTCCTCCCTTGTGATATACCCACAAGGGAGCTGTTACGCAGTTTTGCCTTCAGGCAAAACTGCCGGCGGACGGAAAACCCGTTAAATCTTTCAAACTCCGTTTCTCCCGTCTGCCAGTCCGCCGATACGCTCATCCATGATCGGTTATTCTTTACACGTTTTGCCCGCAGGCAAAACGTTAAGCGGACAGAAAACCGATTAAGTCTGTCAAACCGAATTTATGCTGTCCGCCGATTACTTGCTGAGCAGATTGTTCAAATGGCGCACGAAAATCGCAGGCTCTTTAATTTCAACGCCGGCAATCAGCAGGGCTTGGTTCAAGAGGACTTCGGAAACGTCTTTGATAAAGGCGTCATCGCTTGCATCCTTGAGTTTTGCAACAAGCGGATGCTCTCCGTTGACTTCAAGAATCGGTTTGACTTCGGCAAGTCCGCCTTGTCCCATCGCTTTCATCATGCGTTCCATCTGGAACGACGGGTCGTTTTCGTCAACGACAATGCACGAAGGGCTTTCGGAAGACAAGCGTTTGCTCAATTTTACTTCTTTGACTTTGCCCTCAAGCGCTTTTTGAATCTTTTCGACGACGGGCTTAAACTCTTTTTCCTTTTTTTCCGCTTCTTCTTTGTTTACGCCAAGTTCCTCGTCGCTTCCTGCGCGGTTGACGGCTTTCAAGTCGAATTCCTTGTACTTGCCGTAGCCCGGAATTACGATGTCGTCAATTTCGTCCGCCATGATGAGCACTTCAAAGCCTTTGTCCGTGTACGCTTTCAAAAGCGGATTTTCGCGGAGGTTCTTTTCGTCCGTGCCGGTGATGTAGTAAATCGCTTTTTGTTCGGGCTTCATACGCTGAACGTAGGCGGCAAAACTCGTCCAGTTGCCGTCGCCGTCGCCGCTTTTATCCGTGCTCTTAAAGCGCACGATTTCCGCGATTTCGTCGCGGTTTGCGTAGTCGCCGTACAAGCCTTCTTTCATCGGGCGGTTGAATGCGGCAACAAATTTATTCCATTTTTCGATTGCCGCTTTTTCATCGTCGGAAGGGTTTTCCGAGCCGCGCGCTTTATCCGCCGCTTCTCCCATCTTTTTGAATTCGGAAAGCAGCTTTTTCACCGACTGCGTTTTAATCGCCTCAAGCACGCGGTTTTGCTGCAAAATCTCGCGGCTGACGTTGAGCGGCAAATCCTCCGAATCGATAACGCCGCGCACAAAACGCAAATACGCCGGCAGCAGCTCGCGGTCGTCGTCCGTAATAAATACGCGCTTAACGTAGAGTTTTACGCCGCTTTTGTAGTCCGCCTGATACATATCGAACGGAGCGCGCTGCGGTACGAAGAAAAGCGTCGTGTATTCCTGCGTGCCTTCCGCGTGCGTGTGAATGTGCATGAGCGGATCGTCGCCATCGTGTCCGATTGTCTTGTAAAACTCATTGTAGTCGGCGGCTTTCAGTTCCGACTTCGGCTTTTTCCACAATGCAGACGCGCTGTTTACTTGGTCGATTTTGTTTTCGGAAGACTTGACGTTGCCTTTGTCGTCGTATTGATTTTGTGTGTAGTGCAGGTAAATGGGGAAGGCAATGTGGTCGCTGTAGCGTTTGATAAGCTCTTCGATTTTCCAGCGGCTCGCGTACTCCTTGCTGTCGTCGTTTAAGTGCATGACAATTGCAGTTCCGTTTTTGTCCGTCTTATCGAATCCGAAGCGTTTCGCCTCCTCGCTGTCCGCGCCCGCTTCGTCCAAATCATAAGAGTTTGTGCCGTCGCTTGCCCAATGCAAAAGTTTTGAAGCGGCAGCGGCTTTCCGCGTATACACGTCGATTTTTTTTGCCGCCATAAATGCCGAATAAAATCCCACGCCGAAGTGCCCGATGAGCGCGGAATCTTTTGCCGCGTCGGCAGACAGTTTTTCAAGAAATGCTTTGGTGCCCGAACGCGCAATCGTTCCCAGATTGTTCTGCAAGTCTTCTTCGTCCATGCCGATTCCGCTATCCTGCACGGTAAGCGTACCGTCTTTTTCGTCAAACGAAATGTCGATACGCGGGTCAAACTGAATCGCCTTGTACGCGTCGTCGGAAACGGTCAGATATTTGAGCTTATCCAGCGCGTCCGACGCATTAGAAACGATTTCGCGCAGGAAAATATCCTTGTTGGAATACAGTGAATGAATGATGAGCTTTAAAAGCTGGTTCACTTCCGTCTGAAATTCATGTTTAGCCAATTTCTTTACCTCTTTTTTGAGTTTTCGATTACCACAAAATATAACAAGCCGAGAAAAGCGATGGCAAGAATAAACGGCTGGCGACATGAGATTTATGTACCAGATTCAAATTTTTACTGCCAGCCCACATTTGCTTAAGCGCAAATATAAGAGTAATATGCAACGCTTAGAGCGGGTAATGCGGAGCTTGACAGATATAAACGGAGGTGCCGCACGCCGCACGTTTTTCCGGAGTAAGACATGAGGTAAATGTATTTTTGGAGTGCAAGATAGTCTAAAAGGGTAAACGGAGGACTTTTCTGACAGCCGACGTTTGCTTCAGCGCAAATGTATAAGAGCAATATGCAATGCTTAGAGCGGGTAATGCGGAACTTGGCAGATATAAACGGAGGTGCCGCACGCTGCACGTTTTTCCGGAGGAAAAACGTGCGGTAAATGTATTTTTGGGGTGCACGATAGTCTTAAATGAGAAAACGGAGGACTTTTCTGACAGCCCTCGTTTGCTCAAGCGCAAATGTATAAGAGGGATATGCAATGTTTAGAGCGGGAGCGCGGAAGTAGACGGACATAAATGGAGGTACCTCCCGCTTCACGTTTTTCCATGAGGAAAAACGTGCGGTAAATATATTTTTGAGGTGCAAGATAGTCTAAAAGGGGTAAACGGAGGACTTTTCTGACAGCCCGCGCTTGCTCAAGCGCAAATGTATAAAAGGGATATGGAATGCTTAAAGCAGGAAAGTAGAAGCAGACGAACACAGATGGAAGTACTGCTCGCGGCATGTTTTACGGAGGCAAAACGTACGACAAATGTATTTTTTGAAGCAAGATAGTCTAAAAGGGGAAACGGAGGACTTTTCTGACAGCCCTCGTTTGCTCAGGTGCAAATGTATAAATATCCCAGCAATATAACGGCGAACAATTCGAACAAAATCTGCCCGTTATTAGAAAGCGGACGGAAAAAGACCGCACCAAGAAAAGTAGAGTTGTATGAAGTATTTTGTGCCGTACTGTACCTGCTCAAAAGCGGTTGCCAGCGGCGTATGCTGCCGGAAGTTTTTCCCAAATGGACTACTGTCTACTATTATTTTAGCATATGGAATAAGCTGCAGGATGGGCAGCAAAGCCGTTTACATCAATGCCTAAAAAATTAATTGGCGATGCTCGTATAAAACAGGGGCGGAATTCCTGCAAGACGAGCTTTCTTATAGTAGATGCGCAGAGTGTTAAAAATACCGACAGCGCCGAGGAAAAAGGATACGATGCGGGCAAAAAAATATCAGGGATAAAGCGGCATATAGCAGTCGATACACAAGGATTCCCGCATGCCCTTGCCATAACGGCAGCCAATGTGACCGATAGAAACGGTGCATTGCTCGCTTTTTAAGGATAATAAAGAAGAGTTGACAGAAGTAAAAAGCATTTTGTGTGATGGAGGGTATAGCGGAAAGCCGTTTGCCGATGGAGTAAAGGCAGTTTTGGGCGAGAAAGTAACAGTACAAGTAGTCAAACGCAATAAATTACATACATTCACAGTAATTCCCAAACGCTGGATAGTGGAATGAAGCTTTGCATGACTTGATAAGCAGCACAGACTTTGGAAAAACTGCGAGAGAAAGTACAATACCGCACTGCAATTTATGATACTGACTTTTATATCGCTGCTGCTTAGAAGAGCTTAGACAGGTTCTTAGAACGGCCACCGGTATGCGCGGCAATGCTTTGGGAGAGGGCATTGTCTTTGCCTTCCCGCGCGTTAGATTCTGCGTTTATCGACAGCTGAAAGGATTGCGCCAAGGAACTTACCGCTTGTGTTCGCACTTGCGCTTCCGCATCCACATCCGCTTTGCGGGCAATATCGTCAGCTTCGTGAGGAGGTGAGACCTTCGCCCGTCCGGCTTCGTCCCGCATGATTCCCTTGTTTGCTTGAATGGCGGATGTAAACAGTCCGGCAAGCTGCGTTACGGATGTGTTATCCGGTTTTCCGCCGAGCTTCGTTATCAATTCTGAAAGATTATCCAAAATCAAGTTTATCGTCCCTGCCGGGATGAAGCTCGGCGGTTCATGCGGATCGGAAAAACTGCCGTTCGTAAACTTGCCGTTTTTATCAACGCCGGGCCATTGCACTTTCTTGCCGTAAATCGTTATCTCCTTGTTATCTGGATACATTCCTGCCATATCAAATCTCCTACCTGTAGAAAAAATAAATTATCATGTTCGCTAAAAGCGAAGCCCGCATAACCTGCTCGAAGTCCGCTTTGCGTCCGGGATTGTTGATTTCCGCTTCCACAAAGACGACCGAAAAACTTGCCGGAGAACACATAGCGGACTGCACAAACGGTGTTTGAAACCGCATACATGTCCTG
>CAUTZW010000088.1:0-9101 GCA_963543045.1 uncultured Treponema sp.
ACCGAGCACCGAGCACCGAGCACCGAGCACCGAGCACCGAGCACCGAGCACCGAGCACCGAGATTTTAAGAGCGCGAAAATACGTGTCAAGAGGTTTGAAACGCAGCATCGATTTTTTGCATACACATTTACTATTCGAACGAACATGACGTAACTATATATAAAACCGAACGAACATACAATGAGAGGGCTTTTGCGCACGACACGCACCGGAGGTTCCGCGTTCAGCGGGTACACGCGGTGCGCTCTCGTGCCGTACACGTCGCGGCATCCGCCTCACCCAACCCGCTTGAGAACTCGCAACCAACAAGCCGGAAGCCGCAAGGAGCGCAGCGCTTCCGCTGTAAACACGCCGCCGTTCAGTATGTCTTCGTATGTGCCGACGGCATTGAGCGAGATGACGGCTTCATCGAAGGAGGCATTGAATGCGGCGATGACCTCTTCGCTGTCAATGTTGCGGGCAAAGGCGAACTGCTTGTTGGCGACTGCCAGCTGCCGGTAGGAGCCGCATTGCAGGGCGCGGCACGAGTTCCGGATGGCGGCAAAGCGTTTCATGCAGTCGGTGAGGGCCCCTGAATCGACGGACGGAGCTGCAAAATCGGGGACGGCTGCCGCAAAAGGCGGGAGCATCGGGCGCAATTGACGATCGCTGCCGTTCTGCCGCCGTCCTTTTACGCCTCGTTCGCTTCCGTAGTATATCGAAGGAACTCCCGGCATCGTAAACAGCATTCCGTACAATGGAAACAAATGCCGCTCGTCTTTGAGGACGGACGCAACGCGGTCAACATCGTGATTGTCGGCAAAATTATACAGCGGCGCGTTTTTATACAGTCCTCCCGCGCCGAATTCTCGCTCAAGATTATGCGCAATCTCGAAAAAATTGCCGTCATTAAAGCTGCTCCACAAGCCCTTGTAGAGCTGATAGTTCGTCACGCTGTCCAGCCGTCCGCGCGTAAGCCACTGGTTGTAGTCGCCGTGCACAACCTCGCCGATTAGGAAAAAATCTTCCTTCAATGTCTTGCAATGCGAAGCTAGCGCATCCATGAATGAAAAAGACAGCACGTCAGCCGCATCGAGCCGCAGCCCGTCGATTTTGAACTCCTCAATCCACGTTTTTACCGCGCTAAAAAGATGATTGCGGACATCGCCGTTGTCTCCGTCCAGCTTCGCCAAATCTTTGCATCCAGCCCACCCTTCATATTCAAAAGGATCCCCAAAGCAGCTCTGCCTGCCGAACTGAATATTTTTATACCAAAAGCGATAGGCGGAATGCTCCCCGTGCGCCTGAATATCCTTGAAAGCAAAAAAGTCTCTGCCGGTGTGATTGAAAACCGCATCCAGCGCAACCGCAATGCCGAGCGAATGCGCGCGCTCCACGAACGAACGCAAATCCTCATTATTGCCGAGCCTGCGGTCAACGTGAAAGTAGTCAACCGTATCGTAGCCGTGCGCCGTCGATTCAAAAAGCGGCCCGATATAGAGCGCATTGCACCCCAACTCCGCAATCGATGGCAAAAGCTCCGCGAGCCTCCGTAAGCCGTCTCCGGCAGGCGAACAAAAATTATTCCGTTCCGGGCATCCGCAAAGCCTCAGCGGATAAATATGATAAAAAAACAATTGCGTAAGTTCCCGTTTCATCCGTTTGCAACTCCATAAATAAAAGAATGAATTATTTTTCCGGCAGCCGCCTCATCGATGGCAAGCTGGCCGTTGATGTCGGCAAAAGCGGCGGAAAGCGCCGCATTCCGAAACAGCACGGCATAGAGCGTTTCCTTTCCCCGCATATTTCCGAATTCGGCGGCGGACTGCACGAACAGTTTTTCGTAATACGATGCGATTTCCCGATCAAACGGCAGGTGGATGGCGTGCGCCTCAGATTCCGGCGGCGCATGGGAGAGCGAACGGTGCAGCCGGAAAAACAGCGTGTCCTTCCGGGCGAACGCCAACGCCGCAGCCAGAATGCCCGTAAGCGTTCCCTGAAAATCATGCCGGTACTCCGCCGCAGCCGCAATCGACTCCCGTAACGGCTTTCCGCGCTGCGCAATAAGCGCTTCCAGCAATCCCGCCTTACTGCCGAACTGATAGTAGAGCGACGGCTTCGTCAGCCCCGCCCGCTCGCACACATCTTGAACGGCGGAATTGTCGTATCCCTTCAATGCGAAGAGCGCGCATGCCGCATCAAGAATGACGCTATACGAATCCTGTTTCATCGGCTCTATATACCGACCGGTATATAAAAAGTCAAGCGTTTTCTCTGCTTGCCCTGCGGAAAGAACGGAAAAGCGCTGCGCCCAAAATCCGGCGGAAGCGCTGATTTTGCGTTCCGCGCGGGGCCGAATGCGGCGGTAAGGATTTTGCTTGAACATAGCATTTTTATGCTTTATAGTTATATACAAGATTAAAAAGCATGGAGTAAGTATGCAGAAAAAGATTTATGTCGCCGGCATGTTCGACGACGATACAGCAGAAAAAGTAAATGCGGCAGTTAAAGCCGTTCCCGGCGTTTCAAATGTAGTTGCCAATCCGGAAAAATCGCAGGTGCTTGCAGACTTTGATGAAAGCACGTCCGGAATTGAAGATGCAATAAATGCAGCCATAGAATCCGCCGGCGTATCCGTACTCAACTGAAATGAAAACTGCCGTCCGCGCCATTCGTTTATCCAATCCCGCAGCGTGTACTCGGGATATTCTAAATCGCTATAAAAGGAGTCCGCTATCCGTGCGGCGTGCAGGCGGCGGCAACTGCGGCTTGCTTGTGTGCGTAGAGATTCGCGCTTGCGCCGCGGAGAACTTGCCGGAAGAGAAGTCCTGCGGAGGGTCAACCGTTACCGGTTTGAAAAAATGCGGCGTTCGGCGGACGGTACACTTGTTTTTGTCGTGCGCGGCAGACTGCCGTATCCGCGTTCCGTTCCGCACGCGGCGCACGCGGCTTTCCGCGCTTCATTTTATTGGCTGCAATCCCCGGCGGGCGCAGACGAACGTATGAAGTATCGGAATCTGCCGGAACCGCAGCGTATCCTTTTCGGCCGCCTTCCGGAAAAAGCGCAATTCCGTTTTGGAAAGCGGCTCGGTGCTCTGTTTTTCCGGATGCGCGCGCGGCGTTCTCGGAGGCGGCAGACGGGAGCCGCCGGTCGGCTTTTACCGCAAAACCAATGCAATTATCCATATCCAATACATCAATCGATTCATGGAGGAAAACTATGAAACAATTTGGCGGCACTGTGCTTTTTTTGAACCGCAGCGACATCAACACTGATGAAATTATTCCGGAAAAATATGTGACGGAAAATTCCAAACAGCTGGCGCCGTACCTTTTTGAGGATTTAAAATTGGACGGTTTCAATTCGAAAAGCGATACCGCCGGAAAGAAAGTTATTATAGCGCGGGAAAACTTCGGATGCGGAACGCCCCGCGCACAAGCTGCGGGCGCAATCGGAGTCGGCGGCATCCATACGGTCGTCGCGCAAAGCTTTGCCCATGATTTTAGGCAGGACATGCTGCAGCACAGCATCGTTGCCGTCGAAATCGACAGAAAGTCGCTTGACGACATGTTCCGCACATTCTCCGGCAAAGATACGGAATGTAAGATTGTTATAAGCGATGAAGGCGGCGCAAAAGTCAAACTAATTGCCGGAAGCCTTTCAAAAAGCTATCCGTTCAAGCTGCACAATTCCGATAAATCCATTATCGACAATGATATGTGGGCGGGCTATATCGCAAATAAATATTAGACCATTCACAAACGATGCAATCGAACAGGTTGTTTCATGCGGTGGCGCGTTGATTAAACGCCTTCCGCTTGCAGCTACCGCCGCCGGTAAGGTAATACGCGCGTCCGGCGGCGGTTTCTTTTTCTTTTCAACCGCTTACGCATCGAACAATGTGTCGCCGCAACTCGCAAAAGGGGCGGTGCTGTGCTATACTGGGCGAGAAAATCACTTTTTGGAGACGTATTATGGATTTTGTTGCGGAAATGAAAGCGAAAGCGCGGGGTTTTAAGAAGAGTTTAGTGCTGCCGGAGGGGGCGGAGGAACGCACGGTGCAAGCTGCGGCAAAGATTGTCGCGGAAGGGCTGGTGTCGAAGCTCACGCTGATTGGAAAGAAAGACGACATCGAAAAGACTGCGGCGGCGAAGGGCGTTAGCCTTGCAGGAATTGATATTATCGATCCGGCCGCTTCCGAGTGGCTTGATGCGTTTGGAAAGGAATATTTTGAGCTGCGCAAGGGGAAAATCGACAAGCGTACCGGCCAGCCGGAAGTTACGGAGCAGAGCGCCCGCGAATATATCGAAAAGGATCCGCTGAGCTTTGGCGCGATGATGGTGCGGCTCGGTAAGGCGGATGCAATGGTCAGCGGCGCGATTTCATCGACGGCGTCCTTGCTCCGTGCGGGGCTTAAAATCATCAAAACGGCTCCGGGATCGTCTACCGCGTCCTCCTGCTTTGTCATGGATACGCACGATGAAAAGTGGGGGCACAAGGGAATGCTCATTTTTTCCGACTGCGCCGTCGTTCCGGAGCCGGACAGCGAACAGCTTGCCGACATTGCGGTAGCTGCGGCGACATCCTGCCGCGCGCTTTTGGGGTGCGAGCCGGTCGTTTCGATGCTGTCCTTTTCGACAAAAGGCTCCGGCGGAAAACTCGATTCCGTCGTAACAGTGCAGGAGGCCGTCAAAAAAGCGCACGAGAAGGCGCCGAATCTTTTGCTTGACGGCGAACTGCAAGCCGATGCGTCGCTCATTCCGGAAGTAACCGCGCTCAAGGCGCCCGGAAGCCCGATTACCGGCAAGGTGAACACGCTCATTTTCCCGAATTTAAGCGCGGGCAACATCGGCTACAAGCTGGTGCAGCGGCTGGCAAAGGCCGACGCTTATGGGCCGATTTTGCAAGGCTTTGCAAAGCCTATCAGCGATTTAAGCCGCGGCTGTTCAGTTGACGACATCGTTACCACCTCTGCAATCACATTGGTTCAAGCGGGGGAACAGGCGTAAAGACAGTCGGCGCGTCTTTTGGCGCGTCGATGCTTTCTCCGACTGCAATATGAAAAAATATTCTCTATTATCATTACTTATCGCCGGCGCTTTTTTCATTTTTTCCTGCGTAACGCCGCCTGAGCCGCTGCCCAATGCGCCTCCGATTCCGGAACCTGCGCCCGAACCTGAAATCGTGCAGGACGAAAGCCTTACGCTCCTTTTTGCCGGCGACATTATGGCGCACACGCCGAATTACAATATGCAAGATTACCGAAAAATCTGGGAGGCGGTTACGCCGCTCGTCTCTTCGTGCGACTTGTCCTTTGCAAATATCGAATCGCCCGTTGTAAACGGCCGTCCCTTTTCCGGCTATCCCGACTTCAATATGCAGAATACCTATCCGGAAGCGGCAATCGCAGCGGGATTCAACGTATTTTCCACCGCGAACAACCATTCAAACGATCAAGGCCTTGAGGGAATCCTTGAAACGCGCGCATGGGCGGCCGCCGTACAGGAAAAATACCGCGCCTCCGCGCGTCCGCTTTTTTTCAGCGGCATCCGGGACGAAAAAGGCGGCGCGTTTACCTATCAGGTTATACGCAAAGACGGCTGGACAATCCTTTTTTGCGCCGTTACCGAGCTTTTAAATCGGCCGTTTTCCTTCACCGACTACCTCAATTACGTTCCGTCAAAGGAGGAAGCCCGCGCCGAATTCAAAGCGTTTGTGCAAAAACTGCGGGCGGAACACCCGTGCGACCTATTCGTGCTGTCCGTTCATTCCGATGAAGCCGAATATATTGCGGACTTTAGCGACGCGCGGGAACGCCATTACCGCTCCTTGCTGGATGCGGGCATCGACATCATCTGGGCGAACCACCCGCACGTCGTGCGCGACTGGCAAATATACGGACAAAAAGACGCGCAACGCCGCGTAAAGCTTGTCATGTACGGGAACGGCAACACCATCAGTGCGCAACGTACCAAGCCGCAGTTCGCTTCTCCTGCAACGCCGCGAGACGACACCGGCGACGGCCTCTTGCTCAAAGTAACGGTTACTAAACGCGGGAATGAAAAACCCGTCATCGCAGAGACAAAACCGTATTTCATTACAACGTATATCACGCCCGCGCGGGAATTCGTTATACGCTTTCTGGACGACGATTTTATTTCGTCATTAAAGACAAACGGCCGCGCAGACTGGGCGCACTACCTTATGCAGCGCAAGCAAATCACGGAAAAACACAAGGAAACGACAGTATGGCAGTAGATTGGAAAAAGTTGCCCGTTTACGAGCAAAAAGACCGGATTCTCGAAACATTAAAAACAAATCAAGTTGTTGTTGTGCAAAGCCCGACCGGCAGCGGCAAAACCACGCAGCTCCCCGTGATTTTGTATGAGGCAGGCTATGCCGCAGCCGGAATGATTGCGGTTACGCAGCCGCGCCGGATTGCAGCGCTTTCCGTCAGCGAGTTCATCGCAAAGCAGCTGCACACCACCTACCCCGGACTTGTCGGCTACAAGATGCGCTTTGAAGATCAAACCGACTTGTCCACCAAAATAAAAATCATGACGGACGGCATCCTCTTACAAGAGCTTAAACTTGATCCGTGGCTTTCGAAATATTCGGTGATTATGGTTGACGAAGCGCACGAACGGAGCTTGAACATCGACTTTGTGCTCGGGCTTTTAAAGCGGATTCTTGCCGCGCGGCCGGAATTCAAAGTAATCGTTTCGTCTGCAACCATGAATGCGGAAGCGTTCAGCGCCTATTTTGACGGCTGCCCGATTGTTACTATCGACACCATCACCTATCCGGTTACGATGATTTACGATCCGCCTGCCGTTACCGCCGGCGCCTCCACCGATGCGGCCAGCGCCGCGCTGATCGAAAAAATCTGCGGCATCGTTGCGCGCGTCCTCGACAACAAAGACAAAGGCGGTGTGCTGATCTTCCTGCCGGGCGAAAAAATTATCAAGGACTGCATGAGGGCGCTCGTTTCCTCGTCCTTTGCCCGCAAGATTCACGTGCTGCCGCTCTACGGCCGTCTGCCGAAAGAGGAACAGGAACGTGTCTTCAAAAAACCGCCGGCCGGCAAAAAGAAAATCGTCATTTCGACGAATATTGCGGAAACGTCGGTAACGATTGCGGACATCACCACCGTCATCGATTCGGGGCTTGCCAAGATGAACTTTTACAATCCCCGCACCTTTACTTCCAGCTTGACGGAAACGTCGGTAAGCAAGGCCAGTTGCAGCCAGCGGCGCGGACGCGCGGGGCGAACGTGCGAGGGCACGTGCTACCGCCTGTATGCGCGGATAGACTTTGACAGGCGGCCGATGTACACAACCGAAGAGATTTACCGCACCGATTTGAGCGAAGTCGTGTTGCAGATGGCAGACCTCGGCATCACGGATTTTCACGGATTCGATTTTATCTCTCCGCCGGGGCGCGAAGGCATTTCCGGCGCAGTAGACACGCTCAATATGCTCGGCGCGCTCGATCCCGACAACACCCTTTCGTCAATCGGCAAGCTCATGGTCGCCTTTCCGCTTGAGCCGCGCATCAGCCGCATCATCGTCGAAGCCATCATGCGCTTTCCGGCCGTACTTGAAGAAGCGCTCGTCGCCTCGTCCTTCCTGTCGGCAAACTCGCCGTTCGCCCTGCCGCCCGGTGAAGAAATGGAAGCGCGCAAAGCCCATCACGCATTCCGCGATATGCAGGGGGATTTTGCGTCCTACCTGAATATTTTTCAGGCGTTCAAAGATGCGCCGAACAAAACGCGATTTTGCACGAGCAACTACCTCGACGAAAAAATTATGAATGAAATTGCGAACATTAACGAGCAGCTGCGGGACATCGTGTCGCAAATGAAAATCCCCATAACCGGCGGCGGCAGTCGGGCGGATTACTTGAGCTGCATCGGTGCGGGCATGATTCAATTCGTCTGCATGAGGATTGGGCGCGACAACTACCGCAGCGTAACGACCGACCGCATCTGCATCCACCCCGGCTCGGTTATGTTCCGGCAAGACCCGCTGTACATCGTCGCAGGCGAAATCGTCCGCACTTCGCGAATGTTTGCAATGAGCGTTTCTCCGCTCACCAAACCGATTCTTGAACAAATTTCACCGGAACTGCTTACGCGCTTGTCGAATTGCAAGCCGGCCAAACGCACGCTTGAAAAGATTTCGGAAGACTACGAATCGGCAAAGGGCAAGAAAAAGGATAAATCGGAGAAAAAGGCCGACGATAAAAGCAAAAAAGGAGAAGAAACGGTTGCGTTCGGCGGAGAAATATTTGCAGTGCAAAAGGGAAAAGGCAAAGGGCAGGCGCTTTTGCCGTATGAAAGCCTCATGCGCGCCGTCAAAACCGGAAAACCGGAGCTGCCGCCGTCAAAACTCAAGGGAAAAGTCGTGTATTCTAACGGCTACTCGCTGCTTGAAGGCGAAAAGCTCACCCTCATTGCGCGGATTGCCCGCCTGCTGAATCTTTCGCCGCTTGCAAATGAATCGTGGGGGCGCAAAACGAACATCAACATCGCCGACAAAGAAGGCGCCAGCGCCTTGTTAAAACTTGCCCCGAACATCCTTCGCGTTGCCGTCGCAAAAGAAAAAAGCCGCGAATACGGCTTCATCTGCCTGTTCACCGACGGGCGGGGAACGTACTACTTCAAGGTCAGCCGCGGCTTTTCCACCGCGCTCAACGAAAGTTTGTCCTCCCTCGAAACTCTTGCCGACGAAAAAGATGCCCCGCTCTCTCATTCCGACCGCGAAAAGCTCAGCAAAATCTACCGCCTTCTCCACGAGCTCTACTAAGCAGGCGGCTGGAATATTTTTGTTAATCAAATATATATCGTGCCGCCTGGCCCAGTTTGCGAAGCAAACTGGGAGCGGGATCGATAACAGGGTACGGCTGGAATATTTTTGTTAATTGAATATATGTCGTGCCGCATGGCCCTATTTTCAGAGCAAACTGGGAGCGGAAGCGTTTACTGGGTACGGATGGAATATTTTTGTTAATTGAATATTTATCGTGCCGCATGGCCCAGTTTTCAGAGCAAACTGGGAGCGGAAGCGTTTACTGGGTACGGATGGAATATTTTTGTTAATTGAATATTTATCGTGCCGC
>CAUTZW010000089.1:0-8941 GCA_963543045.1 uncultured Treponema sp.
TGAGGCCGCCGGAGGCTTCGGCGATTTTCTGGGTAACGGCGTTGGAGTTTTGCAACGTCGTTTTGCCTTCGGACGTGGCGGTTGCGAGCATTTTTATCATATTATCACTCTTCTCTAACGACTGCGTTATCGATGCAATGTTTGAGACCATCTCTTCAACTGCTGCGGAGGATTGCACGACGCTTGCCGACTGGCTTTCAATGCTGCCGTTCAAGTTTTCAATCGTGTGAATAATTGTTCCAACGGTGCCGGCGGTCTCCGTAACGCTTGCGGCCTGCGTCATCGCCTGCTCTTTCACGCCTTCGATGTTCGCGCTAATCTCGTTGAGTGCGCTCGCTGTTTCGGTCATGTTGCTTGACAATTCGTCGCCGATGGACTGCATTACGCCGGAGTTGTCGTCTACGCTCTTTATCGCCGAACCTATTTTGGCAATCGTTTGGTTGAAGTATTCGGAGAGGTCGGTAATTTCATCGTTGCCGTGTATCGGCAGGCGGACGGTTAAATCTCCTTCGCCCTGCGCAATGCCTTGCAGCGCGTTGACGGTTGTCAGAATCGGCTTTATTACCGCGCTGGCAATAAAATAAACAACTACAAGTGCGCCCAGTAAGATTGCAACTCCGATTGCAAGCATGGTTATGCGCAGCGTTGACACCGCGCCGGTAAATTCTTCCACCGGCGCACTAATGATAACCGTCCACTGCGACGTTTCCATTTTTGCAAAGGACGAAACATGTTCGATGTTCTTAAAGTTGTAGTAGTCGACTTCGTTCTTGGTTGAAGTCATTGCGCGCTCAATAAAACGAGCGGTATCTTTGTACGAAGCGTCGCTTCGGACTAGTTGGAGGGCGTTCACTTGTTTTTCGACAAATTGATAATCTTTGTGTCCGATGCAGGTTCCCGTTGGGCCGATAATGTAGCAGTAGCCGGTTTTGCCGACGACAATATTTGAAATATCGTCAGAGAGAATCTTTGTTTCGACCGTTGCAATCAAAACGGCAACGATAGTGTGATTGTCGTCATAAACGGGTACCGAGAACGTAATGACAAAATGTCCGTCTAGCCGGGATACAAGCGGTTCAGTAACAAAATTTTTTCCCTGCGAAGCTGCAATAAAAAAGTCTCTGTCGGAAACATCGATGATTTGATCTTCCGTATGCCGTTTGCCTTGCATATCGCATAGGCTCATCTTGTGGATTTTCGGGTTGAAGTCCGCTTCCTTATTTAGATAAGCGGCTTTTTCTTCATAGGAAACAGACGGATCGCTGAGCAGCGGAGTACGAGCAGCTCCGGCCAACAGCTGAAAGAATGAGGTGATGTTACCGTCGATGATATCCGCCGTATCTTCCGCTTTATCGGTAAGGTGAATGCTAACCTTTTCGATAACGGCATGACGCGCAATACGAACTGCAAGCATTCCTTCAATACTGGTTGCAATGACAGTCAACAGTCCAAAGATGAGAATGAGTTTGTTCTTTAATGAAAAACGTTTGTGCATGGTAGTCTCCTAAAATTGATTTTTATTCGCCGGTACTCCTTTTTGTCCGGCATACTCAAGGCAACGGGGTTACAGATACGCGCGGCCCATAGTCCGCCGTATAAGATTCCGATTTTTCCGGCTGCGTATGACGCGAACGGTTCCGGAGCGTTCAAATGCGCCGTATTTCGTTGCGCAAACGTCAGCTGTCCGCTGCGCGTGTGTGACGAAACGCTCCGGCGGGCCAGATTTCTTGTAACGCAGTCGCATCTGCGGCTGGAATCTGCGCGACAATGGGCCAGCAGTCGCGTTTGGCCGAATAGGAACGCGCCGTTTTTTCCCGTGAACATTAAGCATAAAAGTCTCCTTTGTAAGCGTTCGCCATGCAAAACGTACGCCCGAAATATAAAAACGCATTAGCGGAAACATACAATTCCGCCTAATACGCGCTATGCACAGAGAAAAGAGGATAGTGATTGTGGAATAAAAAAAAGAAAGAATTATATATGGGGGGGGGGGGGGGTAATATTAGAGTTGTAGCGCATATATGTCAAGTGCTCCTTATAAAAAAATATACGTCCGCCGAATGAATCCGCTTCGGGAGCGCATGGGCCGCATTATATCCGGGAATTGTGTATATTGCAATAAAAAATAACGCGGAACTGCAAAGGGATATGTTGCCGTGCGGCGGCTTACCGTCCGGACGGCAACGGCATCTTCGCCTGCGAACGCCGCTCCACCGCCTTTTTACCCGGCCGTACGCGCCGCACCGACAATCGCGGCGGCTTTTGTGGAGCGGACGCATTCCGCATTAAGGGCTCTCAACCGCTTTGCAGTCGTACCAAGCCGCTCAAGCCGAGTGCGCGCCGGAACACGCGAACCGCTCGGCGGAAGTGCGGCTAAAAAGATTTCGTACCGGCCGGCGGAGTAATCCGGTTCCCGAAGCACGCCGAACTGAACACGAATGCGCCTGCAATCCCGCCCGCCGCCTAGCCTCCCGACCGGCGCATCAATATACTGTGTCCATGAAATTCCTACAGACAGGCGATTGGCATTTGGGTAAGGTGTTTTTCGGTTCGCCGCTTCTCGAAGATCAAAAGTTTTTTTTGGCGCAGGTAGCGGCGGAACTTCAGGCGGCGCAAAACAGCGGAGAGCCGTACGATGCGCTCATCGTGCCCGGCGATATTTACGATCGCGCAGTGCCGCCGGCCGATGCGGTCAGCGCGTTGGGCGCTTTTTTATCGCAGGCGCATCGGGATTTTCCGGCATTGCAGCTGTTTTTTTTAGCCGGTAACCACGACAGTCCCGAACGCCTCGCCTTTGCAGCGGATGTTTTAGGCGAATCGAATATTCATATCTGCACGGACACCCGGCGCCTGAGCGAGCCGGTTATCGTAAAGGATGTTGCGGTGTATCAGCTGCCGTACTTGACTGCGGGCTGCATCGCTCAGGATGACGGAGCAAGCGACTTTTCCGAACCGCTACGGACGCAGCAGGCGCTCCTTGATGCGGCGGTACAGCACATTGCCGACGCGCACAAAAAGAACTTCGGCAGCAGGGACGCCGTGCTGTGCGCGCATCTTTTTACGGTCGGCGCGCTCAGAAGCGATTCGGAACGCATCGCCGTTGGTAACGCGGAACAGGTCGACGCCGCATCCCTTTCGTTTTTTACCTATGCCGCGCTCGGACACCTCCATAAATTCCAAAAAGCGGCGGAAAACGCGTACTATTCCGGTTCTCCGCTCGCCTATTCCTTCGATGAAAGCGCAATCGAAAAATGTATGCTGCGCGTTACAGTCCAAAACGGTTCGCGCACTGTCGAAAAGCTGCCCGTTAAACCGCTCCGCCGCTGCACGGTCATCACCGACCGCTTCGACGTTATTTACCGTTCCGACACGTATGACGCATTTTCGGACGACTACATTCAAATCATTTGCACCGACCGGAGCGCCATCGCAAACCCGATGAACATTTTGCGCTCCAAATTCGCAAACGTGCTCAGCTTCGCGTATGAAAGCCAGCACTTTTCCGCCGAAGAGAGCGAAGTGAGCGCAGAACGGCGAAAACTGCTTTCATCCGCAGAAAGCGCGCCGGAAGCGCTTGCGGCGGCCTTCCTCAAATCCGTGTATGGAGACGAAGCGGTCAATGCGGACGAGGCTTTTCAGGAAGAAATCAAACTCTTTGCACAATTTGCGCAAGAATACAGAGGCAACCGATGAAACCGCTCCTCCTTCGCCTGTGCAACATCGGCCCGTATGCGGACGAAACGCTCGACTTTTCCGAGTTGGGCGATATGTTTTTAATCAGCGGCAAAACCGGCAGCGGCAAAACGACGATTTTCGACGCGATGACCTACGCCCTGTACGGAAAACCTTCCGGCGCACGCGGCGCGGAAAACGTGCGCATCCGGAGCGATTTTGCGCCGGAAAATGCAAAAGCCTTTATCGAATTCACCTTTTTGCTCAACGGACGGAGATTCCGCGTCAACCGCGAAGTAATCGAAAAGAAATTCAGTGAAAGCGGAAAGCCGAAAAACCAAAAGAAAGACGTTTCTTTTGAAGAATTCGACGAAAAGAGCGGCGACTGGATTTTTTTCGGCGGAAATCAAACGGAAATCAACGCGCGGATTGAGCGGCAGATGGGGCTCAGCCGCGATGAATTTTCGCAAATCGTGCTGCTGCCGCAGGGAGAATTTGCAAAATTCCTCAACGAAAAATCGAGCGACCGCCAAAAAACGCTGTCGAAACTGTTTCCGGTCGAATATTTTACGAACATTGTCCGCGCCATCAAGGAAAAGTCGGATGCGGCGGAAGCGGACATTAAAGCGAAGCTGCTTGAACTTGACGGCGCGCGGAGCGGCTTTGATGCGGCGGAAGCGGCGCAAACGGTGCGACTCCTTTCGGAAAAACTTTCGGCAAACGCGCAAAAGCTTTCCGAGCTCACCCGTTTCATCGAAATAAAATCGGCGCGGCAGCAGGAAGTGCGGAGCGAAGCCGAAAAGATCCGGACGGCGGCGCAGCTTCGGCGGCGGCATACGCAACTGCTCGCCGAACAGGAGCGCATTGCGGCCGACAAAGCGCGGCTTCTCGCGGCGGAAGACGCGTTTTTGCTGCAAGAGCCGCTCCACGTGCGGGACATAACGCGCCTCCGCTTTGAAAAGCAGGCGAACGCGATCAGTGCGGCGGCGGCGGCTTTTGCGGACGCTCAGGAAAAATACGCCGCGCTGGATGCGCAACGGGCGCAAAACGACGAGCGGAAACAATGCGCGGCGGAGCTCTCGCGGCAAATCGACGCGGCGGATGAAAAACTTGCCCGCGCCGGCCGCGCCCGCGTTCTGCATACCGAACGGGCGCAACGGCGCACAGATATTGAACGATCCCGGCGTGCTGCTTCCGGCGCGCTTTGCTCCATACGGGCAAAACTGGCTGAAATCGAAACTGAAACCGCGAAGAACAACGCCATCATTGAGGCGGCGGAAGCGGCCGTCGCGGAACTTTTGACGAAAAAGGAAGACGCGCGGATTAAAGATGCGGCGGGCGACCTTGCCAAAACGCTGCGCGACAGTCGGCCGTGCCCAGTCTGCGGCTCCTGTGCGCATCCGCATCCGGCGCCCTTGTTCCGCTGCACCGATGATTTTGATGCGGAAATCGATACCGCAAAGCAGGCGGCAAAGCTTGCTCAGGCGGCAAACCGGAACGGAGAGACCGAAAAGCTCCGGCTCCTTCGGCAAGAATCGTTTACCGCTCAGCTTTTGACGCAGATTCAAGAGGCTGCCGGAGAAAGTGCGGATTCTGAAGCGGCTCCGGTAAAGCAATCGCTCCCGTCGGAAGCGGCATTGCAGGCGATGCGTAAAACCGTATCGGAAGCTGCGGCGCGCCTCATGCGCGCGGAGGCGGCGCTTGAATCCTTGCAGACGCAGGGCGTTGAAAGCGAAGAGAAAATCCGCGCGGAAAAGAACGCCCTCTTGCACCGGAAAAATGAGTTGGAACAGCAGTGCGCGGCATTTGAAAACGCCTACGATACGGCGCAGAACGCGCATACTGCGGCGGAAACGACCGTCAAAAATATCCGCGCCGAACACGAAGCGGCAAAAACAGATGCGGCGGCGGCGGAAGAAAAACTTGCGCGTGCCCTCTGCGCGTCCCCGTTCGACTGCGAAGATGCGCTCAAAGCCGCTTCCCTGAACCGTCCTGCGTTCAACGAGCTGCAAAAAACGGTGAAAGCCTATGAGGCGGAGCTCGCCGATGTCGGCGCACGGCTGTCGGCGGTGCAGACGCAGGGCGAAGATGACGCTCCGTTTTTGGCCGAAGCTTTAGAAATTCAAGCGGCGCTTGACACCTCTCATGCCGAAATCGATGCGCTCCATACCGAAGATACGAACCTTGCCGCTCAGAAAACGCGTTTTATCGAACGGCAGGAGCGGATTGCCCGTCTTGAACGCGAATACGCAAAACTTTCCGCCGAAAATGCTGCGCTCATCCGCTTAGGTCGCGATGTTTCCGGCGTGAATCCGCAGCGTAAGCCGCTTGATTCATGGGCGCTCGGCGCGTATCTGGAAGAAGTCGTCCGCGCGGCAAACATCCGCTTTGAACGCATTTCTGCGGGGCGCTACCGTTTTGTGCTTAAGGAAGACGCTGCGGGACGCGGCTATCAGGGACTTGAGCTCAACGTGTACGACGCCCACACCGGCCGGGAGCGGACTGCCGGCACGTTGAGCGGCGGCGAAATCTTTGAAGCGTCGCTCAGTTTGGCGCTCGCGCTCACGGATACCGTGCAATCGAAAAGCGGCGGCATCCGGCTCGACTCGCTGTTCATCGACGAAGGCTTCGGCACGCTCGACGGCGAAGCGCTGGATAACGCGATCGAAATACTCGAAGAAGTCCGCGAACACCGCATGATCGGCATCATCTCGCATGTAGAATCGCTGCAAGGCGCCATCCCCTCCCACGTCAAAATCGAAAAGTCCAACACTGTAAGCCGCATCGTAATTCCATAGCGGACGGACGGGGCGGACAGAATAATGGAATTTACAGTGTTAACTTAGTCGACTGTCCGCTTCCGGTTTTGCTTGCGCAAAACCGGCCAGCTAAACCGGTAAGCGCAGTCGGATTAAATGCCATCCGCCTGTTCGTTTTCCAATGGAAAACGAATGCGTGCAGAAAATACGGTTACTTGGGCACCGCGTCTCTCTCGTCTGCACGCCCTTTCAGCTTTCGGTTTCGCTTTCGCAAAACCGGCTAGCTAAACCGGTAGGCGCAGTCGGACTAAATGCCATCCATCTGTTCGTTTTCTAATGGAAAACGAATGTGTGCGGAAAATACGCTTACTCGTTCACCGCGTCTTTCTCGACTGCACGCCCTGCATTGTGGCATGGAGGAAATTGGTGTAGAATCTGCGGGCGGAGAGGTAGGGAGGACTATGTATAAGAAGCGGCTTGAAGAAAATATGTCTTTGCTGACGGCAAGGCTCTACGAGTTATACGGAACCGACTGGAATTTCTACGATATTTTGAAGCGGCTCGAAAAGATAATGGAGCGCGCATCCGCCGCGCGCACGGGGTATCTGAAGCAGTGCGATGATGATGCGGCAGCGGCGGAAAAGGACGGCAGCTACTGGTATTTGAATCAAGATATGGTCGGGATGACGCTGTATGTTGATTTGTTCGCCGGAAATCTCCGGAAGCTTGCCGAAAAGATTCCGTACCTCGACAGTCTCGGCATCAAGTACGTGCACCTGATGCCGGTTTTCGATTGTCCGGAGGGGAAAAACGACGGCGGCTACGCCATCTCAAGCTACCGGAAGGTTCAACCGAAGCTCGGCACGCTTGACGATTTGCGTTTTGTGGCGGAGGAATTCCACAAGCATGAGATACGGCTCGTCCTCGATTTCGTTTTTAACCACACCAGCGACGAGCACGAATGGGCAAAGAAGGCGCGCGCGGGGGATCCTGCATACAAAAACTTCTATTACATGTACAAAGATAAAGCGGAGGTCGATGCGTGGAACGACCGGCTTTATGAAGTTTTTCCGTCCGAGCACCGCGGTTCGTTCACCTATCTTGAGCGGGAAAAGGAATGGGTGTGGACGACCTTTCATTCATACCAGTGGGATTTGAATTATACGAATCCAGAAGTGTTTCTTGCCGTCTGCGAAGAAATGCTGTTCGTCGCAAACCTCGGCATTGATGCGCTGCGCTTGAGCGCGCTTGCATTCGTCTGGAAGGAAAAGAATACCGCCTGCGAAAGCCTCCCGAAGACGCACACGCTCATTCAAGCGTTCCAATATGTTGCGCGGATTGCCTGCCCAGGCTTGCAGTTTAAGAGCGAGGCCATTGTGCATCCGAAGCAGGTTGTGCAATACGTCAACAAACAGGAATGCTCCCTCAGCTACAACCCGCTGCAAATGGCGCTGTTTTGGGCGACGGCGGCAACGCGGGATACGCGCCTGCTCACCGTGTCGATGCAGCGGCGGTGGGCAATTCCGCCGCATTGTACGTGGGTCAATTACATCCGCTGCCATGACGATATCGGCTGGACGTTCAGCGACGAGGATGCGGCCAAGCTTGGCATCAACGCGTATTCACACCGCCAGTTTTTGAACCGCTTTTTTACCGGACATTTTAAGGGCAGCTTTGCGCGCGGCGAACCGTTCCAGCTCAATCCGACGACGGGCGACTGCCGCATTTCCGGAACGATGGCGAGCCTTGCGGGGCTGGAACAAGCGGAAACGCTCGGCAACGATCTGTACCGGAAAATGGCCGTGGCGCGTATGAAGATGCTGTACGCCGTTTTGTTTGCGCTGCCGGGCATTCCGCTGCTGTATGCGAACGACGAAAAGGCGATACTCAACGATTATTCCTATCATGAAGAGCCGGATAAAAGCGCGGATTCCCGCTGGCTGCACCGCACTAAAACGTATTGGAATGTCGATGAGCGGCTGGAGTCGCAAAAGGATTTTGAACATTTTTTGCGCCGGCTGATTGTGCTGCGCGGCGCTGAACCGCTTTTCGGCGGAAACGATGTTTTCTTCTACGACGTGCAGGATACGCACGTGTTTGGATTCAGACGCACGACGATTCACGTAGTCGCAAACTTTTCGGAAACGCCTGCCGCATTTTCGACCGGCGCATGGTCGGAAGAAAGCATCGACCTGCTTTCCGGCAAATTGTATAAAAACGGCGAACCGCAAAAACTTGCCCCCTACGAAGTGCGCTGGCTCAAAGAGCGGCTTTAGTTTTGTCAGAAAGCAGGCGGGCTGGGAGATGTCGTGAGGACTTAACCTTGTTGACCGCCTGCCTCAAGTTTGTCTGACGACAAACTTGCTAGATGGAGCGTCGCTGGGCGGAGTGTGAAACTAGATGCAGAGGACTTCACTCGATCTGCCGTCCGCTCGTCAGTTTTTCCGTTGCAGCGTATCTGAAAGCGACTCCTTTTTTCACCTGTTGTTGATATGATGCATATTATAAAT
>CAUTZW010000090.1:0-8861 GCA_963543045.1 uncultured Treponema sp.
ACCAATGACATCTACCGTGTGAAGGTAGCGCTCTACCGCTGAGCTAATCGCACAAGAAATGGAAAACCATAACTGCGGCGCAGTATAGCGGTTTTCCA
Source organism: uncultured Treponema sp. (assembly GCA_963543045.1). Lineage (GTDB taxonomy): Bacteria > Spirochaetota > Spirochaetia > Treponematales > Treponemataceae > Treponema_D. Next base: position 99 of record CAUTZW010000090.1, read on the forward strand.
TTTTTTTGAAAAGCACTTTTTTCGTATGGAAGGAATATTAGTACATTCCGCCCATGTCTCCGCCTGCCGGAGCCGGAGGCGCTTTCGGTTCAGGAATATCCGTCACCGCGCACTCGGTTGTAAGCAAGGTGCCCGCAATGGAAGCTGCATTTTTCAGGGCGCAAGTGGTAACCTTAGCCGGATCAATGATTCCCGCTTCCATCATGTTTACCCATTCGCCGGTGTAGGCATTGAAGCCGACGCCCTTCTTTTCCGCCTTTGCGCGGTCGGCAATAATCGCGCCGTCGATGCCCGCATTGTCGGCAATCTGGCGAATCGGTTCCTCCAAAGCTCTGCGGACAATTTTAAATCCGACTTTTTCATCTTCGGACAAGCCGTCAGGAATATTTTCGAGCACTTTTGCGGATTCAAGCAGCGCAAGTCCGCCGCCGGCAACAACACCTTCGTCGAGCGCCGCGCGGGTAGCCGCAATCGTGTCTTCAACGCGGAATTTCTTTTCTTTCATTTCCGTTTCAGTTGTCGCGCCGACATTAATTACCGCAACACCGCCCGCAAGCTTTGCAAGCCGCTTCTGCAGCTGCTCTTTGTCGTAGCTGGAAGTGCTCTTTTCAATCTGACGTTTAATTTCTTCGATTCTATCGGAAATCTTTTTCTTGTCGCCTGTACCGCCGACGATCGTCGTGTTGTCTTTGTCGATTTTAATCGAACGGGCACGGCCGAGCATCTCGATATCCGCCGTCTCAAGCTTCAGCCCGACTTCATCGGAAATCAGCTGGCCGCCCGTCAGAATGGCGATATCCTGCAGCATTTCCTTGCGCCGGTCGCCGAATCCCGGAGCCTTAACCGCGCACACGTGAATGGTTCCGCGAATCGTGTTGAGCACCAGCGTTGTAAGCGCTTCGCCGTCGACATCTTCCGCAATAATGACCAACGATTTGCCTGCATTCGCAATCTTTTCAAGAATCGGCAGCAAATCTTTCATCGCAGAAATCTTTTTGTCGTAAATGAGCACATACGCATCTTCGTAAGACGCTTCCATTCTTTCGCGGTCGGTTACAAAATAAGCCGAAATGTAACCGCGATCGAACTGCATACCTTCAACCGTATCAACCGTCGTATCCATGTTCTTGGACTCTTCAACGGTGATTACGCCGTCTTTACCGACCTTTTCGATTGCGTCGGCAAGCATTTTTCCGATTTCCGGATCATTGTTCGCAGAAATAGTCGCAATGTGGGTAACATCATCGGCGCCTTTGACCGGCTTTGCATTCTTTTTAATTTCTTCCACCGCAACGGCAACCGCTTTATCCATGCCGCGCTTAATCTCAATCGGCGTCATACCTGCCGCAACGGATTTCAATCCCTCGCGGACGAGCGCATATGCAAGCACCGTCGCAGTCGTTGTTCCGTCTCCGGCATCGTCATTCGTTTTAGAGGCAACTTCACGCACAAACTGCGCGCCCATGTTCTCATACGGATCTTGCAGCTCAATTTCTTTAGCAACGGACACGCCGTCTTTCGTAATGGTCGGCGCGCCGTATTTCTTATCGAGCATAACCATGCGCCCGCACGGACCGAGCGTAACCTTCACTGCTTTTGAAATCTGCTCTACGCCGGAAAGCAGCTTTCTGCGCGCATCCTCATTGAACAACAATTGTTTTGCCATAATTTCAATTAACTCCTATAAATAACCGTTCCGCCTCAACAGGCGCACGGGATTGAATTAGTACTAAGATATAAAAAGAACGCAATAACGGCAAGATGTTTGGCCGATTTTCGCCTACCGGAATGCCTCCGGCCCATGAAACGTCCGCTTTGCATTCGGGCGGAAAACGAATGCGTAACCGGCTTTGCGCGGCTTACCCTTGCGGCCGGTCTGCAAAACATCCGTTTTGCAGACTGCTTCGCACCGCTCCAATCCGTGCGCGGTTTCCCCGCCCGTTTCCCGCTTTTCCGTCCGCCGCCTCATCGTCATTCCCGCACATCCCCGCCGCACACGGAACGGCTCTCCATCCGCGCGACACGCTGCACGTTCGGCAAGCCGCCAGCCGACCAAGCCGTCGTACGCAGCCCGCGTCTACCTGTAAATACGTCCTTTAAAATGAAAGGGCACCTCCGGCGGAAGCATTCATCTTTTCCATCGCGGCAGAGAGACGAACCGTCAACGAAAGTATTTTCTGCGCATCGCTTTGCGTCCAGAACTGAGAGCTTTCTATCTTCTGCTGCTTTTCGGCAAGCTCATTCGCTTTGACCATCACATTCATCATCGCCATCATGTCATTCGAGGCCGCAATCTTTTCATATTCCACGACAAAGGCCTCATACGTTTTCAAAAAAGCGTCGATGTCTTTCCGGCTCGCCGTTCCCCCTGAAGACACGGATGCAGACGCAGCTCCGCCAGAAGCATTCATCTTTTCCATAGCAGCGGAGAGGCGCATCGTCAATGAAAGTATTTTCTGCCCGTCCTTTTGCGTCCAATACTGGGAACTTTCCATCTTCTGTTGCTTTTCGGCAAGCTCATTCGCCTTCACCGCCGCATTCATCATCGCCGTCATGTCGTTCGACGCCGCAGCCTTTTCATATTCCACGACAAAAGCTTCATACGTTTTCAAAAACCGTCGACATCCTTCCGGCTGTCCGCAAACAAAGCGCACGGAAGCAAAATCCCCGCCGCAAAAAGAAACGCAATCTTTCCCATCAATTTCATAGCATACTCCTACACATTTTTCCGGCGAATATCCGGACATCTCCCGTCCGTCTCGCCGCGTCGGACACTATAGCACGGCCGCTCTCCGCCAGCAATATTACGCCGAACCCAAAACGCGTGGCGGCAAAAGAAGCGTCCGCTTTCCATTCGGGCGAAAGCCAGCCGCGGAACCGGCTTTGCGCGGCTTACCCTTGCGGCCGGTCTGCAAAACATCCGTTTCGCAGACTGCTTCGCACCGCTCCAATCCGGGCGCGGTTTCCCCGTCCGTTTCCCGTTTTTCCTCCGCCACCGTACCTCCCCGACCGCATATCCCCCGCCGCGCACAACACTCCCCACCGGCAACACACAGGACAAGGCTTTTCTATTCATGTAAATCCATTTTCACCGTACCTCGCACTCAAAAACCAGTCGAATCGCGAGGCGATTCATCCGTACACTCCGTACTTGTCGCTGCACAGGGCAACGCTATCGTCTTGCAGAAGTAGAAACAGCCGAACTCCCAATGCATCACCCATTCATACCGCATTTGCAGCAATCCGGACGTACCGGCCGCAGCACGACACAAATTACCATACCTCCGGCGAACTCCGCTTCTCGGTCATCGCCTGCCTGCTCAGCGGAACGCCCTCCGGAGCCGCAGAGCAAACACTCACAATCTGGACGAGTCTCCCGACGTATCTCTCGTGTACAAAAGCGCAGACAAATCGCGTGGCGGTTTGTCCTCACACTCCGCAGTTGCCGCTGCACGGAGAAACGCTATCGTCTCACAAAAGCAGAAACGGCTGCAGCAAAAGCGCGACCTCCGCCGTAGCTCGCGGGCAAAAACGCAATCGAATCACGAGACGATTCATCCGCACACTTCATACTTGCCGCTGCACGGGAAACGCCATCGCCTCACAGAAAGAAGGAACCTAAAAATTAATTTCCGTAAGTAGGAAAAATCCGGCGCTGAAAAAAATGCCTTAAATATGCTACAATGTTAGTGAGAAAAATCGAGTTTACGAGGATTGGTTTATGCCGAATGTATATGAGAATTGCCCGAAATTTGAAAGCGGCGAATTTTTACTTCGTCTTGTAGATAAAAGCGATACGGAAAATTTGCTTAGCGTGTATAGCGATAAAAATTCATTGCCTTTTTTTAACAGCGACAATTGTCACGGCGACAATTTTTACTATCCTACAAAAGCTAAAATGGAGCAGGCTGTTGCTTTTTGGCTGGAATCGTATAAAACGAGATGGTTTGTTCGTTGGGTGATTGTAGACAAGACCTCGTCAAAAGCAATAGGAACGATTGAGCTATTCAAAAGAGCATCGGAAGACAAGTTTGACGGCATGGGTGTGCTTAGATTGGACTTAAAAAGCGAATACGAAAAAGAAGATGTCATCAAAGCAATTCTGAAACTTATAATTCTGCCGGCTTATGAGTTATTCGATTGCAAAGAAATAATCACTAAAGTGCCGAACTATGCCATTGAAAGATTGTCGGCGGTGTCTGCCATCGGTTTCACAAAGTCGGATAATCTTTTGGTCGGAACACACGACGGATACCTATATAAAGATTATTGGGTAATTCATCAGACCGCCGTCCCGTACCGTGTTTCAGGCAGGGAAAAGTAAGGAAAAACCTATCGGAATTATTCACATGCAAATGCCGGAGAGCTGCAAACTATTGCTTTGAAGAACAAAACCCCAGTAACACGGATTCGCACGAGGACACGCTGCGGCCGCCTAAAAGCTCAAATCGTCGGGCCGGATAATGTCGCGCCCTTTGGACAGTTGGCAGGCGACGTACAGGCATTTTTCCAGCTGGCGGACGTTGCCCGGCCAGTCACGGTTGACCAGAACGTCCATCGCAAGGCCGTCGATTGTTTTGCGGATAAAACCGATGCGATTCAAGTATGCCGTAGCGATGGCGGGAATGTCCTCGCGCCGTTCCCGAAGCGGCGGAATGCGAATGATGGCATCTGAAATTCGATAATACAAATCCGCACGGAAGCGGCGGTGCGCAATGCATTCCTGCAAATCCTCGTTTGCTGCCGACAGCAGCCGGACATCCGCACTTAATTCCTTTGTGGAGCCGACTTTGGTAAAATGTCCGCTGTCCAAAACGCACAACAGCTTCGCCTGCACGCTAAGCGAAAGACTTGCAATTTCATCGATGAACAGCGAGCTGTGGTCCGCTTCGGCATAATATCCGCATTTTTCGATGGCCCCGGTGAACGCACCGCGCGTCGTACCGAACAATTCGCTGACGGCCAGCTCATCCTGCAAGGTAGCCGCATTGATGTGGAACAGCTGCTTCGACTTTCGCTGCGAGGCCTTATGAATCAAGCCGGCGACCAGCCCCTTGCCGTTCCCGTTTCGCCCAATAAGAGGACGGAAATCTTCGATTCGGCAAGCCGCGCAATTTGCTGACGCACCTGCTGTGCCGCCTGCGATACGCCGGCAAACTCGTTGAGGCAGGTTTCATGCAAGGCGGCATTGGTCTGCTGCGCCGCGCCAATGTGACGCAAAAGTAAGCGCTCGCGTAGATCCCCGACGCCGCAGGGGAACGGAATTATTGAAGCGCCATGTTTGTGCAACGTGAATATGATATCCTGCGATGAGCCATGCGGCGCAAGAAAAATCGCGCGGCTTAGAAAATCGAAGATTTTAGATAGAAATAAATGCAATGATCGGGCTTGAAGTGCGGTGCAATCGACTAAAAACAATGTATTTGCTGACGGGTCCTGAAAATAAGGCAACAGATTTTCAATTAGGTTTACACAAACGACAGGCAGCGCACTGCCGAGCGCGCGAAAACACAATGCTGCAACATCATTCCGCGCCGACAATACCACCGCACTCGGCGCCTGAGCCGCCACCCCGCCAGTCGGAGGTACTTTTACACATTTACTTTCCATGCATAGAATTATAGCTCCGAAAAATGCAGAGTGCAAGTTTTTTTAATAATCTCGGGGAATTGATTCAATGCGTGGGGGCGGTATCGCGGAAGTCGGCTTATACGTCGAACAAGGGGAGGTTCTCACTTGGTTTGCTGAAACAACAGAAGACACGTACACGATTGTGCCCTCCTGCGGCTGCAAAGACAGTACATCGCGTCTCGCCCGGCGACGCTATGTTGGCACTAGCATGGAAGAAGCAGAACAAATACCCGGAAGGATGAAGGATTCGCACCGATATACAAGCCTATCGTTCTGTTGGCAACAGCACTATACTCGCTTAGTTTAAAATCAAGCCGCACCCTCATTCACCACGTCGGCAAAAGGGCAGTGTCTTTGTCGGATTTGACGGACGAGATGCCAAATATTTGGGAGTGGACCATTCAGTAAAAGAAAGCATTTTGCCAGAAAAATCATGCACGTGAAAATGCAAAAAAGATAAGCACTGCTCACTCCTAACGCAAAATCCCCTTCCCAATACTTGCTCCGTATAGAGAAACAATAAAATATACCCTGCAATAAACAAAGCAGATCACCGCGCCAGCTTTATTCTCTCATTCCGGTGCACTCTCCTTCCCACGCCTATAGAGACGGCGCATCATAGCTAGCCCACGGCAACGGTATGTACCGTTACTATATCATTTAGCAAGGATTTAAAACTTCGAGCAGTTTATATGCACAAAGACATAATATGGCTAATATGGCACAGACAGCCACTGTATTTTATATTCATATCAGTCTTTGGACGAGCCAACCGGCTATACGGCTTCCAACAACGCGATTTATAGTATGTTTCGGATTTTAGCGATGATGCGGTCGTGTACGGCATCAATATTGATGTTCAGGAGCGCTGAAACATGCGTAATATCGGACGGGTAAAAAGTCAAAAATGATTTTGAACGTACATCTTTTTTCTTGCGTTCTAAGTTTTCGAGCTGTTCGGCGGATAGGCTCCCGCTTCGGCTTACCGGTTCAATTTTATCGGCTTGCGATAAGAGACAGATCAATTTGCCGCTCAGCTCCTTAATTAAAAACGTGACTAAAAAAGAATTCATCTTGCGTATGGTCGCGTTTATCGGCTCTTAATAGATAGACCACAACAGCCGCTTCGGCAATGTAGCTTTGATACCACTGCAAATACTGATTATCGGCTTTGTCGCTTTCGCCGATTCCGGGCAGGTCGACAAAGCTCAAAATGTACGCGGTTTTATCTTCGCTATTTTTAAGATGCAAAAAATAATCTGCCAACTGTAAGACTTTCGTACACGCTTCATAATCGCTTGTTTCAAAAATCAGAGCGCCGAGTAAGGCGTTCAATAACGATGATTTACCGTAGCCGGTTTGTCCGATAAAGATAACGTTCAACGCTTTTATATCAATATATCCTTTTGCATGCACATACCCATAATGCCAATCCGTAAAAGCAGGATTATGCGCATCAGTATTATTTAAGAAATCGTATTTATGGCCAAGCGCGTCAATACGCTCTTCATGCAGTATGCGCGTGGTAATATCAGTCATTTGAAAACCTCTGAATGCAAAAAATGCGAGACGCTCTTTTGAACGGTTAAAATAGCGTCTCAATTATCTTTTATAGAGATGCACGATGATGGCGGGCGTACATTACCACCCGAATAAGCCGCCGATAAAATCACCAATTCCGGATACAAAGCCCCCAATCACTTCTCCGACACCCTCCATGATTGCGGATCCAACGGCAACTATTCCTTTGCCGACCGCTTTTAATGGCGCCGGTATCGGTAAAAAATCAATAATTGTATTGATAGCTTCTGCAAAGGAGGCGCTCTTTTCTTGTTTTACGGTCTCATATTCTTGAATCCGCTGATCCATATTATGAATTGTCTGATAGCGTTTATCGGCAGGGAGCCCGTCAATCAACTTTAATACTAAACTATCCAAATTATACCCTTCATTTGCGGAAACCGGAATGACGTGCGATACCGTTAAATCACCGAATTGCTTTGCGACATAAAGAATTTTCTTTGAAATATTGCCTTCTTGAGTTGGACCGGGCTTGCGGTTTTCTATATCCCATTCGCGGTAGGGCTCGATTTTATCAACTTGGTTCACCGCCACGACAAACGGCTTGCCTTTTTCGATATACGGCTTCATGCAAGTTTTATAAAATGCTTCGTCAGCGGTAAATGTCCGGTCGTCGCCCTTTAATACCCACAATACCATATCCGCTTCTTTGAGAATTTCCGCATACAGTTTGAAATACTCATCATCACGCTCGCTGCTTTCCCCTATTCCCGGCACATCAAGGAGTTTTATTCCCTTTGCTGCACCTTCAAGTTTCATAAATACTTCTTTCGGCTCCCGTGTACACGCTTCGACATCGCTGATTGCGCAAGCCTTTTGACCAAACAGCGCATTGGTCAGCGATGACTTACCGACGCCGGTTTTACCGAATACCGCAATTTTCGGCTCATAGGTAAAAGCCTTTATCATCGCCTCCGAAAAACTTTTCCGCGCTTCCGGCGGAAGCTGCTCAATCCACTGCGCAAACTTTTCTTTCTGATCCATAGTCTGTCTCCCGTTACAGATGATTCTTCATTCAGGCGGAACATACCGCGGCACACGCGCAGACATACATGCATTGCATAAACGTTCATGTATATCGCATTGCTGCATCAGCACGCACTCTGAATAGTTGTCTATTATACCCCCCCCTCCGCATGTCAAGAGCCAGAACAGCTTTTGACTTTTCAAGATTGCGCAGATTGCCGTGAAGACTAGGATTCGGGGGCGGAGCCTTTGCCTACGGCAGACGGATGGGGAGGCATTTTGAACTTAAACCGCTGACAATGGAAGCTATTTGTGTTCGGTGCGCTCGGCTGTAAAGGCAATGAAAGATCTCCCGCGTCGGACGTGCTCTTTTGGGAATAGGGACGGTTGCGCGAGGCAGGTGAATTTGCAGGCATTTTTACCTCACGTCGCTGCTGACGAAGGAAACGGTTTTCACTTGTTCCTGCATACGAACGAAAAAGAGGTGACTTTCGTCCGTGCACTGCACACGCCATTAAAATTTAGCCGCCCATGGTGCAAGCGCTATAGGACAACCGGTACAGTAGAAAGAAAACTCCGGCGGCC
>CAUTZW010000091.1:0-8565 GCA_963543045.1 uncultured Treponema sp.
GAGAGTGGGAAAACGAACCTGCTTGCCTTGTTTTTGCCAGTAGGCAAAAACAGGAAGCGGACGGCCGACCAAATTAAGTCTGTAAAATACAATTTCCCCCGTCCGCCCGAGCTCGACCAGCAACGACTTTGTCTAGGCAAACTCGGACAGGCTGCAAAACCCGTATTCCTCCCACGGTAAATAGCAGCAGCCTGCGCTGTCCGCCTGCAAATTGCCTGCGCGCAACATTTCTGCTATCTTCTTGGAGGATTATGAGTAGGCAATTTACGTTTAAAGCCGATGCGGCTGATACGGCGGCGCTGTTGAATGAATTTTTTGATTCTTTTTCCGGTTATGATGCAGACAGTCGGGCGAAAATCTCTGCCGCATGGGATTTTTTGTGCTGCAAAACGGCGGATGCGCAGCGGGACGGCGAGCCTCGGCATCTTCATTATCTGCGGACGGCGTTCATCTTGGCTGGCAATGCGCTGGATGCGGACTGCATTTGCGCGGCGCTCCTGCACGGCGCATATCTGTTCGGCTCGGATGCGGCGGCAATCGAAAAAAACTTCGGAACGGCCGTTCGTCGCATTGTCGATGGCGCTTCGAAAATTACGCATCTTTCAACAAATTCCAAAACGTTGCAGGAAGCCGATGCGATTCGGAAGATGCTTTTTGCGATGTCGGATGATGTGCGCATCATATTCGTAAAACTTGCTGACAAGCTCGATGCAATCCGCAACATCAAGACGCTTGATCACGCCGCTCAGCGCGCGCTTGCGCAGGAAGTAATTGACATTTGGGCGCCTCTTGCCGACCGGCTCGGTATGTCCGCGGAAAAAAATGAGTTTGAAGATTTAAGCCTCAAGTATACGAATCCCGATGCCTTTCAGCAGATTAAGGCAGTTGTCTCGCAGAAACAGACCGAACGCGCCTCGTATCTTTCGGCTGCCGAACGCGCGATTACGGAAGCGGCGGCCAAAGCGAATCTTGAAATAACGGTAACGAGCCGTGCGAAGCATTTTTATTCCATCTACCAAAAGATGAGAAAACGCGGCAAGCAGGCGGATGAACTGTTCGACTTGCTGGCGCTCCGCGTACTTTGCAGCGAAAATGCCGACTGTTATACGCTCATCGGCATTGTACACGGTTTGTGGAAGCCGCTCGACGGGCGATTTAAAGATTATATTGCAATGCCGAAGGCAAACGGCTACCAGTCCCTGCACACGACGGTGATGTGCGATGGAAAGCCGCTCGAAATTCAAATTCGCACGAAGAAAATGCATGACGTTGCCGAACACGGCGTTGCCTCGCACTGGCTGTACAAAAAAGGGCTGACGCATGATTTGGTTGATGTCAATGGGCTTGCGCTTTTTAATCAACTGCGCGAATTGAAAGAGAAAAACAGTGCGAATGACGCCTTTTACCGGGAATTTAAGCACGAACTGCTGGGCGATAAGATTTTTGTATTTACTCCGCGCGGAGAGGTGAAGCAGCTTCCCGTTGGCGCGACTGCAATCGACTTTGCCTATGCGATTCATTCAAAAATCGGCGAACAGATAACCGGCGCAAAGGCCAATGGGAAAATTATTCCGCTCTCCCAACCGCTCGAAAATACGCAAATCATCGAGATTCTCACCAACCCGCAGGCGCATCCGACCGAATCGCACCTCAAAATGGCGAAAACGGCGCGGGCGCGGCAGAAAATCCATGCATGGCTGTCCGCTCATGTGCCGAATTTCGATGCGCGGGGGACGGAACACCGGACGGATGCGGAACGCACTCCGCACGGCGCGCGGGACGAAAGGCCGCCGCACAAAAAGGGGAAGGGAGCCGCGCCGGAAGTGAGGGCTACCGGAAAGGTGCGCATCGGGAACACGACAAACTTTCTGGTAACTTTTGCAAAATGCTGCGCTCCGACTCCCGCCGCCCGCATTATCGGCTACGTTTCGCGCGGGCGCGGCGTTATCATCCACCGCTCTGACTGTCGGATCTTCCATAAAATCCCCGACGTAGAACACCGGAGCATCGCAGCCGACTGGGAAATGAATGACTAGGGCCGGGGCCGACGGGAAAACTTGGTTTTACAGACTTAACTGGACGGCCGTCGGTTTCCTGTTTTGTCGCTGACAAAACAGGCGAGCAGGTTCATAGTTGAAAAGACGGGAGAACTTGGTTTTACAGACTTAACTTGGCCGGCCGTCGGCCTCCTGTTTCGCCGCTAGGCAAAACAGGCAAGATGGCTTGTTGTTGCGGGACGGGAGAACTTGGTTTTACAGACTTAACTGGACGGCCGTCGGTTTCTTGTTTTCGCTGCTGGGCAAAACAGGCGAGCGGGTTTGTGGTCGGGGCCGACGGGGGAACTGCGTCTTACGGACTTAACTTGGTCGGCCATCGGCCTCTTGTTTTGCCGCTAGGCAAAACAGGCGAGCGGGTTCGTAGTTGGAAGGACGGGAGAACTTGGTTTTACAAACTTAACCGGCCGTCGGCTTCCTGTTTTCGCCGCTGGCAAAACAGACGATCGGGGTCGTGGCTAGAGCCGACGATGCAAGTGCATCTTACGGACTCAACTTGGTCGTCCTTCGGCTTCCTGTTTTCTCCGTTGGGCAAAAACAGGCGAGCGGGTTCGTGGTTGGGGCCGACGGGAGAACTTGGTTTTACAGCCTTAACTTGGTCGGCCGTCGGCCTCCTGTTTTCGCCGCTGGCACAAACAGGCAAGCTGGCGGTAGGCGGTGCAAGCGCATCCTTCAGGGTTAAACTGCTCGGCCGTCATCCGGCTTTCTTAATTCGTATATCTCCTTTAGTGCCCGTATACAAAGCTCTTTTTTCATGTTGCTGCCCATACAGTATGCTGTAGGTCGGGGCTTTGCGGTCTTATGCGGCAGGGGGAGCGCCGCCTTGTTCCGCGTGCAGGTACTTTCATCCCGCCGTGTTTCAGGCGGTGCAAGCATATCTTGTTTCCTCCCTGCAGATGTTCTCTGCGTTTCTTTAAAAGCTGCAATACGCTACACTGCGCGTATGAAGACTGTCTTTTTGCTGCTCGTGTACCTTGCGACGGGAACGCACTACCGCGAGCTTCCGCTGAAAATGTTTATTGCGCAACCGAATGCGGCCGTGAGCCTCCTCCGGAACGAACAGTTTTCTGCTCATGCTTACGTCAATTCGTATGCGGAAGACGGTACGGTGTGGATCGAAACGGAAATTCCGCCCGCCGCGCAAACGAGAGACTGCGAGATTCTCTGCTTTAATCCTGAAGTGCTGTTTATGGCGGAAGTGTTTGTTGAGGCGGAAAACGGCGGCTGGCTGCTTGCCGGGAAGACCGGCGCGGGGCTCCGGCCGGGAAAGCGGTCGATCGGTACGTGGCTGAATGCGGTCGATCTTACGTCCGCCTTGAACGGCAGAACGTTCTCCGCCGCTCATCCGATTCGCCTGCGCATTAAAATGACGTCGGCGCACTCTTCTCCCGTATCGCTGCTTTTGCTTCCTGCAAAAGATTTTATCGCCGTCAGCAATCTGGCGTCCTCCTACCTTGCCTTTGTTGCGGCAGTCTGCATCTGCATCACGATTTATATCTTTTTCGGCAGCGCGCTTTTCCGCGACACGGAATCCATCTTTCCTGCGGTGACCTGTCTGCTGTTGCTGCTCCACCTAAGCATCGAAACGGGAATGGCGTTCCGGCTTGTCGGCAGCATTTATGCGCTCGGCCAGACCGTCTATAAGATGAATTATTTTTTAATTTGCCTTGCGCTTTTGTCGGGAATCCTCACGATGCAAAAGCGGAATGCCGGTTCATCGGCCGTTTTCCCAGAGTACGCGCAAAAACTTTTCGACTTTATTCCGTTTTTCAATATCCTGATCGTTACGGCGGGAATCATCTACTTTGTCATCGACGTTTCCGAATATTCGGGGAAATTTATTCAGATCGGCGCAATGACGCTCGCGCTCATTTTTATCACCGTGCAATGCTTTTTGACGATGCGCTTTAACCCCGACGTCCAAAAGATTATTTGCTTTCTCTACATGGGATACGCCTATGTCTTTTTGCTGCAGCAGCTCTGCCGGACGGCGCGGCTGTTGCCCGGCGCGCCGCGCGTTTTCCGCCTGTTCGACAATGATCTTGATCTTCCGGAGGCGGCGACGCTCGTTACGCTTGCGGCAGTCGCCTTGATGCGCATTCACAGCCGGATCCGCAACAAACTTTCGCTGTTGAGGCTCAGCACGGCGAGCGCGAACAAGCAAATGCAGATAAGCGCGAAGAAAAGCTACGTGTATTCGAACCTTGCGGCCATGCTGCTCAACCCGCTGCATCTTTTTTCGCTGATGCTTGAACGCAACAAAAGCTTGCTGCCGGCAGGTACGGCGGCTTCCGTCCGCGACGGCATCGGCTGGGCGCATGAAATTGTAAATATGCTGTACCTGCTGTCGCATTACGAACAGCATCCCTTTCATCTTGAGGCGACGGGGGAGCCGGTCGATTTACGGGAGTTCGTGCTTTCCTGCATAAAGAATGAGGTTTCCAACCTGCGCCTCAACGAATGCGCGCCGGATGTGCGCACGAATTTTCCGGAGATGACGGCCGTCTCCGTTGACCGCATGATGCTGTCGGTATTTTTTAAGTTTGTATTGCGCGCGGTAAACCGCCACGTCAAAAGCGGCACGCCGGTGCTCATTACAGTTGACTACACGAATTACACGCTGCTTTATTCCGTTCATTTTTATGCGGAGCCGCTTTCTCACGCGCAGGCGCGGCAGATTTTGGAGCTGGATACCGTTGCGGGGGCTTCGCTCGATGAGGCAATCGGCAAATGGGGAATCCACCTGTACGTGGTGCGGCAAATTTTACATATCTTAAACGGGAACATAAAAATCGTGCCGGATTCGTTCGGTAATACGATTTCGGCATGGGTTGCGCTTCCGCCCGCCCTTGCGCCGGCAAAATCGGCGCGGAATGCGGAAAAGACGATGGGGCTGGGCGCGGAATGTATGCCGGACAGCGCCAAACCGCTTTACGGCGAGACGATTTATATTCTTGAAGAAAACACTGCGGTGCGGAACGCGCTGCTGAAAGACCTCCGGCCACTTTTTAAGACGGTCGCGTTCAATACGGCCAACGCTTTTCGTGCACATCGGGAGGCCGCCCGTCCCGATTTGATTTTGTGCTCGCTTTCGCTTCCGGGGAAAAGTCCGTTTGATTTGCTGCGGGAAGAAAAAAATCTTTCCGGCATTCCGTTCATCGTTACGGCCGGTTTTGTAACGCAAAAAGCGCGGACAGAGCTTTTGGAGCTCGGCGTGCTGGACATTGTTCAAAAACCGTTTTCGATGGAACAGATGACGCTGAGAATCCGAAATATCTTGCAGATTCAGCGATTCCGTTCGGCATCGGTCATTGACACCGTCTCTTCGACGCTGAAAAACGCGGTGTTTGCGGGCAAAACCGAAAGCGCCGTGCCGCCGCTCGAAGCGCATCCGGCATATTATGCGGCGCAAACGCCGCCGCCGTCCCGCAAAACGGCCGATCCTGCATTGACGGCGCACTTTACGGCGGTTGGGCTGACCAAAAAGGAGATGAGCATTGCGCATCTTGTGGCAAGCGGCATGAGCGATAAAGAAGTTGCCGTAGAACTGAACATCGCTCCGGCAACCGTCGCCGTCCACAACAAAAAGATATTTAAAAAACTCGGCATTCACAGCCGCGCCGAACTCAAAACCCTAACCGCCAAAAAGAATCCGGAGTAGCGTCCCACGCTCAAGCCATTCGCTTGCCGATGCATGAAGGGCGTCCGTGTTGCGTCGCCGATGATGCGGTGTGCACTGCGCCGAGTAAACCGCCGCTCGTGCGGTCGCGCGCCTTCGGAATCGTGCGGGATTTTCGGGATGCGCGGCAATCGCTGCCCGCGCAGTTTGCGCCGTCGCGGGCCGTTCGCTTGCCGCCGCATGAGGCGCAGCCGCGCTGCGTTCGCCGATGGATCGATGTGCGCTGCCGCCGAGTAAACCGCCGCTTGTGCAGTCGCGTATTCGGAATCGGGCGGGCTATTCGGGATGCGCGGCAATCGCTGATCACGCAGTTTGCGCCGTCGCAGGCCGTTCGCTTGCCGCCGCATGAGGCGCGGCCGTGTTGCATTCGCCGATGGAGCGCGGTGTGCGCTGCGCCGAGTAAATCTCCGCTCGTGTAGATGCGTATTCGCAAGCGTGCGGGCTCTTCAGGACATGCGGCAATTGCTGCTCGCGCAGTTTTTGCCGTCGCAGGCCGTTCGCTTTCCGTCGCATGAAGGGCGACCGTGCTGCGTTCGCCGATGGAGCGGTGTGCGCTACGCTGGGCAAATCGCCGCTCGTGCGGTCCGTGCCTTCGGAATCGTGCGGGATTTTCGGGATGCGCGGCAATCGCTGCTCGCGCAGTTTTTGCCGTCGCAGGCCGTTCAGTTGCCGCCGCATGAAGGGCGGCCGTGTTGCGTCGCCGATGGTGCGGTGTGCACTGCGCCGAGTAAATTAACGCTCGTGTGGGCGCGCCTTCGGAATCGTGCGGGATTTTCAGGACGCGCGGCAATCTACGCTCGCGCAGTTTGCGCGGTGGCGGGACACTCGCTTCCGTCGTATGAAGAGCGGCTGCGCTGCGTTCGCTGATGGAGCGGTGTGCGCTGCGCTGGGCAAATCGCCGGTTGTGCGGGTGCGCATTCGGAAGCGGGCGGGAGCTTTGGGGGTGCGGCAATCGCTGAGCGCGCAGCGTTCGTCGTCGCAGGATGTTCGCTTTCCGCTGCATGATACGCGGCCGTATTGTGTTTGCCGATGGAACGGTGTGCGCTGCGCCGACTAAATCGCCGGTTGCGCGGTGGCGGAGCGTTAGCTGCCGCTGTATGAAGGGCGGCTGCAGAAAAATTAAAAAAAATTGCGTTTGCTATCGCTATTAGGCGTAAAGCGGGTATAATGAATTGCGCGCGCCGCCGATAGGTAATAATAGGCGCGGCGGATAAATAATTTGTTTTGTCATCAATACTTACAAAAGTGCGGACGCCCGGCCGGTTTGACGCATGCGCTACGGTATGGGATTTTCGGATAAGGAGCGGTTTTATATGGTTCATCTTACGGACAATGCGGACGAGCAAAAGGGCGCATCCATGCCTTCATGCATCTTAAACGGCGGACAGATTCTTTGCATCATCATACGGATGCTGCTTAAAATCAATCCGATTTTAGGGGAGGAGTGCTGGCGGACGGCTTTCATCACCGCGTCCATTGCCAGAGGCGGATTTCACGACGGCAGGCTCAACTTTAAGAACGCAACGCTGCTCGCCTTGCTGCACCTTGCAGGCGATTACCGCTTTTACGGCGAGGATATTCAGGCTGCTGAAAATCAAACGGAAGAAGAGAAGCGGCGGAACTACTTGTATACGTATTATTACATTCGAGCGATGACTCCGCTGGAGGAGGATGCGAAGTTCGCCCTGTTCAGCGACGCGGCCTACCGTCCGAACGTTGCGGAAAAAGTCTACCAGCTTGAGTACGCCTCGCTCATCTTTGCGGCAAAGCGCTTGGATATCCTCATAAAGTTGACGGGCGGACGCTATACGGATGAGGATTTTAGGAGAATCGGATTGAGTACGTTCAATCCCGACTACATTCAACGCTTCAAAGCGGCGGACGCAGACCATTCCATATCGTATTCGCTCTTAAACGGCACGTACAAGGCTGCGCTCGAAAAGGATTTGCTTTCGCTCAGCTTTACGGCGGAGGAAACGCGCTTGCTTTCCAAATTGATGGTTTTCATTATGGATTGCAAAAGCACCTACACCGTTACGCACACCATTCACACCGCGTATTACGCAGTCATTCTTGGCGCCTTGATGGGCTGCACGGAAGCCGAACAGAACGAATTGTTTACCGGCGGGCTGCTGCACGATCTCGGCAAAATGGCGATTCCGAATACCATTTTGGAATCCACCGGCCAGCTGTCCGCGCAAGAGTACGCTGTTATGAAAACGCATGTCGAAGAAACGGAGTGGATTTTGAGCGGAATCGTGCCGGAAAAGCTCTGCAAACTGGCGGTCAGACATCACGAAAAGCTCGACGGATCCGGCTACCCGCGCGGCCTGACGGCAAACGATTTGACGCTGCAGGAGCGGATCATATCCTGCGCGGATATTTTCAGCGCGCTCGTTGATGAGCGGTCGTACAAGGTGACGCTTTCAAAAGATAAAATCGTTTCGATTTTTTCCGACATGCTGGCCAAGCATCAGCTTGACGAACGGGTTACCCGCCGCCTTTTTGAGCGGTACGAGCAAATTAAACACCGCTGTTCCCGTTACAGCATCGATATGTGCGTTCCGATCGGCATGGTTGAAATCATGTTCCTTGAAGAATATTCGCACACAGAAGAAATCGAACCTGCAATGCTGGATTTGTCGCCAATGTCGGTTTTGGTTGGCGCGCGGCGCATCGAGCGGGAGTGAAAAACTTTTCTTTGAAAGGTTGCCATAATAGAAATGTCGGTATATACTGACAAAATACGAAAAGCGGTAGAGGTTCTGTACTTTTTCCGCTTGATATACATTTTACTGCAAAGGAGTTGACAACGATGGCGAAAAATTTTAT
>CAUTZW010000092.1:0-8506 GCA_963543045.1 uncultured Treponema sp.
CGATCGGCGTATCGACAAAGTTGTCTTTGCCGTCGCAGCGGTCGAAAATCCACGCCAGAACGCGGCTGTTTTCGCCGTAGCCGGGCCACATAAAGTTATCGTCCGCGTCTTTGCGGAACCAGTTGACGTAAAAAATCTTCGGCAGTTTGTCTTCAGTCGACTTTTTGCCGATGTTGATCCAGTGCTGGAAATAGTCGCCCATGTTGTAGCCGCAGAACGGCAGCATTGCAAACGGATCGCGGCGGACTTGTCCGACTTGGTCTGAAATGACGGCAGCCGTAACTTCCGAACCGACGATTGAGCCGAGGAACACGCCGTGATTCCAGTTCCGCGCCTGATGTACGAGCGGAACGGTTGACGGGCGGCGACCGCCGAAAAGGAATGCGCTGATCGGAACGCCTTTCGGGTCTTCCCAGTTCGGCGCAATGCACGGGCACTGAGCGGCAGGCGCTGTAAAGCGGGCGTTCGGGTGCGCAAGGCACTGCGTTTTGTCTTTCGGACTTTTATCGTTTGCAGGCGCGGCTTTTTCTTCTCCGTGCCAGTCAACGACTTTTTCGCCTTTCGGCGCATATCCGATTCCTTCCCACCACACATCGCCGTCATCAAGAACACAGTTTGTAAAAATCGTATTCTTTTCCGCGGCGCGCATCGCGTTGTAGTTTGACTCGTCGGAGGTTCCCGGCGCAACGCCGAAAAATCCGTTTTCAGGGTTAATCGCGTACAGTCTGCCGTCTTCGCCGAATTTCATCCATGCAATATCGTCGCCGACCGTCTCAACTTTCCAGCCCGGCAGTGTCGGACGGAGCATCGCAAGGTTCGTCTTTCCGCAGGCGGACGGGAACGCGCCGGTGATATATTTGACTTCGCCGGCAGGGTTTGTCAGTTTGAGGATGAGCATATGTTCGGCAAGCCAGCCTTCATCGCGGGCAAGAACGGAAGCAATGCGGAGCGCAAAGCATTTTTTTCCAAGCAAGGCGTTTCCGCCGTAGCCTGAACCATACGACCAAATCATCCGCTCTTCCGGAAACTGGCTGATGTATTTATTTTCCATGTCGGCGCACGGCCAAATGCCGTTATCTTTTTCACCGTTGTTGAGCGGTTTTCCGACGGAATGGAGACATGGAATCCACTCTCCGTCCGTGCCGAGATTTTCTAAAACTTTCGTGCCGACTCTCGTCATAATGTCCATATTGCAGACAACGTAGGCGGAGTCGGTTACTTCAATGCCGTTTTTGCCGATTGACGAGCCGACCGGCCCCATGCTAAACGGGATGACGTACATCGTGCGTCCGTGCATACAGCCCTTGTAGAGCCCCTTCATCGTCGCTTTCAATTCATTTGGATCAATCCAGTGATTTGTCGGGCCGGCATCGTCTTCCTTTTTTGACGCAATGTAGGTGCGTCCTTCGACACGGGCCACGTCCGACGGCAGCGAGCGGAACAAAAAGCTATTCGGCTTTTTGGTAAGCGGAGTGGCAAGACCGGCATCCACCATCTCTTTCATCAATCTGTCGTATTCGGCAGTGGAGCCGTCGCACACATAAACGCTATCCGGTTCGCACATCGCAATACATTCTTCAACCCATGCCTTGATTCCGGCATGTTTAATGTCGTTGATTGTCATTTTATTCTCCTGTCGGGAAAACCCATTTTTTAGTCGGTAAAACTATACAACAGTTTTCGCATATATTCAATTAAAGATTTTTTCCGCCATACGGAGCCAAATTATATGGAAGAAAGTATTTGATTTTCTATGTCCGCTTAATTGGGGCGCGGCATTTTAAAATGCATCCATAAATCTATCTATTGTACAGTCCGTATATTTTCGATAAATTCGTCCCATGAAACTCTATTCAAAAAATCAAATGGTTGCCGTTACTGCGGCGGCGGTTATCGTTGCGGGAGCGGCGGGAGCTGCAATTCCTTCTATATATAGTAAACTCCGTGCGGGGACGGCGGACGCGCACACGCAAAACACGCTGCAAGAGTCTTCCATAGATACTGGCGATTCTAGTCAATCTTTTGTGCAGCAAGAAGAATACTCAGCATTTGAACAAAACGTGCCTGCCGCAAAATCAGTCGCGCTCTCCGGCGAGGAGGCGTACACGCAGGACGAGCTGCAAAACATCAACGTGTACGCAAAATGCAGCGGCGCGGTCGTAAACATCAACACGCAGGTTACGGGAATAAACTGGTTTCTGGAGCCGGTCGTAGAAGACGGCGGCTCGGGTTCAGGCTCGATTATCGACAAGCGCGGCTACGTCCTTACGAACGTCCACGTCATTGCGAATGCAACGAAAATCTACGTTTCCCTTTCCGACGGCACGCAGTACGAAGCCGAAATCGTGGGACAGGACACGGACAGCGACCTTGCAATCATCAAGTTTACGCCGCCTGCAGGGACGATGCTCCAGACCATTCCGTTCGGGGACTCGGCAAAGCTCAAAGTGGGGCAAAAAGTTATCGCAATCGGAAACCCGTTCGGCTTTGAACGCACGATGACGACGGGAATCGTCTCCGCCTTAAACCGCCCCATAAAAAATTCCAACAACCGGATAATCCGCAACATGATTCAGACGGACACGGCAATCAATCCGGGAAACTCCGGCGGGCCGCTGCTTGACACGGCGGGGCGCATGGTCGGAATCAACACGATGATTTATTCGTCGTCGGGAAGCAGCGCGGGCGTGGGCTTTTGCGTTCCTGCCGAAACTGCGGTGCGCGTGGCGTCCGACCTCTTAAAATACGGTAAAGTCCGGCGCGGCGTTATTCAATGTTCGCTTGTGCAGTTGAACAACACGATTGCGCAGTACGCGGGGCTGGATATTGCGCGGGGAGTTCTTGTTTCCCGCACGGCAAAGGGCGGCAACGCGGAAAAAGCGGGCATTGTGCAGGGAACGACTGCCGCCCGTTACGGCTCATCGATTATTTATTTGGGCGGCGACATCATTACGCAAATCGACTCGATTGAAGTCGCATCCATTGCCGATTACTATTCCGCGCTTGAAAGCAAACGTCCCGGCGACGCGGTCAGCGTCAAAGTCCGCCGGAATGGAAAAGACCGGACGCTTACCGTTACCCTTACCGACGCGGACACAGAAGAACGTTCGCCGCAGCCTTCACGTCGTTCCCGCACGTGGCAGCTTTAGCGCGTTATGAGAAAGCTTACCGTCGTTTCTCCCTATGAGCCGGCAGGCGATCAGGGACAGGCAATCGAAAAACTGTCGGAAGGATTTTTGCGCGGCGACCGCTACCAGACGCTCAAAGGCGTTACCGGAAGCGGAAAAACGTTTACGATGGCAAAAATCATTGAGCGCGTACAGCGTCCGACGCTCATCATAAGCCACAACAAAACGCTTTCCGCCCAACTCTACCGCGAGTTCAAGGGATTTTTCCCGAACAACGCCGTCGAATATTTTGTTTCCTACTACGATTATTACCAGCCGGAAGCCTACGTTCCTGCGCGGGACCTCTACATCGAAAAGGACGCGGCAATCAACGAGGAAATCGATAAACTGCGCCTTGCCGCGACGTACAGTCTTATGGAACGGCGCGACGTTATTGTCGTTGCAACCGTTTCGTGCATTTACGGACTGGGAATGCCGGACTTGTACCGCGATATGCGCATTCACGTTGAAATCGGGGAAAAACTCGACATCCGCGCGTTTGCCGCCCAACTTGTCTCGCTCCAATACAAGCGGAATGACGCGGTACTCGACAGGGGGAATTTTAGAATCCGCGGCGACATTTTAGAAGTCTATCCGCCGTACATGGAAACGGACGAAGCGTATAAAATCGAATTGGACTGGGAAGACGTAGCGCGTATCCGCAGGTTCAATGTTGTCTCCGGCAATACGGTTGAAGAACTTGACGAGACCGTTTTTTATCCGGCGAAGCACTTTGTCGTTCCGCATGACCAACTTGTAGAGGCGACGGGCAGAATTCAAGCCGAGCTTGACGAACGCCTCGCCGAACTTGAAGCCGAGCGCAAACTCCTTGAATACGAGCGGCTTAAAACGCGCACGACCTACGACATCGAAATGATGAAAGAGATGGGCTACTGCTCAGGTATTGAAAATTATTCTGCGCCGATTGCCGGACGCGCAAAGGGAGAACCGCCTGCGACGCTCTTGCACTATTTTCCCGACGATTTTTTGTGCCTCATCGACGAAGCGCACGTAACGGTGCCGCAGCTCGGCGCAATGTACGAGGGCGACCGCAGCCGGAAGCAAAATCTCATCGACTTCGGATTCCGCCTTCCGAGCGCGCTTGATAACCGCCCGCTTAAATTCGCCGAGTTCAGCAAAAAGATGAACCAAGTCATCTACATCACCGCAACTCCTCGCAAGGAAGAAGTCAAGCAGAGCACGCAGGTAGTCGAACAGCTCATCCGTCCGACGGGACTGTTAGACCCGCTCATCGACGTGCGTCCGAGCGAGGGGCAGATGGAGGACATTCATCGGGAAATTAAAGAGCGCATTAAACGCGGCGAACGCAGTCTTGTTTTGACGCTCACTAAAAAGATGGCGGAAGATTTAACGGACTATCTGACGGGGCTGTCTCTTAAAGTGCGGTATATCCATTCGGAAATCGACACCTTCGAGCGCGTGGAAATCTTAAAGCAATTGCGGACGGGAGAAGCGGACGTGCTTATCGGCATCAACCTGCTCCGCGAAGGAATTGACCTGCCTGAAGTGTCGTTTATCGCAATCCTCGACGCGGATAAAATCGGATTTTTGCGCTCCGTAACGAGCCTCATTCAGATTATCGGGCGCGCCGCACGTAATGCGAACGGAAGCGTCGTCATGTACGCCGACCGCATGAGCGAGGCGATGGAAGAAGCCATTGCCGAAACCCGCCACCGCCGTAAGATTCAGGAAGCGTACAACAAGGAGCATGGAATTACGCCGGCGACTATCAAAAAAGAAGTACAGGATATCCTTGAACATCAAGAAAAAGAAGCGAAGGAAAACGCCGACCTTGAGTTTGCCGCACTCAAAAAGAACGCAAATCTCTTTTCCCCGAAAGAACGCAAAAAGCTGCTCAAAGCGCTTTACCAAGAAATGTCCGACTGCGCCGACCGCTTGGAGTACGAACAAGCCGCCGCTCTCCGCGACCAAATCCGCGAAATTGAAGCGCAGTATGGGAAGTGATACGCGGTAATGGATGATGGGACGCAGCGGGAGGATGGGGAGAGCGGCGGAACGTATTGTCTAGTCAAGTACGTTTAAATGAATATCGCTTACACATAAATCGGGAGAATATACGATTTTTATCCCCATGATTTTTTCACCGAGTCCTTCGCATATTTGTTCATAATCGGTGCGCGGATTATCGGCAATATAAAAATCGACGGAATATTTTTCTTCTTCCCTCGAATCAATTGTTATCGGTTTTAATAGCTCTAGTTCGTCATTATGCAGCGTAGTCGGGCTGTTATTTTTTATTGCGTAAATTGCGATGGAGCCGGTTCCCGATATATTTGCCGAATATTGAATCGTTCCTATCGGAATTCCGTAATGTATATATGTTGTTTCTCCCTGCGTAAGCAGCTGTGGTTTCCCGTCCGTATATATAACTTTGCACAGACCTATATAGCCGTCGGGATTTTCGGGGATTTTTTCCGCATCATCAAAAAATTCCTTTGCGGTATTCCGGAGCGCACGGTTATAAATTAAATTTCCGCTTTTCTGTACATGATTAAAACAAATATCATACGCCTTTGCTTTTGAGATGACTTCAATGCCCGCCTTTTGACAATATTTTAAAAGCTCTTCCAAAAAAACTTTTTCGGAATAAGAGGCAACAGAATCTATTACTTCTCCGTGAACCATTCCGTTCGCAGTATTGTGCCGTATCGCTTCTATAATCGTATAAAAAGCTCCGCCTCCGTCATACATTTGGGCGGCTTTCGATTTTCGCTTGTTTCTAAAATATTTACGAGGATATGCAGTATCTATAAATTCTATAAAGCAAGTATCTTATCATATAAATCATTGTATTATAAATATATTTACTGGAAATTTTCAAAGTAGAAGCTATATCTTAACTGGAAAAGCTTGTAAAGTAGATTTTTTAGCAGATTTTTACCCTGCAAAGCATGCTTGTTTTTCTTACTAATTAATTATGAAAACACCTATTACTTATTATGACGGTAAAATTCAGCTTGCATCAAAAATTGTGAAACTTTTCCCTGAACACAAAGTATATTGTGAGCCCTTTGTTGATGGTGCTTCTGTTTTCTTTGCAAAAGAAAAATCAGAAGTTGAAGTAATAAATGACATAAATGGTGAAATTGTAAACTTCTATCAAGTACTACAAAAAAAATCCAGCATTGCAAAAAGAAATTCAATCAACACTTCATAGTAGAGAACTCCATCATCACGCGCTAGTTATTTATGAAAATCCGGATATGTTTGACCGCATTAAACGTGCATGGTCTTTTTGGGTGCTAGCCAATATGTCATTCGGGAGTAAACTTAATGGTGGATTTGGGTATAGTAAAAGCATAGGGAATAAACGAGACCAATTTACGGAAGATCTTGCAAAGCGAATTAAAGAAGTATTAATAGAATGTTGTGATGCACTTAAAATCATTAGTTCCCATGACAGCACTGATACGCTTTTCTATCTTGACCCTCCATATGTAGGTACCCATCAGGGGCATTATGACGGCTATTCGCAATCGGATTTTAATGAACTTTTGGAGCAGCTTACAAAAATTAATGGAAAATTCTTACTAAGTTCTTTTTGTAATAACCAGCTTACAGCTATGGTTAATTCAAATCATTGGTATCAAATTGAACTTAAAAGGTCAAAACCGATGAGTGCACATAGTGGAACATCCAGCAAAAAGACTGAAGTTTTGACGGCAAACTATCCTATTGGTGTCGTTGAAAATGTTGTTACCTTGTTGTAGCGATTTTTTACACTTTATCTATGGTACTTAAAGAACGTTCAGCCATTAACATTTCTTTTGTGATACGTCTAGTATTGTATTTCTTCATAATCCGCGTAAATTCTTTCCATTGTTCATCCGTGAATTCTGGACAATCTTCATCAATGACAATAGGGCGATTGTCTAATGCTTCTAATTCTTTTAATTGTGCGGGTGTTGGTTTTGCACCTTCCTTTAATTCATAGGTTACGATTGCCATAGTATTCCCTTAATTCCTTTTTGTTTGCTTTTCGGGCTGAGATAATTCTAGTTTTATCTTTTCTTTCAGTAAAGACAACAAATAAAACATTATTTACCATTCCAATAGTCACAAAGCGTTCTTCTTCAAGTGTAGTGTGTGCTTCGTCAAGAAGTTCAACCCTATTACTATCTGAAAAAACAAGGGATGCAGTTTGAAATGATACACCATGTTTTACAATGTTCTTTTTATCTTCATCTCATTCAAAAAGCATTTATAAATAAACTATACGATGGAAACATTCTTTTTACAAGAATTAAAGAACACGAACCTACTAACTATATTATGGCAATAGCAAGTTATAAAATAAGTGGTACAGCAGATTTAAAACCATTTCGACAAGTAGAAAAAGGAATCAAACACCTTGAACAGATGGCTAATAAAGTAGCCAAAGCATCAGGGATTCTTTTAATAGCTAATACTATAGGGAAAATAACTGGATTCTGGAATGCTAACATTAAAGAAAGTGCTGAAGCCTTCAAAGCCCAAAATGCAGCATTGACTAAAGCTAACCTAGCCTTTTCCCAAAACATGAAACTTACTGGAGATGCTATAAAGAACATTAAAGACGAAATGTCTAAGGTGTCATTAAATAACTTCATTGATGGTGATACCTTAAACAATGCAGCAGCCTTAGCATCAAACATGGGTTTAAATGAACAACAGATTAAAAAAGTTTTGAAAGCTGCATCAGATTTAAGTGCAGCAACAGGTGAAGACTTAAATACCTGTGTAAAGAATCTATCCATGTCTTATAGTGGTAATGTTGCATCCCTTAAAAAGTTAAATCCTGAATTAGCAAACCTTACTGAAGAAGAATTAAAGAATGGTAAGGCTGTTGATTTGTTAGCCAATAAGTATGATGGGTTTGCAGAAAGTATGTCGAATACTTTTGAGGGGCGAGATAAACAATTTCAAAATACATTTAGTGATTTACAAGCGAACGTAGGAAGTATAGTTCAGACTTTCAAGTTTATGTTAGAAGATGCACTATTAGAACCGTTCCAAAAACTTAATGCATACCTAGAAGAACATAAAGAACTTGAAGCTAAGATAAAGGGACTTCAAGACAGATTAAAATCTGCTGAAGAATCTAAAGATAGCTTAGCAGCTATTAATACAAAATTGTTACAAGAAAAAGAAATGTTATCTTTAATAGTGTCCAGACAAGATTCAATAATAAGGGAACATGAAAAAAATAGGGATACCAATTTATCTAAGATAAAGGAACTTGATGATTTAGCCAAAACAAAGCAATAAAAAAGCCTACGAAAAGGCGGGAAGTTTTCGGCGGTTTTGCCGATTTTTTT
>CAUTZW010000093.1:0-7936 GCA_963543045.1 uncultured Treponema sp.
AAAAATCAGCAAAACCGCCTGAAAACTTCCCGCCTTTTTATTGCATATTGTGCAATCTCCATTGCAGTCTTTTCCCGATAAAGCCTGTCTTTGCGTATGTTTTTTATTTCTTCTCTTGAGATAAATCAATATGGTACAGACAGAAGCCGTATACCATGCTGATAACCTGCGATTTCTGCCTGAGCAGAACGTTACTGGAGTGAAAGCTTTGTGTCCGAATAGCATCAAACAAGTGAAGTAAGTGTGTAATGTTCCTTTTAAAAGGAAGTAACTGATTGAGCCGATCGGGAGTCAATTTTATCTACCTGCTATATACTATGGGATTTTTTATAGAAGTCATAATCTCCTGTTTAGGCATTCCATTTATTTTCAACACATTCGGTATATCGTATCTTAGAACCTGTTTGGAGTCTCATAAAAAAATTGTATAACAGTCAATAACATAAATCGCAGAGCAGAATAAACCTTATGTTTTTTATTTTTACAAAGAAACACCTGTTTTCAAGCTAAATAAAGCTTTGTTTTAACTCTCATTGTTTGAAAATAACCAGAAATATACCAAATTATTCTGTTTGACCAGTTTAAAATAGCTACATAGAAGACTCCAAACAGTTTCTAACAAAGTTATTTTTGATTTTTATACTATTATTACTTTACAAAGCGAGTATATCTACAGTGTATTCCACATAATATGTAATTGAGTATAGTCCCATTTATCAGCTTTAAAAACGGTGTTATATGATATCCTTTAATCAGGTTGACTTTCCTAAAATTCTCTTAGAAGCTGTTTAAGGTCTTCTCAGTAGAATAGTTACAAAACTCGGAATCATAGATTGCAGTGCAGTATTATACTTTCTCTCGCAGTTTTTCCAAAGCCTACGCTGCTTTTCAAGCCATGCAAAACTTCGTTCCACCACCCACCGTTTGGGAATTACTTCAAATGTATGTAATTCATTGCGTTTGACTACTTGTACCGTCACCGCTTCGCCCAAAACTGCCTTTACCCCATCAGCAAATGGCTTGCCACTATACCCTCCATCACACAAAATACTTTTTACTTCTGTCAACTCATCTTTATTGTGCTCAAAAGCGAGTAATGCGCCCTTTCTGTCGGTAACATTGGCTGCCGTTATGGCAAGAGCATGCGGGAAACCTTGCGTATCGACTGCTATATGCCGCTTTATCCCTGATATTTTTTTGCCCGCATCGTATCCTTTCCCTTCGGCGCTGTCGGTATTTTTAACACTCTGCGCATCTACTATAAGATAGCTGCTCTTGCAGGACTTGCGCCCCTGTTTTATACGAGCCTCGCCAATTAATTTTTTTTAAGCACTGATGCAAACGGCTCTGCTACCCATCTTGTGTCTTATTCCAGATGCTAAAATAATAGTAAACGGTATTCCATTTGGGAAACCCTCAGGCAGCATACGCCATTGGCAGCCGCTTTTGAGCAGATACAGTATGGCACAAAATACTTCATACAAATCTACTTTTCTCGGCGCTGTCTTTTTCCGTCCGCTTTCTAATACGGGGCGGATTTGCTCAAATTGTTCTTTTGTTATGTCGCTGGGATATTGTTTTCTCATTCTTGTATTATAGCTTATTTCTTAGACACTAAACAGCTTCTAAGAGTCTGTTTGGATTCTCATCGCAAAGACTGTTATACCATTCAATATCATAGATTGTAGAGTAATATGAACATTAAGCTTTTTGCGTTTCTAAATAAACCTCTGTTTTCAAGCTAAATAAAGCTTTGTTTTACGTATCCTTGTTTGAACAAGAGCTGAAATATATGAAATTTTTCCGTTTAACCACTTTAAACTTGCTATATATGAGACTCCAAACAGGTTCTTAGACACTAACACGGATTCCGCGTTTACCTGAGAGTAAATTGCTGAGCTTCCCGTGTATTTAATGATATAACAGATAATCAAATAAGTAACCACATCATAAAAACACGGAAATCAATTTTCATTCTACTGTTTAAAAGCTGATAACATGATACATTGCCTGTATGAGGTGGGAAGAACTGGAAGATGCACTTGAAGTGCTTGAAACGGAACGGGAATACGACGGGTATTTTTGCAGCATAAAAGATGCCGTTATCATCGTGATTACAGAAAATATTTACTCGCTCTACTCCCCACACTACCACGGAAATCAATTTTCAGTTTATATCTATTTCTTATTCGTGTTATAAATCAAGATTTTTATAGCTTTAAGGATTAGAAAAGCATAAAAATATTTAGAAAAGATAATTTTTTCTGGATAATGGCCATAGTAATTGTGAAATATCAATGTCTTTTTTTCAAAAATTGATTTCCGTGAGCGTCCGGAGGTTTATTGTCTACTACAACCGAAACAGGATCACCACAATGAATCTGCAATGTTATCCTCCTGCGATTTACTGGGAACGTTTTGAAGCCGACTTATTAATATTGACGGCTTAAACTACATTTTTAGGGTGATGTAGATCCAGCGTAGTGGAAAAACAGCCGCCCATCAGCAGTTTTCCACCACCATTCCCGCCTCGCTCCCACCGGCAAGTCGCGTACTGCCCCCAGTTTGCTTCCGCAACTTGAGCCGGACGGCCTGACAAAGTATCCAACGTACGCAAAACTATCTGCTGTCCTCCGCCCGCCGGAAAAAAACGGCCGGAGTGACAAAATCTCCTCCGTTCGTCCACCGACCGCGTACAGCTCCCAGTTTGCCCCCGCAACCTGTGCCGGATGGCACGATAAAGTATTCATCGTATGAAGATGTATCTGCCGTCCTCCGCTTGCCTAAAAAAACGAACGGCGTGGTAAAATCTCCTTCGTCCGTCAACGACTCGCGTACTGCCCCCAGTTTGCCCCCGCAACCTGTGCCGGACTGCCCGACAAAGTATTCAGTCTACGAAAAACTATCTGCCGTCCTCCGCTTGCCTAAAAAAACGGACGGCGTGGTAAAATCTCCTCCGTCCGTCAACGACCGCGTATAGCCCCCAGTTTGCCTTCGCAAACTGGTCCGGACTGCCCGACAAAGTATTCAGTCTACGAAAAACTATCTGCCGTCCTCCGCTTGCCTAAAAAAACGGACGGCGAGATAAAATCTCCGCCATCCGCTGTCAACGAGCACGTACTGCTCCCAGCTTGCCCCCGCAAAGTGGGCCGGACAGCCCGATAAAGTATTCGACGTACGCAAAACTATCTGCCGTCCGCTGCCCGCCTAAAAAAACGGACGGCGAGATAAAATCTCCGCCGCCCGTCAACGTTCGCGTACTGCCCCCAGTTTGCTTCCGCAACCTGTGCCGGACGGCCCGATAAAGTATTCGACGTACGCAAAACTATCTGCCGTCCGTCAAGGTTCGCGTACAGCCCCCAGTTTGCTTCTGCAACCTGTGCCGGACGGCCCGACAAAATATTCAACGTACGCAAAATTATCTGCCGTCCGCCGCCCGCCGAAAAAAACGGACGGCGAGATAAAATCTCCTCCGGCCGTTGATCGCGTACAGCTCCCAGTTTGCTCCCGCAAAGTGTGCCGGACGGCACGATAAAGTATTCATCGTACGAAGACGTATCCGCCGTCCGCTCGGCTCGGCAAAGTATTCACTCCACGAAAGAATACCTGCCGCCCGCTGCCCGCCGAAAAAAACGGACGGCGGGATAAAATCTCCTCCGTCCGTCAAGGTTCGCGTACAGCTCCCAGTTTGCTTCCGCAAACTGGGCCGGACGGCCCGACAAAGTATTCAGTCTACGAAAAAATACCTGCCGTCCGCCCGTCCGCTTAGTACAAATCGATTAAGTAGGTTTTGCCTAATGTTGCGCCGTGTTGGTTTTTTGCCTTAACGCTGAGCGTAAAGGTCTGCGGCGCATATAAGCCGGTCGAAAATGTACAGCTTTTTCCGTCCGCTGCCGGCGTCAGATCGATTTTGCTGTACGCGCCGGAGCCGTTTGCAAAATAAATCGAGCATTCCATGTCGGAATATGTGTCTGTCGGAGGCGGAGAAAGCGAAGCAAACTCAACCGTAATCCACGTTACTGTGTTCGCGGCAACATACTTCGGAATCTCGTGATGGCCGGTTGTATTAGCCGTTGAGGTTCCCCCATGCGTGCCCGTATTATCGGCATATTTAATGGTAACCGCATTGGACGGCATATCCGTCAGCGTTGGTACCGTTACCGTTCCTTCAAGCCCTGCTCCAAAGTCTGCCGTTACGTATACATTTTTATATGTGTATGTTGTGGCAGCGGCAATGCCTGTATTCGAATCAAGCCATTTGATAAAGTTGAGCGGAGGAGCCGACGGCGTACCAACCGGTTTGGTCAAAGTATTACCGGATGGCGAAGTACCCGTATCGATCGCTAAAAGAGTCTTTGGCGCGGCGCTGTCGTAAGAATCGTACGCAATATACTGATTTTTTATCGGCATCGTTGGCGATGGGGTCGGAGCCGGATTGAGCGTAAGCTCGCCGCCATTTAAATCGTATTTAATGCGGAGGCGGTTAATGTGTTTTCCCGACGTCGCAAATAACGTGCAGCCGGTCGGCGGAGTTCCCGGAGACGGTACCGCAGTCACAACCCGAGCGCACCATGGGCTTTCGCCGATATAGTTGCGTGCGCGGACTTGGACTTCGTACACTTTGCCGAGTTCCAGCTTGAGCGTGCATTCTTCGGTAGCCCAGCCCAGAGAGCCTGCATAGCGAACCGGAGAATCGCCCCATTCTTTCGCTGTCGAAGCGTCCATCGTCTCCTTAAATCCGTACACTTCCTTTGGCGGATTTGCTATCGTTCCGTCATCCGTGTATGTCGTAAGCTCCACTTCATAATTGGTTTCAAACTTCGCTTTTTTCCACGTCAGCTTTACCTGATAATAGCGGCCTTCCGTGTCTTCCGTGCCGTCTACCAAATAGGCGCGCAAATCTTCCGGCGCCGTCGGCTTTTTGTTCATCACATCGCCGATATGGAGCGTCTGCACCAAATCGTTTCAGGGATTGACCACGATTATATCGCTGTACGAACCGATCGGAATCCAATGCGTCGCAGTTCCCTTATAAAAAATCATGCGGAACTCGTATGCGCCGGCGTTCAGCGTAACTTTTGGGTCAGGCGTCGGCAGACTGTCATCACCGTAATGAAAATCAAACTGACCGCCGCTTGGCGCCGCGTCATAGTCCTGCTTTGCATGCGTATTCTCTGTGCCGCCTGTCGGTTTTGTATACTTTTCAACCAATTTGCCCGTATTCGCATGATAAATGCCGATTTCATAATGCTTGCAGATGCCGTCAGGATCTTTTACGTCGCCGGTTATTTTGACAGTTCCCGGCGTTGTCAGATTTCTGGTAGACATATTGAACGTTACCTGTGCGCTCCCGTTTGCTAAGTCGGCCGTACAATGACCGCGCAAAACCGGCTGATTCGGGTCTGCCGTACCTGCAGACGCTGCTTTATATGCTGTCAGCGTCAAATCCCACAAGGCAGCCTGAAGGTTCTGCTTAAAGGTGTAAGGAGCAGCGCCTGTTAAAGTAATGACCGTATTAGGCAACGATGCGCCGTTGTTTGCCTTTCCTTGCAGCATAAAGACCAAGTGCGGAGAATTGGGCACAAACGGTTGGTTCGGCAAAATGCTGAAAAGCTCCCGCGAAGCGTCGGTCTGCGCCGCGCGGATCATCGCATCGTAATCCGTCGGAATATTTTCGACGGAAAACACAATCGTGCGTTCGGCCGCGCCCGCATCGGGAATGCGACCGGCATCGGTGGTAACGTTTGAGCAACTGGCAAGCAGCAGCGTAACGGCCGCCGCCGCGGTTGTAAGAAAAGTTTTTAATCTCATACAAGCCTCCATGAGAAAATATTTATAAAAACAGAAGTTACTCTGTTCCATACAAAACCAGCGTCGCCGAATCGGAATAGCTTTTGCCGCCTATGCGCACCGTCAGCGTTACTTCATACAGGCGGCTCTTGCCTTCCGCGCGGTAAACGGCTGCGTACAAATCCGTCGTCGGCAAATACACGCGGAACATTTGCCCGCGCTGTTCGGCAATGCGCGCCGTCTTTCCGCCAAGGTCGGTAATGCGCCACCGGTATTCGTCGCAGCCTGCGGGAGCCGTCAGGATGAACATATTTTCAACGCTCACTTTATATAAGTCGGAAAGCATTTCTGCAGCTTTTGTTTCGTCAAAATTGTCCGTTTCCAAAACGGGGACTTTTATAAAGCGGCTGTTGTAATCGTCGAGGATATCCTGTGCCGAATTGCACGAAGCGCACAGCGCAGCCGCGCCTAAAACCGCCGGTAAAATCAAACGCATCTTCATTTCCGTTTTCTCTCCGTCTTAAAATTGATCCGGCCGCCGACTGTCAGCTCCGGAAAAAATTGCCAAATGGAATCGTAATTCACCGCAACGCCGAGAGATACGCCTTTGATTGCGATGCCGGTTGCAATGCGTCCGCCGAATGAAAAAAATGACTTCGACGCAGCTACGCCCGGATTGACAAGCGCGCTCAGCCTGCCGGTCAACGCGCATTCTTCAAACAAGACGATTGCATCCGTTTTGCCGAGCGCAACTTCAATGCCGGCCGGAAGGTACAACTCCGCCGCGCACAAAGCCGGCGGCGCAATCGGATTGCCGTCAAAATCCTCGTAGCGTATGGGGAATGTGCGTTCGGGAAGGGCAATAAGCGCACGGAGCCCGATGCCTTCGTACGCCGGCGGCGTTAGCGCGTGCGTGCGGTATGCAACTTCCCCGCCGAACGGAAAGCGGTAGCCGATGGTTTCCGCAGGAAAAAATCCTGCAACCGCTCCAATGTTGAGAAAACCGTTTTTTGAAACGCGCAATTTGCCGTGCGCCGCAGTTCCGCCGGAAGAGAATGGAGGAGCAATTGTTTCGCTCCCCGTCGCATTTGCTTCGGATTCGCTTTTTGACGGCGGGAAAATGCGATAGACCGCGCCGTTTTTACAGCCGACGAAGACCGAATCGTCGTTCGGAGCGAACGCAAACGCGGTAATGCGCGATCTTTCCTTTGGCGGCAGCGTAATCACGTCAACCGTTTGCGCAAGGCTCAGCCGATAGACGGTAATTTCCGCATCGCCGTGCAGGACGGCAACCGTATCAGGATCGGTAAGCGCACGGAGCGCGGTAATTTTCCGTCCTGTTTCGATCCGCGCCGTGCGCTCGCCCGTCAAACGGTACGCTGCAAACGAATCAGGGCCGTCGGCGCACAAGACGTTCGCGCTGTCCGCCGTAAAACAAACTGGAACCTTCGATTTGACGTAAGCGCCCTCAATGCGCACAGGCGGCTCGTCATGCGTCGTGTCCCAGATGTATGCGCTGCCGTCTTTTGAAACGGACGCAAGATATTTTTCGTCCGCGCTGAACGCAAGCGCATAAACGGGAGCCGTATGTTCGGTTGAGCGTTCGGGTTGTGCTGGTCTCTTTGCTGTGCAGCTTAAAAGAAATCTCGATGGAATAATCGGAAAATGCGGCGGCAATGTAGTTCCGGCTGAACGCGCTGCAGCGGATTTTTTTTCCGCCCGCATAGTCCGTCGGCGAATATTCTTCCATTATAGAGTCCGATTCCAAGTCGTGCAGGCGGAATGCGCCCGCATTCGTCATAGTGATGAACACGTCTTGCGCCGAAACTTTGGAAAAAAGACTATCGGCAACGTCCTTTTCGGAAAACGCGACGCGCCGTTCAAAGGAAGATGCGTCAAAGACGACGACGGATTTTTTACCAGCCGCAGCGAACAGCGCGCCGTCCGAATCGACGGCAATGCCGGTAATAGAATACGGCAGCTTTACCGATTGCGCGAAAAGCTCCGCACAAAACGCTCCAAAAACGAGCAAACATAAAAAGCGTAAAAGTTTTATAGAGAAAGCCGGAATATTATGAAGAAAATAGGTATGCACCGAGCACCGAGCACCGAGCACCGAGCACCGAGCACCGAGCACCGAGCACCG
>CAUTZW010000094.1:0-7925 GCA_963543045.1 uncultured Treponema sp.
GCTTCGACGTACTGTCGAATTATGCTTCGACGTACTGTCGAATTATGCTTCGACGGCGGACGGGAGTACTTTACCGTACAAATTCAACTGGCCGACCTTCCGCGGGCGTGCGGGATGGATGGGTACGAAAGGATTCAGCAGCCCGTCCGCACGCTTCCCGTTTTCTTGACGGAAAACGGGCAAGTATTATCGTAGTAGCGGGTGAGCAGGAAAACCGGCACGCGGGCGTTCCGGTTCCTTTGCCGGACGAAACGGCGTATAAAAAACAAGAACCCTCCGCGCCGAAGGCGCAGGGGGTTCCGCTTTCTCGTGTCCTCTAGCCGGTTTGCTTTATGCAAACCGGAGCGGGACGGGGCGGACGGAATAATTTTATGTGACAGTTTTTACGGTGTCGACCGTCCGCCTCACGTTTGCCATTCGGCAAACGTGCAAGCGAGATAGGGTGGGCGCTAAAAGATTCAGCAGGCCAGACCCTTATCTACCGGATAAAATCGATCCCCTCCGCTACTGTCCAGCTGCTTACGATAGCGGCGTATCGGAATGGGGCGGGTAAATCGTATGTAATAAGATAGTCGGACGAACCGTATGCACTCAGCGAAAACGTACAAATGGCGCCGTCGGTAAAGCGGACGGCAATGCGGAATGCGGGCGCACCATCGGGGGGCAGTGAAAGATCCGTGAGGCCGCCGTGCCGGAGAGATACAAGCCGGCCGGCTGCCTCGTCGAAATCCCTCGTTCCGGCTCTCAAGATCGTTTTCTTTCCAGCGGTCTCTCCTGCGATGCTGCGGATGCCGTCAGCCGCAGCGCTCTTTTTAAAAAGGCTATGCGGAATGATATACGGGTCGCACCAAAAGCGCGCCGATGCATTCAGATAGTTATCAAAGTCGACTGCAAGCTTTTTTATGTTCTTTCCGTCTGTGCTGACAAAGCGTACCGTTTTTGAAAAATCGCTTTTGCCGATGTACAGCGAATACGTCTTCCCGCAGCCTTCGAGTATCCAAGAAAGCGTGCAAAGATCCTTTCCGCCGTTCGTGTAGTCGCTCACAGGGGCCGCGCGCCCGGAAAAGCGGTATTGCTTCCGCGTTTTGGTAAGCTGCTCGATGAATGCGCTGAGCCTTTCATGATTACAGGGAAAAACGGACGCCCCCGCTTCCGCCGCCCACATATCTTCCGTCTTAAAAAAACGCACCGCCTCGTTGCCGCAGGTCAGGGAAAGCTCCGTAAGCCGCTCTTTTTCATGCGGATTCAAAATGACGGTGTTTTCGGCCTTTAAGCTGCCTTTTTTTGCATTCGGAAGCAGTGAAAGGACAAACAGGAGAACTAATAGCGCCGCTAAAAACCAAACGGCGCGCTCTTTTTTATCCATTATCGCCTCCGCATTGCGCCAAACGCTGAATGTACCGGCGTTGCAACACGTACGCACAGAAGCGGAGCAAAAGAATTCCTGCCGGCGCACACACAAACAGCAACAAGAGCGCTTTTTTCCGCGCCGCTAAAAACGACGCTTCGTCGGGCGTTTTATAAAACGCGCTTTGCGCATTCCGGAGGGATTTTTTTAAGAGGGAAGCAAGCTCAGGCTCTCCGCCCAAGCGCAAAAGCTGTTCGGCAAGAAAGTGCATGTTTTTATATGCGCTGTAGTCGCCGCCCGTATAATCTAAGAGCGTCGCATCTGCAAAATATTGGTCGGGCACCAAAACGATTTGGGTATGCTTCCGCTCTCCGCGCTGATAAAAGCCGCTGACGCCGCCTTCAAGCAAAAAAGCCGCCCCCCGCCTCGCGCGCGTTCCGTTTTCCGCATAAACTGTTTCCCTCTCGAGGGGATTGGTTTGAAAAAGGCTTTCGCCCTCGTGCGCGGCGCGCACAAGCCATGACGATGCGCTCGTAAACAGGAGCGGCCGTACTGTGCTCGTAAGCGCTTCAACTGCCGAAGGCCAAAAGAGCGTTACTCCGTTCCCGTCGGCATCGAGGGGCTGTATCCAAAACGGATAGTTGAAAAGCTCGCTGCGCCGCCGCTCTCCGGCCGTTTCGCCGCCGCCTTCCGTAAGCTCAATACGGGCGCACTGCGTGTCGGCAATGAGGCTGTCTGAAAAACCGAACCCGTAAGACGTCAGCATATCGATGAGCGGCTGGGAATCCTGCGCACTGATATTCCACGTATGGAGATCGGCGCTGAACGGACTTGCGGCAAAAAAGACGTTTCCGCCGTCAAAAATATACGCTTCAAGTGCGGCCGCCTGCGCTTCGGTAATCTTATCCGAGCCGAGCACCGCCGTAACGTTCCCGCCCGCCTTCAGCCGCTCAAAGAGCGCGCCTTCTCCCATTTCCGTTTCGCGGCACGAAAATCCCAACTCATTCAGATACGCGCTCACAGAGCGGTAGCCGTCGGAAAAATCCATACCGTTTCCCGAAACGAGGTTTACGCTCCGAACTGCACCGGACATCAGAGCCGAAAGCCGCCGCATCACCTCATACTCCACGCTTTGCGCCGACAGCACGAGCGGAGCGGCATCCCACGCGCCGCCGTATTCGACAACGATGGCCGAATACACATCCGTAAGCTCCGTTTTGCCCGCATTGCCGGCGCGCGGCGCTTGATACGGTTCGATGCCGTAGCCTTTTAGGAGCTCTGCATACGCATCGGCATCAAAAAGCTGCACGCTGACATCGTGTACGGCAAATTCCAAAAGATAATCGCGGATATCGGCCGCAGCGGGAAAAACTTCCGTAAGTGCCCGGTTCCGGTAGTAGCGAATGACGACCGGCTCCGGAGCTTCGGCCAAAAGCTGCCGACTGTAGGCGGAAAGCGAAAGGCGGCCGGAGAGGTCTGCACGGAAGAAGAGCCGTTCCGCGTCGATAAAGGCGAGTGCCAAGCACGCGGCGTACAGCGCGATGCGCGGCGGTTTGATCTTCCGTCCCTTTTTCCACTCAACGATTAAAACGGCCGCGCACAAAACGGCCGCAGAAAGAATCGGATAGTACAAGAGGCTCCGCGTGTCGATGATGCCTTCGGCCGCGCTTAAAAAATGCCGGTAAAAGCGCACGCTCTGCGCATGTGCGCCGAAAAGCGCGCCCGTAAGCTTTCCGCTCATGGCGAACAGCGCACAGACGGAAAGAAAAAACGCCCCCGACGGTTTTCCAATCGTTTCGCCGATCGCCGTGCAGACGGAAGCGGCTGCAAGCGCATAGAGGATGACGATGAGCGAGCCGGAAAAGACTTCGGCTGCGTTGAGCACGGAAAACAGAGAAAGGGAAAGAGCTGCAGCTCCGGCCGACGGAATAAAGAGCGCGCAAAATGCCGTAAGAGCTGCCGTAACGCGCGCGCCGATGCGTTTTGCCGCAGAAAGCGGGCAGAGCCGCTCATCTTCTTTGGGGCGGAGGCACAAAAGCGGCATGACGAACAGACAGGCGCTCGGAACGAGTGCAAAAAATGCGGCCATTGCGCCGCCATTTCCGCTGAAAGCGCTGCCGAAAATAAAAAACTCCGCCGCGCAAAACAGATGGAATGCCAATGCCGCCGCGTAAAAAAGCGGACTGACCGCCGTGCGGTACAAGCGGTAGGCGACATACGAAAGAAAGGCGCTCTTCATGACGATCGGTGTGCATCTCCAGTAATTTTTACGAACGCTTCTTCAAGCGAAGAGACACCGTACTGTGCAGTAAGCGCTTCGGCCGTTCCCTCCGCCGCAACGCTTCCGTCGGCAAGAATATAGATTTTTGAGCAGAGCGCGGCCGCTTCCGGTAAGCTATGCGTCGAAAGGAGCACCGCCCGATCCGAAGCGGCATTTTTAATGAGAGAACGAAAATGCGCCGTCTGCGCCGGGTCGAGGCCTGAAAACGGTTCGTCAAGGATGAGATTTTTCGGATTATGAATGAGGGAGGCGGCAAAAGAAAGACGCCGCCGAAAGCCTTTGGAAAGCGCCGCTATTTTTTTTTGCAGCACGTCCGACAGCGCGCAGTCCCGTACGGTTTGAAAAAAAGCGGCTTTTTTGCGCTCGCCGGAAAGTCCGTGCAGCATGGCGACGCCGTCAAGGAATTCGCCCGCCGTTAAAGAGGCCGGAAGCCGGTCGTATTCGGGAACAAAGCCTATCGCGCGGAAAAGCGCTTCCGCTTCTTCTTCGGGGTTAAGCGAATCGACGCGCACCGTGCCGGAGGAGGCGTAATGGAGGGCGGAGACGGCATTGAGTACGGTCGTTTTCCCCGCGCCGTTTCTGCCGATTAAACCGGTAATTTCTCCGTCCGGAGCCGTCAGCGATACATCGCGTACGGCAAAGCGTTCGCGCGCGATGCCGTATGCCTTTGAAAAGCACTGCAGTTCGATCATGCGGATTGTTAATCTTCGTAGGGAATCTGAATGTTTAGCCGGTCGTGCGAAAGTTCGGC
Organism: uncultured Treponema sp.; assembly: GCA_963543045.1. Taxonomy (GTDB): domain Bacteria; phylum Spirochaetota; class Spirochaetia; order Treponematales; family Treponemataceae; genus Treponema_D. The sequence goes on from CAUTZW010000094.1 coordinate 4,381, forward strand.
ATCCGGAAAGATGCGCCGCGCCTGATCGAGCAGCTTCGTCAATTCCCGATCGGTATAGCGCGGGCTGTAGTGAATCATATACATCCGTTTGGAATGCGAATCACGCGCGATCATTGCCGCCTGCGATGCGGTCATGTGCTTTTTTTCCTTCGCCTGATCGATAAGTTCGTCTTCAAACATTCCTTCGCAAACGAGCAGGTCGGAACCCATCACTTCCTGCGCAATCGACTTGAGGTAGAGCGTATCCGTTACAAAACTGAATTTCCGCCCGCTGCGCTTGGGGCCGAGCACCTGTTCGGGTCTAACTTCCGCTCCGTCCGCCGCCGTTACTGCCTGCCCCTTTTGCAGAAGCGACCACAGCGGGCCGCACGGAACGTTGAGCGCCTTCGCCTTGTCGGGATTGAATTCGCCCGGCCGGTCAAGCTCTTCAAGCGTATAGCCGACACAGGTTTTGGTATGAGCGAGCGGAAAGGCGCGGATGTAGTAGCCGTCGCCTGAATGCACGACGCACGGCGCAGTAATTTCTTTTACGACAATCGGATAATTGATGTACATGTCGAGTACGGCGCGGCTCGTTTCGATATATTCGGCAATCTTCGGCGGCCCGTAAATATACAGCGGCTCCGAGCGTTCCACCTGCGCCGACAGCATCAAAATACCCGGTAAGCCCGTGACGTGATCGGCATGGGTATGCGACACAAAGATTGCATTTATTTTCTTCCATTTAAGATTGAGCCTGCGCAACGAAACCTGCGTGCCTTCCCCGCCGTCAAAAAGAAAAAGCTCTCCGTCCCGCCTCAGCAGCACCGACGTCAAATGACGGTACGGCAGCGGCATCATTCCGCCGCATCCTAAAATAAACGCTTCCATGTTCATGGGCGCAATAATACCGAAATAGCGCGACAGAGACAACGGAAGTTGCAGGCTGCTGTTATTTGCCGTGAAACAGATACTCGGTCTTGCAGCCTGCCCGAGTTTGGGCGGACGGGGAAATTGTATTTTACAAACTTAAATTGGTCGGCCGTCCGTCTCCTGTTTTGCCACTAGGCAAAACAGGCTAGAGGTGCAGGCTGCTATTATTTGCCGTGAAACAAATACCGGCCGAGCAGCCTGCCCAAGTTTGCCGGAGGCAAACTTGTTGCTAGCCGAGCCCTCCATCATGTAAGTGCTCGTTTCTCCGCCTGCCTCATACTTTGAATTTCCGCACCTCCCCGGCAAGTCCTTCAATGCTATCCTTATTCTTCCGCGCGAGCTCATTCACCTCTTGCACGGCGTTGTTGATTTGCGTGACGCCCGCACTCATTTCATTCATGGAATCTTTGATTTCTGCGGTGAGGCGGTCGAGTTTTTGCATTTCTTGGGCGACGCCTTTGCCGCCGGTGAGCATTTCTTCGGAGCCGTTTTTCACTTCGGCGGTGACGGAGCTGATGGTTTTGATGGCCGCCAAGACTTCGCGGCTGCCGTTTTCTTGCTCCTTCATGGCCGACGTAAGCTCTGCGCTCATGCCGCGGACGTTTTCGGAGAGCTGGAAGATGGCGTTGAACTTTTCTTCGACGGTTTTGGAGGAGGCGGAAAGGCCGGCAATCTCGTCGCTGAGCTTCTTCAGCGTGTCGGTGATGGCTTTTCCTTGCGCGGACGATTCTTCTGCCAGCTTCCGGATTTCATCGGCGACGACGGCGAAGCCCTTGCCGGCCTCGCCTGCGTGCGCGGCTTCGATGGCGGCGTTCATGGCGAGGAGGTTCGTCTGGCTCGCGATGTTTTGGATAACGGAGCTCGCTTCGAGCAGGCCTCCGGAGGCTTCGGCGATTTTCTGCGTGACGGCGTTCGATGTTTGGAGCGTCGTCTTGCCTTCGGACGTGGCGGTGGCGAGCATCTTTACCATGTTGTCGCTTTTTTCCAAAGACTGCGTGATGGAGGCGATGTTCGCGACCATTTCCTCGACGGAGGCGGAAGACTGCACAACGCTCGCCGACTGACTTTCGATGCTGCCGTTGAGGTTCTCGATCGTTTGGATAATCTTTGCGACGGTGCCAGCAGTCTCCGTAACGCTCGCCGCCTGCGTCATCGCTTGCTCCTTCACGCCCTCGATGTTGGCGGAAATCTCATTCAGTGCGCTCGCGGTCTCGGTCATGTTGCTCGAAAGCTCGTCGCCGATCGATTGCATCACGCCGGAGTTGTCGTCGACGGACTTTATCGCGCTGCCGATCTTTGCAATCGTCTGGTTGAAATACTCGGAAAGGGAAGTGATTTCGTCGTTTCCGTGTATCGGCAGGCGCACGGTCAGGTCGCCTTCGCCCTGCGCAATGCCTTGCAGCGCGTCAACGGTCGTCTGAATCGGCTGCACGATTTGGCGGGCAGTTAGGTACACAACGACGAGCGCGACAATGAGGATGATGATGCCGATGGTCAAAAGCGAGGTGCGCAATGTGTTTACTGTTCCCATGAACTCGTTAACCGGCGCGGCGATTATAATACTCCAACCGGTTGTTTTGAGGCGCGCATAGGAGGCGATTTTGCTGCTGCCCTTGTAATCATAAAAACCGACCGACGCGCTAATATTTCCCATCGCAACTTTTTCAAATTCCGCAATGGAGCGCAGCGAAGCGTCCGATTTGGAGCTTTCGATTACGTTCCGCTGCTCTTCCACCAAACTGGCGCTTTTGTGAGCGATGTTCGTTCCCGATTTTCCGAGAATGAACGCATAGCCGGTTTGCCCGACGGTGAGGTCTTTAATCTGCTCAGAAAGCCAGAGGCCGTTAATATCGGCGCTCAGCACACCGACAATTTGCCGGTTATTATCGTAGATGGGAACGGAAATAGCTTGGATGAGTTTTTGCGACGTCCTTGAAAGAATCGGTTCGGAAATAAACGGTTTTCCGTTCCGGGCCGTTTGAAACCACTCGCGGTCGCCGATCTGCACATCCCCGTCAAGGCTATGGCAGGTGCCGTCAAGATCGCTGAAATCCAATTCCTGAATGGCCGAATTGAATGTCGCCTCCTTTTGCAGCAGTTTGACTTTTTCCGCATTCGGAATGGAGGAGTCGTTCAGCATCGGCATACGCGCAATGCCTTCAAGGAATTGCCAAAAAGCGTTGATGCGCCCGTCGATAATTCCGGCAATGTCGGCAGCTTTATCGGTGAGGTGGGCTTCGACCTTTTCGGTTACGGCTTTGCGGGCGATGCGCGTAGCAAGAACGCCGAGCAGGGTAGTCGCTGAGAGCACGAGCAGGCCGAAGATAACCAACAGCTTATTTTTGATAGAAAAACGTTTCGTTGATGTCATTAAAGTCTCCTTAGAAAATTATTTTTGAAGTTCTTGCCCTCCGGCATGGTTTTTGAGCGTCGCATGAGGGGAGGCGGCGCGCGAATGGCCGTTGCCGCAAGCGGACAGCGATGCCGCAAAAGACGGAACGCACGGAGATACCGGCTGCGCGCACAACCGTTTGAGAAAAGAAGCCTGTAAAGCGGCTTACGGAATTCTGGATGAAGGAAAAAAGTTAGGGGGGGGGGGGGGGGGGGGGAAAAAAAAAAATATCAACATTTTT
>CAUTZW010000095.1:0-7442 GCA_963543045.1 uncultured Treponema sp.
TACACGAGCGGTGATATCAGTCGACAACCCGGCGGCCGAGAATGGTCGGCTCTTAAATGTATCGGTGCAGTGCATACGCGATTTGAGACGAGTAAAGGAGTGACGGATGAATGGCATTATTATATTTCAAGTAAAAGGTTGACAGCAGAGGCACTGCTTCACCATGCAAGAACTCACATGGTCGGTAAAATCGATGCACAGGCTTTTGGATGTGCTCTTTGATGAGGATAGATGCAGAATCCAGAGTAAAAACATACAGCAGAATTTGAATATGCTGCGTAAAACAGCGCTCAACCTCATCCGCATATATAAGCGGGAAGCAGGGTCAAAGCTGCCTTTGAACAACATTATGTTCCGCGCTCTCATGAACCCGTACGAGTTATTAACCGTATGAGGCAAAAATTGATTTCTGTGTTTTGTCTTTCACACCCGGTTGACACGGAAATCAATTTTTGAAAAAAGTCATTGATCTTGCATAATTACTGTGGCCAATATTCAGAAAAAATTATCTTTTTCTGAATATTTTTACGCTTTCCCAACCTTCAAAGCCATAAAAGTACAAAAATCTTGATTTATAAACGGATAAGAAATAGAGATAAACTGAAAATTGATTTCCGTGCCCGGTTGACAGTCCCAAATGATTTTTGCTACACTCGTCAATATATATGGGGGTGTAGCTCATCTGGCTAGAGCACTTGCATGGCATGCAAGGGGTAAGGGGTTCAAGTCCCCTCATCTCCAAGAAAATTGAATGTAGTCTTCTTCCGTAATCCGGCGCATAACTATTCATTCCTTCAAATGAAAATCATAACAACTTTCTGATCGCTCCGTCGCCGCTGTTTCGGTTTCTCTCGCCTCTTTCCAATTGCGCGCTCCTTTCTTTTCCGCTCTTTTTATGCTAGGATGGCGACATGACAAACGTACAGAGATTTTATTCAAATATTGAGCGGGCAATAAAAAACGGCCGCGCGGCAGGCGGCGAAAACTACGGCTTGCAAGAGGCCTCTGCGGATGCAGTGCGGCTTTTTGAGCATGACTGCGCTTCAACCGTTCCGGCGGCGCTTGCGTCGGCTGCGGCGGATTACTGGAAAACGACGTATATCGACGCTGCGGCGAGCGGCGAGCTTTCGACATTGCAAGAGAACATCGGCATCCTCGGTGCGCTGCTTGCATTTTTGGAAGGCTCGGAGGAAGATTGTGCCGCGCTTTCCGATGCGGACTGGCAGGAACTTTCGGATATTGTGAATTGCAACGCGGATGAAATGCCGATCGAAATCCTGCAAAGCCTTATGGCCGTGCTGGTGAGCAAAAACGCCGTCCGCTAAATGGCTGCCGCTCCAATAAACCGGTACGCCGCCTGTGCGCAATGCCCGCGGCGCTGCGCTGCAAACAGAGTTGCGGGCTCCGGAGGCTTTTGCTGCGAATCGGAAGACATCCGCATTGCGCTTGCCTGCCTGCACTTCGGTGAAGAGCCGCCGGTTACCGTCCACAACGGAAGCGGCACGATCTTTTTTACGGGCTGCACGCTCCGCTGCGCCTTTTGCCAAAATTATCAAATCTCCCAGCGCGGAATGGGGCGGGCGGTTCGGCAGGATGAATTTACGGAAATCTGTCTGCGCTTGCAGGATGCCGGCGCGGAAAACATCAATCTGGTTACGGGAAGCCACGTCATTCCTCGTCTGGCGGATTTTATTCGCGCCGCTCAAAATGCAGGCTGCGCAATTCCCTTTTGCTGGAACAGTTCCGCCTACGAACGGGTCGACACGCTGGAGCTTTTGCAGGACTGCGTAAAAATCTGGCTGCCGGACTTGAAAACGCTCAGCCGTGCGCTTTCGGCAACGCTCTTCGATGCGGAAAACTATCCTGCCGCTGCGACTGATGCAATTCTTTGGATGATCCGGAACTTCCCGCTGCAAACGAAAACCGTTCCCGCTGCCCGTGACTATACCGACGGAGAGGGCGCGCACGTTGCAAAGGGAACGCCGAAAGAGAAAATCGTGCAGGGAGTCATTGTCCGCCACTTATTTTTACCCGGCCATTTTGCTGAAACCGCCGAAACGCTGTCGTGGCTGAAAGCGCATGCCGATCGGAAGGCGTACATTTCTTTGATGTCGCAATACACCCCCGTTCCGTTTGCCGAAAGCGGCGCGGAGCTTATAAAAAGGAAGAAAGCGCTCAGCGCCATCGAAAACCGCTTGGTCAACCAACAGGAAGATGCGGATTTACGGGATTTAATCGATGCCTACGATTTTGATTTTCTGTTTTATCAAGAATTATCGACCGACACCAGCTGGCTTCCCGATTTTTCGCGCCGCCAACCCTTCTCAAACAAACTTGCTACGCCGATTTGGCACTGGAACTTCGGATTTGTATAGCGGGCGGGAGGCATGGTGAACCGCGCAGCCTTGTCGGCTGAAGGTGGCCGTGTGTGACCGTCCGAGTGTCTTGCTTGTTAGGAAACTGCTGCGAGCGGATGCATTTGCTTTTTCGGCAGACAGTTCAGCGGGCTGCTCGCTCTGCTTGTTGCCGACTGCGCACGCGACAAATGATGCGGGTGCGCAGTCTCGTCCGGTGAGGTGGTCTCCCGCTTGTTGCCAGTCTAGCGTGCAGCAAGAACTTCTGGCGCACAGCCTTGTCGGGTGTGGTGGTGAGGGCGGCTGCCCGCGCGTCTTGCTTATCAGGAACTGGTGCGTGCGGATGTGTTTGCTTTTTCCGACAGCCAGTTCAGCGGGCTGCACAGTCTGCTTGCTGCCGAATGCGCAAGCGACAAATGATGCGGGTGCGAAGTCTCGTCCGGTGAGGTTTGCGTGGGCGGCTGCTGCTCGCGTGTCTTGCTTATCGAGAACCGGTGCATGCAGATGCGTTTGTTTTTTCGGCGGAAAGTTCAGCGTGCGGCAAACGATGTTGGCGCACAGCCTTGTCGGGAGAGGCGGCTGTCCGCGTGTCTTGCTTATCGAGAACCGGTGCGTGCAGATGCGTTTGCTTTTTCGGTAGATACTTCAACGGGCTGCTCGCTCTGCTTGTTGCCGAATGCGCACGCGACAAATGCTGCGGGCGCGCACGCTCGTCCGGTGAGGTGGTCTCCCGCTTGTGCCGGTCGAGCGTGCGGCAAGCATTGCTTGCGCGCAGCCTGTCGGGAGAGGTGTCCGTGTGCGACTGCCCGCGTGTCTTGCTTATCGGGAAATCGGTGCGTCGGATGCGTTTGTTTTTCGGCGGAAACTACAGCGGGCTGTACGCTCCGAGTGTGCCGACCGAGCGGCAAACGCTGCGGGTGCGCAATCTCGTCCGGTGAGGTAGGCGTGAGCGGCGGCTGCCTGCGCGTCTTGCTTGTCAGGAAAGTGCTGCGAGCGGATGCGTTTGCTTTGTCGGCAGACACTTCAGCGGGTTGTAGACTTTGATTGTGCCGGACGAGTGAGCGGTAAATGCTGCGGGCGCGCAGCCTGTCGGGTGTGGTGGTATGTGTGGCTGCCCGCGTGTCTTGTTTGTCGGAAAACTGGTGCGAGCGGATGTGTTTGTTTTTGCGGCAGGCAGTTCAGCGGGCTGCGCGGTCTGATTGCGTCGGCCGAGCGTGCGGCAGCTGCCCGTGTGTCTTGCTTATCAGGAACGGGTGCGAGCAGATGCCTTTGCTTTTTCGGCAGGCAGTTCAACGGGCTGCGCGGTCTGATTGTTGCCGGACGAGCAAGCGGCAAACGTTATGGGCGCGTAGTCTGTCGGGTATGGTGGTATGTGTGACTGCCCGCACGTCTTGCTTGTCGGGAAACCGGAGCGAGCGGAGGCGTTACTTTGTTGGTGGAAAGTACAGCGGGGCTGTACGCTACGATTGCGTCGGCCGAGCGTGCGGCGATTGCTCGCGCGTCTTGCTTATCGGAAACCGGTGTGAGCGGATGCGTTTACTTTTTCGGCGGAAAGTTCAGCGTGCGGCAAACGATGTTGGCGCACAGCCTTGTCGGGTGTGGTGGTGAGAGCGGCGTCCGCCCGCGTGTCTTGCTTGTCGGGAAATCGGTGCGTCGGATGCGTTTGTTTTTTTCCAGTAGCCACTTGAGCGGACTGCATGGTCTGATTGCTGCCGAACGCCATGCAGCAAACGCTGCGGGTGCGCAATCTCGTCCGGTGAGGTGGTCTCCTGCTTGTGCCGGACGAGCGTGCGGCAAGCATTGCTTGCGCGCAGCCTTTGTTGGGAGAGGTGTTCGTGTGTGACCGTCCGCGTGTCTTGCTTATCGGGAAACTGGTGCGAGCGGATGTGTTTGCTTTTTCGGCAGCTAGTTCAGCGGGCTGTACGCTCCGCTTGTGCCGGCCGAGTGTGCGGCAAACACTGCGGGTGCGCAGCCTGTCGGGAGAGGGGGTATGGGCGATTGCCCGCACGTCTTGCTTGTTAGGAACTGGTGCGAGCGGATGCGTTACTTTGTCGGCGGAAAGTACAGCGGGGCTGTACAGCCTGCTTGTTACCGGTCGAGCGTGCGGCAAGAACTTCTGTCGCACAGCCTTGTCGGGAGAGATGGGCGTGGGCGGCGGCTGCCCGCGCGTCTTGCTTATCGGGAAACTAGTGCGAGCGGATGTGTTTGTTTTTCTGCAGCCAGTTCAGCGGGCTGCATGAGCTGATTGCGCCGAGCGGCAAACACTGCGGGTTGCGTAGTCTCGTCCGGTGAGGTTTGCGTGGGTGGTGGCTGCCCGCGCGTCTTGCTTATCGGGAAATTGGTGCGTTGGATGCGTTTGCTTTTTCCTGAATGCAGTTCAACGGCTGCATAGTCTAAGTGTGCTGGCCGAGCGTGCGGCAAGAACTTCTGGCGCACAAACTTGTCGGGCGGGGTGGCCGTGGGCACACGCATAAAACAATTAACACCGCCCTCAATACATCGGGCAATCCGGTACACGTCTCAGCAACGCCTGCGGCCGCGCTCACAGAGCTTTCGCACTTGTGGGATGTGCAGAGATTCCACTCGGTCATGCTGCTGCGGATTGGCGGCACTGATGTCGGCAGCCTGTCTCTCATGCGCTTTTGCAAACAGCCTGAAACGGGCAAATCGCAATGGAGTTTCGAGTGATTTGCTATTCGTCTTGTTTGTGCAGGAGCCACTTGCCGGAGCGGTAGTAAAAGAGGAAGGCGATGGAGGTGACTCCCCAGGTGACCGGATAGCAGGAAATGACCATGATGACGGTTCGGTTCAGCGGGACGGCAAAAAAAAGCCACAATATGCGGAGGAGGCACACGCCGAGCATGGTGATAATCATGGGGCGGAATGCGTCGCCGGCGCCGTGAATGGAACCGGAGAAGACTTCAATCGGCACGTAGAGCACAAAAAAGAGCGACATGTAGCGCAGAATCGCCATGCCTTCGCGGATAACGGCGGCGTCTTGCGTAAAAAGCGCGTAGAGCTGTCGGCCGGTCAGGTTGAACAGCACGGCAAACACAACGGCGGTGCATTCCATCAGGATAAAGCCTTCCCGGTTGCCTTGCTTTATCCGCTTAACGGTTCCCGCGCCGAAGTTCTGGCCGGAAAAGGTGGTCAGCGCTTGGCCGAACGAGCTGCTCGTCATCCAAAAAAAGCCGTCGATTCTCCCGTATGCCGCCCATGCCGCAATGACATCGGTGCCGAACGCATTGATATTCGACTGAATGAGCAGATTGGAAAGCGTATACAGCGACGACTGGATGCCCGACGGGAGTCCGAGTTTGATCATTCGGTGGAGGATGTGGGGGGAGGGGCGGATGCTCCGTATGCGGAAGGTGAAGGTGCGCTCCATCCGCATACGTATGAAAATCATGAGAGCGCAAACAACTTGGCAGACGGCCGTTGCTGCCGCCGCTCCGCTGACGCCCCAGCGGAAGGCGCTGACAAAAAGCAGGTCGAGCACGACGTTGACGGCGGCGCCGATTACCAAAATGATGAACGGGCTTTTGGAATCTCCGGCCGCGCGCAGTACGCCTGATCCCATATTATAGATGAACATCGGGATGATGCCGGAAAAATAGATGCGGAGGTAGTCGGCGCTGGCTTCAAAGATGGAATCCGGTGTGCCGATGATGCGGAGCGCAAGCGGCGCGGAGAGGATTCCGACGACCGTCATAATGGCGCCCATAAAAAGCGAAATCCATATTGCGGTGTGCACGGCATTTTCCAGGTCTTTTGCGCGTCCCGCTCCGTAAAAGTGCGAAATGATAATTGAGGAGCCGGAAGACAGTCCGGTAAAAAATCCCACTAAAAGATTGACATAAACCGCCGTTCCGCCGCCGACTGCCGCCAACGCTTCTTTTCCCAAATAATTGCCGACAACAACCGCATCAACCGTGTTGTAAAGCTGCTGGAAGAATGTTCCCAATACAAATGGGATAAAAAAGCGCATGATTCCTTTCAGAATCGGCCCGCGCGTCAAATCAACGGAACCGGATACGTTCATGGCGCGTTTTATATCACGGAATAAAATAAAAAGCAAAGCGGATTTCCGTACCGAATGCAAGAAGAGCGTTTGGGAATTTACTTTTTTGTAACGATTTAAGCGAAAAAAAGCGGAAAATACTGGTATCGATCGAGTCCGTGTGATACAGTGCCGGTAAATGTGGTTAGGCAATACAGAGTGAATGAAAACATCGGATGCGATGTTTTTCGATAACGATTGGAATTACAAAGGATTCCGGAGGCTCTTATGAAAAGAAGTGCATTGATTTTTGTGATGGTTCTGGCAGGCGCTTTGGCATGGACGGAACAAAAAGTTTACACGGTAGAAACCATTGTCGGCAGAGCAAGTTATGAAGCGGCAAACGGTAAATGGATAGATTTGACGGAAGGCATGACGATTGATGCGGCCGTCAGCGTCAATACCGGTATCAATTCGACTTTAACGCTGGTATCCGGCGATGAAATAATTACCGTAAAACCGATGAAAAAGGGAACGATTGAAACGCTTGTGGCGGCAAACGGTTTTAGAACCGCCGTGCGGATTGCATCGAAAGCTATGGATACAAAACTTTCCGTTCCTGCCACGCAAGAAGATCCGCTGACTGCAACAAAACGCGCAAAGAATCTCAAAGACGACGTACAGTGGGATGAATAATAGAGAAGCCTGCCCGTTAATAGTGCAGCAAAGACGGCGCAGGCTTTGCCGTTTTAAAAATTGTTTTATTTGTGCGGAAGTGTAATATTCCTGTTTTTTTTTGCGCCGCAATGACAGGTACCGCGGGGGCGTGTCTACCTCTCGGTCTAATTAAAATCATTTTTTCTCTGCAAACCCTTCCCGCGATCGGGAACATCCTCTCATTGCTTTAAGCGCTTGCGAAATAGCCCTCCCTGTATAATTCATACCAAAATGCAGCCTAATAAGATTTTTGCTCATGTAATGCGGAGTAATTATCCGTGGTGTTCGGTATAAGAGCTGGGCATCTCTTTATCGTATAATTATTTAAGAAAGAGGAAAAAATAAAATTCGGGGGGGGGGGGGGGGGGGGG
>CAUTZW010000096.1:0-7376 GCA_963543045.1 uncultured Treponema sp.
TACATACGTTTAAAGTAATTCCCAAACGGTGGATAGTGGAACGAAGCTTTGCATGGCTCGAAAAACAGCGCAGACTGTGGAAAAACTGCGAGAGAAAGCATAATACTGCACTACACTTTATGATTCTGACTTTTGTAACTATTCTACTAAGAAGACCTTAAACAGCTTCTAACGCTCTGCGCATCGACTATAAGAAAGCTCGTCTTGCAGGACTTCCGCTCCTGTGTTGTACGGACCTCACCAATTAATTTTTTAAAGCGCCGGTGTAAGAGGCTTGGGCACCCATCCGACGGTTTGTTCCATGTGCTAAAATAATAGTAGACGGTATTCCATTGGGGAAAAACTTCCGGCAGCATACGCCATTGGCAACCGCTTTTGAGCAGATACAGTATGGCGCAAAATATTTCATACAAATCTACTTTTCTCGGTGCGGTCTTTTTCTGGCGCTTTCTAATAAGGGGTGGACATGCTCAATTTGTTCTTTTCTTATGTCGCTGGGATATTGTTTTCTCATTCTTGTATTATAGCATAATAATAGACATTAAACAGGTTCTGAGAAAATTAGCTATATCTGTACACTTCTCGCTCACTGCAGTCCGCAGGCAGGCACCCCACCACAAGGAGCAGCGTACAACCAAAAAACATGAGCTCCGCAGCCAGTTCACCTGCATATCGCTCGCTTACCGCAACTGGCAAGTTGAAGTTAGTATGACTTAGTGGACTCAAAAAAAGCTACACAATATCTTTAAAACAAAAGAATATAGCATGGAAGCTAAAAACAAACATTACACGGAAGGGGGCAAAAGGCAGATTATTGAGCTCTATGAAACCGGCAACCCGTAATAGAACTTGCCGACGAATATAGCTTGGTCGAACAGACAATCTACAAATGGAAAAGGCGCAATGGCACTATTTCCTAAAAAGCTACAGCCATATTCGCCAGAACAAAATAAAAAATAAAATTATATTCGTAAATAAATTTAAGGATTTATAGCCGGTTAAAGTCATGTGCAAAATTTTAAGTTTGAATCAAAGTACTTATTACAAAGATTCAAATCGGCACCGATGGACTAGACTTAAAGATTCTGAAAGTTTATTACGGCAGCAAAAGACGCTACGGTGCTCCAAAGATTTTCAATGTTCTCCGTAAAGATGGAAAACAGCAAGTCTGAAGTGAATCTGGCGTAGGATGGCAGTTTTAGGAGTAAAGTATTTTATTGTAAAGAAATACAAGCCTGTAAAGGCGGCAAAACAGAGATTAGAAGGATAATTTTTGGACTTCTATTTTACCGCAACTTTGACAAATCGGAAATGTAGTACGGACATAATCCACGGAAATCAATTTTTAGCCAGACTATCTAAAAAGCTGATAAAATGATACACTGCCCGTATGAGGTGGGAAGCACTGGAAGATGCACTTGAAGTGCTTGAAACGGAACGAGAATATGACGGATATTTTTGCAGCATCAGAGATGCCGTTATCATCGTGATTTTGACTATTCCAGTCTATGCAATTTACAAACCGTGAAGAAAATATAGCTATTTTCCTTGTAAAATCGCATCAAGCGTCTAGCGACGGCGCCGTGCCGATAAACTTGACTTGCACTATTCCGGTGAATACGTTTGCCTTTCGCCTTGCCGGTTGAGCGAACTTCTTTTCCGTCTGTCGCGCTGGTCAACGGCTACTTCCGTTTCTCGATTCGGCTATCTTCGTCCGCCTCAAGTTGTACCGCTCGCTGCGGCCCCATAGAGCTCACTCGGTCTTTCATACACCGATACGCTTTGTAAATCGCACAGACTTTTATAGAAAGTACAAAAATTCCCCGCACCGCACCACGCCTTTGCAGCCTGTCCCCCTTCCGTGTCAAACCGCCGCTCTTGTACGAACGGAAAAGATGTGCTATTTTGCCGCATCCGGATTTTTTTGTGCCCTGCACAAGGAGATTTTGATTATGTCTAATACGTGTATCAATGAATTTGGTGTAACATGTTGTAAATCGGTTCTTTTCTGCAGCGCAATTTTGGCTGCGGCGCTTGCGGTGCATACTGCGCTTCCTGTAGAAAAAGATATTCAAGAAGTTGTTGATTCGGAGGCAGCTCTTTCTTTCCAATTTACCGATGAAAATACGGCGCATTTCGACGGGCTTTTCGACGAAACGGGCGCGCTTACCAATGCGTCGGCGAAAACGGATAACGCCCTTGCCCTCTATCGCGAGCCGTCTTCCCGGCCGGCGGTCGAATGGTTTTACCTGCACGTGACGGGCAATCGGGAAACCGCTACGGCGATTTTGGAAGCGGCCGACCGCAATGATGTTTCTCCGTCGCTTGCGTTTGCGCTTGCGTATGTCGAAAGCCGCTATAAAGTCAATGCGGTAAATAGAAACACGAACGCTTCGATTGACCGCGGCTTATTTCAGCTGAATGACCGCTCATTCCCGTCGCTCACCGAAGAGGAGTTTTTTAACCCGACAATCAGCGCAAAGCACGGCATGGCGCATCTGCGCTACTGCATGAACGTTGCCGGCAACGAAATTGCAGGATTGTGCATGTATAACGCGGGTACGGTGCGGGTTCGTTCAAACAGCACGCCGCAAATGACTTTAAATTATGTCGGAAAGATTCTCGCCTATCGGGAAAAGATCGAAAAACTTTTTCATGAAGAAGTGCTCGCCTATTATGAAGCAGGGCCGCTGACCGGCCTGACGGTCGCCTATCTCGGCGCTCAGCGCCGCTAAATACCACCCTGCATTCGAAAGGACGAAAATACGGGCCGCAGGCTGGGCATCTTTTACTTGTGCGATTGCGTGTCGCGGGCTCTGTCCGCAGAACAACGCCGGAAAGCTGCGGATCGCAAAATCCGGACGAAAGCACAGAATGGCGGCTTTCCGTACGGCACATTGCATTTCACATCGCACCTCACCCTGCTTCCCGCCGTTCAAAAAACGTGATACATTCAATTTTTCTAGACGTCGAAACCGCTTTTTCTTATATTAGTACCATGCCCGGCGAGAAGCAGTCGTCTTGCTGCTGTTCGGCGGGCAAACTTTTACAGATTTATGGAGGATGATATGGGCGCGTTAAAAATTAGCGGTAAAGAGAATTTTAAGGCGGAAGTTTTGGAGAGCGCGGTACCGGTTCTGGTCGATTTTTTTGCGGATTGGTGCGGGCCGTGCCGCATGGTATCCCCGCTGGTCGACGAGCTTGCAGACGAGCATAGCGAATACAAATTCTGCAAAATAAACGTCGACGACCAGCAGGAGCTTGCCGCGGAGTTCGGCATCATGAGTATTCCAAGCCTTTTAGTATTTAAGGGCGGGAAAGTGGTGCAGCAGTCGGCCGGCGCGCTTCCGAAAGATAAGATTCTTGAATTAGTAAAACAAGCGTAAATCCGTTCGCCCGCGCCACTGCACGGCATGCAGAAGGTCAAATACGACGACACGCGCCCCTTGCTCCACCGGCAAGGGGCGATTTTTTTGCGGAGGCCTGCATTTCAATGCGCGCATTTGCGTCCGCGCTCATCCACTTTTCCTCCGTGCCATCGGCACGAAAATCATCCGACAATCAATCATATATTTTTCCTTCGAAAACACCGAAAATAAAAAAGTATGCCGTCTCATGTATATGAAAAACCCGATTACTGGTCGCGCAAAGCGTTTGCGGAAGGCTACCCTGCCCGATCAGTATACAAACTCGAAGAAATTGCCTCGAAATTCAACCTGATTAAAAAGAAGGGAAAGGCGCTTGATCTCGGCGCTTCTCCGGGAAGTTGGACGACGTATCTTTTAAAAAAGATGGAAGGAAGCGTTGTCGCCTGCGATTTAAATCCGCTTTCGCAAAGTGTCAAAGACGACAACCTGACATTTATACAAGGCGATTTGAACGATGCGGCGGTACGGGAAGAAATCCGTGCGCGCGGCCCGTATGATCTGGTCGTGTGCGATGCGGCCCCTCCGACATCGGGCAACCGGACGGTCGATACGGCGCGTTCCGAGCAGCTGGTGGACATGGCGATTTGGTATGCGGAGACGGTTTTGCATCCGGGCGGAAATTGTACGGTGAAAATCTTTCAGGGCGGCGGACAGCAGGATTTACTCAAAAAAATGAAAGAACTCTTTGAAAGCGCAAAGTTTTTTAAACCGAAAGCGTGCAGAACAAACTCATTTGAGACATACCTTGTTGGCATTTTTCGTAAATAGAGGTAAAATTGATGAAGAAATTTGAAACCTATAAGAAAATGAGTGGTATTATGAAAGTAACGGATGTATATGGTATGGTTTTCAATACGAAGTTGAAGAAAGTTGCCGCCAATTCACTGGCGGCATTTTGCGCGGGGACGGCAGCAGTTTGGATTTTTCTGGCCGTCGCAAAGTCGATTTACCCCCAAAAAGGGGTCGGCGGACTTGAAACGGTCGGCGCGCCGGAATTCAATGAAGCGGAATTTAATGCGGCGCTGCAAAATAAAGAAGACGACGCATTTCTTGTCCCGAAAGGCGATGCGGAAGCGGATTCTATCGACGCGGTGTCGGCAGTCTTTGACGACGGAAAGAGCGACGGTCTGTATTATTACACGTACCGCGTAAAACAGGGAGACATGATCGGTCATATTGCCGATATGTTCAATGTAACGCAGGATACAATTATCAGCGTCAACGATATTCATCAATCTCGCCTTTTGCAAATCGGAAAGTATCTTAAAATTCCATCAATACCGGGCATCCTCTACACCGTGCGTAACGGCGGAGAGACAATCGATGCGATTGCGGAAAAATACGAAGTGAGCGCGGAAAAATGCGCGCGCGTCAATGCCTTGAAGCAGGATGCCAGTCTTGCAGCGGGCACGGCGGTCTTTGTCCCGGACGCACAGCTTGATTGGGTAACCAAGCAAGAAATCAACGGCGATTTGTTCGTAAAACCGCTTCGTGCACGCTATTACCTTTCTTCCTATTACGGCTGGCGCAGTTCGCCGTTTACCGGCAAACGTTCATTCCACAGCGGCATCGATATGGCGGCGCCAACGGGCACGAGCGTCTACGCTTCGCTCAGCGGAACGGTAACAACCGTCGGATTCAGCACGATTTACGGCAATTATATCATCATCACCCATCATTCCGGGTACAAAACCCTATACGGACATTTGAGCGCAACGCTGGTAACGAGCGGCGCACACGTCGATTCAAATACGCGCATCGGCAAAGTCGGGAATACCGGCATGAGTACCGGCCCGCACCTCCATTTTACCGTATTTAAATCGGGAAAAACGGTAAATCCGCTGGCATTCCTCAAATAAAGATGTCGCCGAATGCTGCCGCTGCGCTCACCGGAAAACATGCGGGCGCACGGAGCTAAAGGCCGAGCGGCCAACGTTCAGTTCGTTTACAAAATCCCGTAACGCTTCTCTATGGGGAGCGCAATTATCGGACGCGCCACGTCCCTTTCAATGCCGGTTACGCTTTGTCATTTGCACTTCCGTTGCATCATACTCATGTATTAAAAAGGTTTACTTTTTGTTTTTCCTCCATTAAAATACGGCTATGAAACTGAAACGAAGCAGCGGTATATTGATGCACCCGACTTCTTTTGCGGGTACGCCGGGAATTGGAACGCTTGGGCAGGCGGCATTTGATTTTGTCGATTGGCTCGAAGATGCGCACCAAACGTTGTGGCAGATTTTGCCGATTGGGCCGACGGGCTATGGGGACTCTCCGTACGCCTCTTTTTCGACCTTTGCCGGAAATCCCTTGCTCATCGACTTGGACACGCTCGTCAAAAAACGCTGGGCAAAGGCGGACGATATCGTTCCTCCCGATTACATAAAAAGCGAGGGCGCGGTGGACTACGGTTCGGTCGTCTGGTGGAAAATGCCCGTGCTTTCCAAATGCGCGGCGCACTTTTTGAAAAACGCTTCACATACCGACCGCGCAGCCTACGAAGCGTTCAAAAACAACAATGCGGCGTGGCTCAACAATTATGCGGACTTTACGAGCATTAAGCAGCATTACGACGCGGAAGCCGCCAAGCAGGGAATCAGCGGCACGGCGCAAATGTGGAATGCGTTTTGGCCTTCGGAACTTGCGTCCTGCAATCCCGAGGCGGTTTCCCGCTGGGACGCGGAACATACCACTAATATAGAAGAAATTAAAGCGATTCAATTCTTTTTTGCCGATCAGTGGTTTGCGCTCAAAAAATACGCGAACGAAAAGGGCATTTCGCTCATCGGCGACATTCCGATTTTCGTCGCTCCCGACTCAGCCGACGTGTGGGCGGATCAACAATTCTTTCAGTTGGACGAAAAAGGCATTCCCCGCGTCGTTGCCGGCGTGCCTCCCGACTATTTCAGCGCGACGGGGCAGCTGTGGGGCAATCCGCTCTACGACTGGGCTGCGCTGAAAAAAGACAATTATTCGTGGTGGATCAAGCGGATTGAGCGGATGCTTGCGCTCGTTGACTGCGTTCGGATCGACCATTTCCGCGGATTTGAAGCGTACTGGGCGATTCCGTACGGAGAAAAGACTGCGGTCAACGGAAAGTGGATTGCGGGGCCAAACATTGAACTGTTCGACGCGATTAAAAAAGCGCTCGGCGATATTCCGGTTATCGCCGAAGATTTGGGCGTCATCACCGACGGAGTCAAAAAACTGCGCGACGAGTCAGGCTTTCCCGGCATGAAAGTGCTGCAATTCGCCTTTGACCCCGCCGAAGCGGGACGGGACGGCATGGTCAACGCGTTTTTGCCGCACATGTACCCGCAGTCGTCCGTCGTCTACACCGGCACGCACGACAACGACACAATGCAGGGCTGGCTCGACCAAGCGGACGATTCGGCAGTACAAATCGCCGCAGAATACGCGTTTGGAAAAAAGCTGACGGCAAAAGAAGCGCGCGCGCTCTCCGACAATAAAGAACTGTGCGCCGCGCTCATCCGTGCCGCAATCGCCTCCTCCGCCGATTACGCCGTCATCCCGATGCAGGACATCCTCGCGCTCGGCAAAGAAGCGCGCATGAACACCCCCTCAACGCTCGGCTCAAACTGGGCATGGCGGATAAAAGACAACTCACTCACCAAGGAAACCGCAGAAAACTTAGCCTTCATCTCCGACTTGTACGGACGGAATGTAAAACAGGTTGCAGACGACGGGAAGTAGGAGAGACTGAGTTTTATGGAAGAAAACGCCTTGCCAAAGCGGCAGGGCGTTTTTTTATTAGGTGAGCTAGCATCACGGACAAGGAAAGACGAATATTATCGGCACAAGAGGATTGTTGCGAGAGGCTCTATAGCACAGCAAACGAAGAAAACCGACGTGTATGAACGTAATATAAAAATGTGGAGTGATATCATAAAAGAGCAGTGCCAAAATTGCCGAAAAAGAGAGGAGGAA
>CAUTZW010000097.1:0-6788 GCA_963543045.1 uncultured Treponema sp.
TACGTTCTTCAAAATCTTTCGGATTGTAGGCTTTTTCAAGTTCAATAGCGTTCATACCGCAATTATAGTGAATTAAAACGCCCGTTACAAACGCAAGCCTTGACGGTATGGACGCAACGGCGGACGGGAATGCTGCGACATCGTGCAGGTTGGTGCGGCGGACGCGCACCTCGATCCGCCCGGAACGAACGTCTCGATCCGAGAGAGGAGCATACTCTGATCCGAGCGGGGCGTACACCCTGATCCGGGCGAGGCGCACACTCTGATCCGAGCGGGGCGCATACCCTGATCAGGGCGGACGGCAGAAAACGGAGTTTGACGGATATAGAGGAGTTCCCGTCCGCTCGAGTTTTCCTGTGGAAAACTTGTTGGTAATTACGGAATGGGGCGGTATCGAAGAATGGAGATATTGTCCGCGAGAATACCCCGTTTGCATCAAGTTTTGCCGTGGGGCAAACGTGGCAGGGCAGCGCACCGTTCAAGCTTTTAAGGGGAGCAATAACCGCCCGACAAACTCGTTGGTAATTGTGGATGGGAGAGGCGGCGAAGAACGGAGCTTGCACGACATAACGGCATTTGTCCGGCGGGAGCCGTACACCCCGACTGCGTAAATCTCTTCCTCTGCCCATTCCCGCCCCTGCCGCCCGCGAACGAAGTATGCCGCCGTCCAGCCGTCCCAAAACTCACGCACTTATTAGTTTACCCCATGGCAAACGCAAGACTGGCGGTAAATCCGTTCTACCTTCCAAATTCCATCACCCCGCCAGCCTCATCCGAGCACAAATCTCTGCGGGGGAAGCGGACGCTTAGGGCGCGGCCGGCATCGAGGTATAGGATTTGCGATTCGACCGTACCTGCCTCTTCGTCGATTGAAATGACGCCCCAGCCGCCGCGCGCAAAGTAGCCGGGATGATTGTATTCCATAAATTTGCCGAAGTCGGAAACGGTTTCCTTATGCGTATGCCCCGTTAAAACTGCTTTGACGTTATTGCGGGCAAATAGATGAATGAGCCGGTTGCGTTCCAGCGAATCCTGCAGGGAAAAATAAAAATGCCCGTTCGCCCACAGCGGAAAATGCGTCATCACAATCTTATGCTTCGGATCGGCTTCCATTTGCTTTTTCAGCTGCCGCATTTGCAGCTCCCCCAGCGATCCGCTTGCCGTATCGATGCAATACCACGAAAACTTCGGCGTTTCAAAATAATAGAAGGATTTATACGGAAATTGATAGGTTCGGTAGTGCTTCCATCCGGAATTGTATAAGTCGTGATTACCGACCGCATTATACGTTTTAATACCGCACGCCTCCAACTGTACCGTAAACTCCCAATAGCGGCGGTATTCGTCTTCCCAACCGTGTTCCGCCATATCGCCGAGCCCTACGCAAAACGCGGGTTTGGGCGTATATGCATCAAGCCACTTGAAAAACGCTTCATCAAAACGCGGACCGTTACCCGGCAATTTCTCCGCACCGAAGTGCACATCGCTCAAGACGAGCACGCTGTACTTGCTGCCCGTGGGCGTAGGACGCGCATCGCCGACAAGTTTTTCAAGCGTCTCCGTCCGTAGGCGCACATCATAATCCCGCGCAAGAAATTCATTCAGCCCGTAAGAGGATAATCCGCAGTCGCTCAAAAAGACGGCAATGCACACCGCCGCGCAGAGGCTCACGCTTTTTTTCAAAAATGATTGCATAATAACGGGGCGTACTATAGCAAGGCGCTTCCGTTATTTCAATTATGCCGCAAGCCGCCTCGGACGGGAGAGTAGGACTTGAAAGACGGAACACATTGACCGTCTGCGGCACGTTTTGAAATCTCGCAGCTCGTTCAATCTCAGGAACGCTGAACGCGCGGCGCACGATACGGCGGCCCTTGCGCAATTTTACTGCACGGCAAAATTGTAGCGGGCAGCAAACCGATTATCCTCTTTCCGTAGTGTTGTGCCGGAATTCGGCCGGGCGCGTTTATTTGTAAATTTTCATTGCGAATATTCGGTTTCCATAATAGAATACAAGAACCGCAATAATACAAATGGGAGAATTGAAGTCAAATATGGCATATTCGCTGCGAAATTGTTCTTATGCAAAAACATATTCCATCATTTCGATAAATGCGCTTCGGCCCCCTCCCCCCGTTTTTTTCGCCTTCTTTACGGCAAAATCTTAAAAACCGTTTATACGTGAGCGGCTAGAAGTTTCTTTAAAATATGTCGATACAGTTACAGAAGAGTCGGTTAAAAAAGATACTGAAGATTTAAATGTAGAGGTTCGGAATACTGTAAAACGGTCTGTGCAGCTGCCGTAAAAGCCGTTTCAAAAGCGCACGCTTATAATGAGTCGCCGTTTTACCAAAGGTGCAGGCGAATTGCAAGGAGATTCTTATGACACAAACGACCAATGAAGTTCTCAGCGGGCAAACAAGCTATCGAGGGCGTACCAAGCACTCAATCAAACTGAAATTTCTTGTGAGCTTTATGCTTTTTCCGCTGTGCTTTTCGACCTTTATGGTTATCAATTACCTGCGGGACAGAGTCTTTTTTGAAAAACAAATCGAAAACGCTGTGCACAGCGGTTATGTGGACTCAGAACAGCTGCTGACGATGTATTTTTCCGACATCGAAAACCTTATCCGGACATTTTCGTCTTCCGATATTATGACTTCGGAGACGGCGGACATTACGTCATACGCGGAACGCAAGACACCGACCGGCGTTTCAGAAATGATTTGCGAACCCGGCAGCTATGAAGAGAGCGTTATGCATCTGTGCGCGCAGTTCCAGATGGAAAATTCGGTATTTATCGGCATTGCGTTTGCGACCGAGCACAACGGCGGCTACGTGCACTACCCGCCGATTTCCCGGAAGGACGGATACGATTCGCGCACCCGCTCATGGTTTAAGCTCGGCAAAGCGAATCCCGGCAAAGTCATGTCGCTTGACGCCTACCAAACCTCGAACGGGCAAACGGTTATGACGATTGTCGAAGGAATCCGGGACGTAACCGGCAAATTTAAAGGCGTCGCGACATTTGATATCGATCTGTCGCAAATCGCTTCGATTTTCAACGATAAAATGGCGGACGATTTTAGAATCATCCTCACCGATCGGGCGGGCAAAATTATCGTAAACACGGTTAATCCCTCCAATTTCTTTATACCGGTTAAAGATCTGAACATAAAACACCTTCCCGACTACAATTACAGCACGGAAACTTCGTTTGAAGAAAAACTTTTAGGCGTCACGTATTCCGTGACAACAAAACCGGTAAACCTCGCCTCTCTCGGCTTGGGCTGCATCATTTTGGTGCCGAAAACCAAATTGGCCTCCCACATGCAGCAATTACGCCTCTTTTTCTTTTCGGCGACGGGCGTTTCCCTGTTGATTTTCGTCCTTGTTTTTTTGAGCGCCGACCGCATCCTCATCAAACCGATTGTACATACGACTGAATTGCTGCAAGGAATTGCCGACGGGGACGGCGATTTGACGGTACGCCTGCCGATCCGCGGAAACGATGAGATAAGCGCGCTGTCGCTCTACTTTAACCGGACGATCGAAAAGATTCAGCTTGCGGTAAAAGCCGTCGACCGCAACACGCAGGACATTTGCGATTCGGGCTCGGAACTGGTTGCCAATATGGGAGAAACCGTTATGACCATCAGCGACATCAACGTCAATATTTCGAGCGTCAAAGCGGAGGTCATGCATCAGGCGGAAAGCGTTATGGAAATCGGTTCGTCCCTGCAATCGATGCTCCGCATCATCGAAGATCTCGACAAGCATATCGCTACGCAAACGGAGTCGGTCGACAGCTCTTCCAGCTATATCCGGCAGCTGGTGATGAACGTAAAGGAAGTCGCGCAAACGATACAGAGCAACATCAATACGATTGAAGAGCTCAACAAAGCGACCGCAAACGGGCGGCAGGTTATCGGGCAAACGGTGTTGCTCAGCCATGCTGTGCAAGAAAGTTCCGACATTCTGCTCGAAACGAGCGCGGTGATTCTCAACATTGCGGCGCAGACGAACCTGCTTTCGATGAACGCGGGAATTGAAGCGGCGCATGCCGGAGAAGCGGGCACGGGTTTTGCGGTTGTCGCGCAAGAAATCCGCAAGCTGGCGGAAGATTCGAGCGGACACGGAAATAAGATCAGCAAGATTCTGAAAGATTTGAAGGAAAAGATTGAACGCGTCAGCAGTTCTGCAAAAGAGGCGCAGCGTCAGTTTGAAAACATTACGGAGCTTGCGCGCCACACCAACGAGCAGGAAAAGGCCGTGATGGAAGCGATGATGCGCCAAGAAGAGGGAAATGAACACATCCTCAAATCCGTTGAAACGATCGGGGATATAACGCATAAAGTGCAAGAGGTGTCGCAAGAAATGCTCGGCAGCAGCACCCTCGTCTCGGACGAAATGCAGCGGCTTGCCCAAATGTCGGACAGCATCTCAAATAGTATGACGGAAATGTCGGCGAGCACGGAGGAAATCAATGCATCCGTCAAAGGCGTAAACCGGCTGACTCAGTGGAATAAGGAGCGGACGACCACGCTGTTAGGCGAAATACGGAAGTTTAAGATATAAGGTGCGGGAATAAATCTGCCAACGGCAAAACGCCCGGCAGGGGAAAGACCGAAAGCTTCCGGTCGCTCTCCTGCCCTTTTTATTATGTGCCGCCTCAAACGCAGGCCCGCTCGGTGCGCTATCGACCGGCAGCAATTTAAAAGCGCCCCGCATTCCGGAGCGCTTTTTGCGTTAGAGCGGAATATTGCCGTGCTTTTTCAGCGGCTTATCCATTGCTACTTTATCCAGCAGCAGTTCAAGGCTGAACGCAACGCGCGCACGCGTATCCGCAGGATTAATAATTTCCGAAACATAGCCGCGCTTGGCTGCGATTGCCGGCGTCATAATTTCGTTTTTGTAGGCTTCGGCCTTTGCGGCAACTTCGGCGGCCTTTGTCGGGTCGGCGAGTTCCTTTGCATAAAGAATGCCGATTGCCCCTTCCGCACCCATAACCGCGATTTCCGACGCAGGCCATGCGTACACGTAATCCGCTCCGATATGCTTTGAGCACATTGCAATGTATGCGCCGCCGTATGCCTTGCGGATGATGACGGTGATTTTCGGCACCGTCGCTTCGGAATACGCGTAAATGACCTTTGCCCCGTGCCGGATAATCCCCTTCTGCTCTTCCTGCGGCCCCGGAATAAAACCCGGAACATCGACCAATGTCAGAAGCGGCACATTGAACGCATCGCAGTACCGAACAAAACGCGCAATTTTGTCGCTCGCATCGCAATCAAGAACGCCGCCCATACCTTTCGGGTTATTTGCAACGATGCCGATCGAACGTCCTTCAAGTTTCGCAAAACCGGTAACGCAATTAACGGCGAATTCCTCCGACGTTTCAAAAAACGAATTATCATCAACAATGTCGCTAATAATTTCGCGCACATCGTATCCTTGTCGGCTGTTTTCCGGAAGAATTGTCTGAATGTGTTTCGCTTTTTTGTGCTGGTCGTAATGATATTTTGCAGCCTGCACCATTTTGTCTCCGTAATAATGCGGAATGTAGTCGAGCAAGCGGCGTACCCTTTCATAGCAATCCGCCTCGCTTTCGCAGCGGAAATGCGCAACGCCCGATTTCTTTGAATGAATCGCGGCGCCTCCCAAATCTTCAGCGGAAATGTCCATAAACAGAACGGACTTTACCACCTTCGGCCCGGTGATAAAGAGCTGGCTGATCTTATCGACGGCAAAAATGAAGTCGGTAATGCCCGGCGAATACACCGCGCCGCCTGCGCAGGGACCTGCGACAATCGAAATCTGCGGCACAGAACCCGAAGCGCGCACGTTTTGATGGAACAAATCGCCGTACCCGCAGAGCGCATCAACGCCTTCTTGGATGCGCGCGCCGCCGGAATCGTTAATACCGATGACGGGACAGCGCGCTTCCACTGCCTTATCAATCAATTCCGCAATTTTTTTACCGTGCATGAGCCCCAGAGAACCTCCCTGCACCGTAAAATCCTGCGCGTAAACGGCAACTTTTCTTCCATTCACCTTGCCGAATCCCGTTATAACGCCGTCATACGGAATATCTTTCTTTTCCATACCGAAGCTCGTGCAGTTGTGCCGCACGCCGGAATACAATTCCATAAACGTATCTTTATCACACAAGCGGTTAATGCGCTCAATCGCGTGAAATTTTCCTTTTTCGTGCTGCTTTTCAATATTATACATCATTGTTCAGAACCCCTGATACAAAACAGGATAAAATGTCATTATGACATTTTTCGGAATAATGTCATAAACGATGAGGATTGTCAATATCATCGCAGGGCGGTTATTGTTTTGCCCAATTCAGAAAGAGTCGCAGCACGTTTTGAAACGTTCCGATTTTGAAACGCCCACAGTGAAGCGGAAAGCAGGCCGCTCGACTTTGCCCGAACCGTCGCCAACGTTTTGCAAGTCATTCCGTCCCTCAGCGTCATCCCTCCGATTTGGCTCAAGATTTTCCCGATGCTTTCCTTCCATTGCTCGTAGATTGCCTTTCGGCGGTATTTCGGTGAAACGAAAGTCGCCGAATAAAATTTATTCCGCCCGCACCCATTGCGTAAATACATATTCCGAAATATAATAAATAGAATTTGCCGCTGTTACGCGGCATTATTCCCGTATTCAAAGGAGCGCTTGACACAAATGGCCGACTTATTTTATATTACCCCCCCCCGACGCCCCCGCCGTTGGCGTGGTTGCCGTCCTCGCCCTGTCCCTTTGTGTTGCGTGGGCGT
>CAUTZW010000098.1:0-6743 GCA_963543045.1 uncultured Treponema sp.
ATGAACGCTATTGAACTTGAAAAAGCCTACAATCCGAAAGATTTTGAAGAACGTATTTATAATGAATGGGAAAAATGCGGGTGTTTTAAGCCTGCGTCGGATCCCGCCTCTCCTTTGCACGAATCGTATAAAAAGTCAGCCGACGGTAAAAAGCCGCTGTATTCCGTTGTTATTCCGCCGCCGAACGTTACGGGAGTGCTCCACGTCGGACACGGACTGAATAATACTTTGCAGGATATTGTCGTGCGCTATCACCGCATGAAAGGCGACAACACGCTGTGGGTAACGGGAACCGACCACGCGGGCATTGCAACACAGAACGTCGTCGAGCGCGCGCTCAAAAAAGAAGGCAAGAGCCGGAACGACTTGGGACGCGAAAAATTCCTTGAGCGGACATGGGTGGTCAAAGACGACCATCACAAGACAATTGTCGAACAGCAGCGGAAACTTGGGAATTCGACGGACTGGGACAGAGAGCGCTTTACGCTGGACGAGGGACTTTCCAAAGCCGTGCGCGAGGTCTTCGTTACGCTGTATGAGCGCAAACTCATTTACAAGGGACAGTATCTGGTCAACTGGTGTCCGCGCTGCGGCACGGCGCTTGCCGACGATGAAGTTGACCACACGGACACCGGCGGCGCGATGTATCATATTTGGTATGAGTTTGCAGACGGCCCCGCGCCCGACGGTTCTACGCGCATAGAAATTGCAACGACGCGCCCGGAAACCCTGCTCGGCGACACGGCGGTTGCCGTCAACCCGGAAGACGAACGCTACAAATCGATTGTCGGAAAAAAACTCCGCCTTCCGCTCACTGACCGCATTATTCCGCTTATCGCGGATTCCTACGTCGATAAAGAATTCGGCACGGGAATGGTAAAAATCACGCCCGCTCATGACCCGAACGACTGGCAGGTCGGACAGCGCAACAATCTTGAAGTCATAAATATTTTGAATCCCGACGGCACGCTCAACGAAAACTGTCCGGAAAAATATCGCGGACTTACGTGTCCCAAAGCGCGCGCCCTTATAATAGAAGATTTGAAAGCGGCGGGGCTTTTTAAGGCGGAAGAAAAGATAACGCATTCGGTGGGACACTGTTACCGCTGCGACACCGTTGTCGAGCCGTATTTAAGCTGGCAGTGGTTCGTAAAAATGCGCCCGCTTGCAGACAAGGCACTCAAAGCGTGGAAGGACGGCGACATCGTTTTTTATCCGAAAAAATGGGAAAACACCTATTCGCATTGGCTTGAAAATATCCGCGACTGGTGCATAAGCCGCCAGCTCTGGTGGGGGCATCGTATACCTGCGTGGTATTGCAAGGCCTGCGGAGATACGATTGTCAGATGCGAAGAGCCGTGCGCGTGTCCCAAGTGCGGCGCAGCGTCCTACCGGCTTGAGCAGGATTCCGACGTGCTTGATACGTGGTTTTCTTCGTGGCTCTGGCCCTTTACCACGCTCGGCTGGCCTGAAAAAACGCCGGACTTTGAAACCTTTTACCCGACTACGGCACTCATTACCGCCTACGATATTATTTTCTTTTGGGTTGCGCGTATGATTATGGCGGGCTTGGAGTTTACGGGCAAAGCGCCCTTTCGCGACATCTACATTCATGGGCTTGTGCGCGACCGGCAGGGCAGAAAGATGAGCAAGTCGCTCGGCAACGGCATTGACCCGCTTGAAATCATCAATGAATACGGCGCGGATGCGTTCAAGTTTACGCTCGGCTTTCTGTGCGCTCAGGGGCAGGATGTTCTCATCGACAAAGATTCGTTTAAGCTTGGAAGCCGTCTTGCAAACAAAATCTGGAACGCAAGCCGCTACATTCTGGGCAACCTTGAAGGGCGCGAGCTTATTTCCGTCTGCGACGGGGACTTGACGGAACTTGATCGCTGGATTTTCGGGCGGCTCAACCGCGTCGTTACCGAAATGCGCACTGCTCTTGACGGCTACCGCTATAACGATGCGGCAAGCGCGCTGATGGAGTATTTTTGGAACGAGTTTTGCGACTGGTACGTTGAAGCGACAAAACTTTCCTTTAGAAACGGCGATGAGCACGAAAAAAATCGTGCGGTGTCTGTGTTGTTAAACATTTTGGAAGAAAATCTGCGCCTTCTGCATCCGTTTTTGCCGTTTGTTACCGAAGAAATTTATTCTAAACTGCCGCTGAAAATCATTACGGAAAATCGGACAAAAGCAGGACGGCAAAAGATTTTGTCGAATTCCGTATATTCATCTCTTTTGATAAACGCGCCGTTCCCCGATGTGCAAGACGAACGGTTCAATGCGGAAATCGACGCGCGCTTTGACGTGCTCAAAGATTTAATCGGCAAAGTGCGCGGCTTGCGCGTGGAATGCGGACTTGACCCCGCCTCGAAAATCAATCTTGCGGTGATGGTCACGAAAGGCAGCGCGGCGGAAGTCTGCCGCGAAAAAGACGCCGTCATCGAATTGCTTGCAGGCGTTGCCCATATCGACTTTACGGAGGCGAAACCTCAGCGCGCAATCGGAGCGGTAGGAGAGGGATTTGAAGCGTTTATTTTGGTTGACGAATCAATCAATAAAGAGCAGCTTATGGCGCGTTTTAAAAAATCAATAGAGGCGGAAAGCGCGGCGGCGAAAAAGAGCGAAGCGAAACTTTCCGGAAAGTTTGCCCAAAACGCGCCGGAAGACGTCGTTCTTGCCGAGCGCAAAAAACTTGAAGAATGCAAACGGCGTATAGAAAAACTGCAATCTTATATGGAAAGTTTGTAGCGGCGGAAAAAATTATCGAACGGCTTGCGCCTTGAGCGCATAATTGATATAAGGCGGCAAAGCGCATTTTTGCGGACTTTAGCGCTTGCGTTCGTCCGCAGAGTCGCTCTGTCGCGTCGATAATGATATGACGGTTTATACGGAAAAAACGGAGAGGGCGATAAATTTTTAAGGAGTAGCCATGGGAAAGTACAAGTACGAAATGCAGGTTGACAAGCCCGAGCGGATGGACAATAAGTCCATGATGGAGCTGAAGAAAATATCGCTTGCGCCGTATATGCAGCTTGCAACGGACTTAATCGGCAAGGCGCGGCACGCCGGCGGCAATATGTTCCGTCATCAGATGGACACGATGGGAATTCTCATCGACTACGGCTACATCAACGCCGTGCTGCTCAAAGCGTCGGTCATTCACGACGTGGTTGAGGACATTCCCGGTTTTGATGTCAGCCGGATTATCGACTGCGACTCCGACGGGGAAGCGGTTTATCAGCTGGTGCTTGAAGTTACGAAAAAGGACGGACAGGAAAAGTCGGAATTCCTGCACGATATTATCGCCAACGGAAGCCAAAACGCCAAAATCCTCAAATGCGCCGACCGTATCAGCAATATGATCAGCCTCGGCTTTGTAACGGCGGAAGAGTTTATCGACCGCTATTGCGACGAAACCGAATACTACGTCCTGCCTATCGCCCTCGAAGTCGACTACAATATGTATCAGGAACTCATCAAATTGATTATTACGCGGCGGCAGTATCTGGAAAAATGCGGTTATATCGAACGCAAAAAGCAGCTTGAAGCCGCAGCGCAGCAAAAGGCGTAAGGAGGGCAGCGTATGCAGTGTTTTAGTAAAATTGGCCGACGCGCTTTGCTGTTGCCGGTTTGTATGCTGTGCGGACTTGCGTTCAATGCTCCGGCGTATCCGGAAGAAACGGCGGTCGGCAGAGACGCTCCGGAAACGGCGCGCGAGGAAATGAATGGCATGTCGATTTATGATTATTCGGTAGAAACGCCTGACGGCGAATTCATCCCGCTCAAAAACTTTGCGGGAAAGGTGGTGCTCATCGTCAATACGGCGACCGGCTGCGGTTTTACGCCGCATTACAAGCCGCTCCAAAAAATGTACGAACGCTATCACGACAAAGGTTTGGAAATTATCGATATTCCGTGCAACCAGTTTGCGGGGCAGACGCCGGGTACCGACAAAGAAATCCACGATTTTTGTACGCTGCGTTACCACACGACATTCCCGCAGATGAAAAAGTCCGACGTAAACGGCGAAACCTCTCTGCCGCTGTATCGATTCCTCAAGGAAAAGCAGGGATTTAAAGGATTCGGGCACGGAGCGGCGGCGTTTGCAATGTCGATTATGGCGAAGAGAGTCGATAAAAACTACAAAAATAATGCCGCCATCAAATGGAATTTTACGAAATTCATTGTCGACCGCAGCGGGAACGTCGTCGCGCGCTTTGAACCGACGGAAAACATGAAGAAAGTCGAAAAATTCGTTGCGGATTTGCTGGAGCAGCCCGTTCAGTAACGTGCGCGCCATGCGGAACGCGGCAATGGATGCCGGGAAAGAGCGTGCAGCGAGTGGGGAAGCATTTCGCTCCTGCCGACTCTTTTGAGAACGGCGCTCCCGCAGCGAGACTTTCACGCAAAAGAGGGCGCCTGTTTGTATCCGATCCCGTCCGACGCATCGAACTCCTTTTCGGGGGCGCGTGGTTTGCCGTAGCCTGCGTGCTGTCCGACGAGGAAAACAGCTCCGTGCGGACAGGGCGTTCCCGTAGCGGAACTTTCCCGGCAAAAGGTGCGCCGGTTTGTCTCCGCTTCCGTCCGGCTGCACTGAACTCCCACTCGGCGGCGCGAGGTTTTCCGGAGACCTTCAATTTCTCTTCCGCCGAACAAGGAGCGCACAGTGCTGTTACTTTCACCCGTACCCGCGTGCAGCTCGACGAGGAAATCACTTCCGTGCGGGCAGGGCGTTCCCGCAGCGGACTTTCCCGACAACGGACGCGCCGGTTTATCTCCGATTTCTTCCGGCGCACCGAACGCCCACCCGCCGGTGCGTAGTTTGCCGGATGCTTTCAATGTCTCTTCCACCGAAAAAGCAGCGTACAGTGCCGTAGCCGCCCGTGCCTGCGTGCTGCCCGACGAGGAAATCACCTCCGTGCGGGCAGGGCGCTCCAGCAGCGGGGCTTTCCCAACCACGGGCCTCCGGTTTATCTCCGCTTCCGTCCGGCTGCGCTGAACTCTCTCTCGGCGGTGCGAAGTTTGCCGGAGACCTTCAATGTCTCTTCCGCCGAACACGGAGCGCACATTGCCGCAGCTTTCGTCCGTGCAGGCAGGGCGCTCCCGCAGCGGGACTTTCCCGCCAACGGGTGCGCCGCTTTGTCTTCGCTCCGTCCGGCGCACCGAACTCCATCCCGGCGGCGCGTAGTTTGCCAGATGTTTTCAATCTTTCTTCTGCCGAACAAGATGCGTACAGTGCCGTAGCCGAACCCCGTGCCTGTGTGCAGCTCGACGAGAAAATCACTTCCGTGCGGGTTGGTTGCTTCCGAAGCGGACTTTCACGCAAAAGGGGGCGTCTGTTTGTTGCCGATTCCTTCTGGCTGCGCTGAACTTCACTCCCGAGGGCGCGTGGTTTGCCGTAGCCTCCGCCCGTGCCCGACGACGAAATAGCCTCCGTGCGGGCAGGGCGCTACCACAGCGGAGCTTTCCCGACAACGGGCGCGCCGGTTTGTCTCCGCTGCCGTCCGGCGCACTGAACTCCCTGCCGACGGCTCGTGGTTTGCCGGAGACCTTCAATTTCTCTTCCGCCAAACAAGAGACGCACATTACCGTAGCTTGCACCCGTGTTTGTGTGCTGCCCGATGAGAAAATCGCCTCTGTGCGGGCTGGCCGTTCTCCAGCGGGATTTTCCCGACAATGGGCGCGCCACTTTGTCGCCACTTCCTTCCGATGCACTGAACTCCATCCCTGCGGCTCGTGGTTTGCCGGAGTCTCCGCCCGTGTCTGCGTGCTGCTCGATGAAGAAATTACATCGGTGCGGGCAGGGCGCACCCGCAGCGGACTTTCCCGACAACGGACATGCCGGTTTATCTCCGATTCCATCCGGCCCACCGACCTCCCACCCGCCGGTGCGTAGTTTGCCGTGGCCTTTGCCTGTGCCTGCGTGTTGCCCGACGAGAAAATAACCTTCGTGCGGGCAGGGCGTTCCCGCAGCGGACTTTCCCGACAAGGGGCGCGCCGGTTTGTCTCCGATTCCGTCCGGCGGCGCTGAACTCCCGCCCGTCTGCGCGTGTTTTGCCGTAGCCTGTATGCTGTCCGACGAGGAAACCAGTTCCGTGCGGGCTGGGCGCTCCCAAAGCGAGACATTCCCGACAACGGACGCGCCGGTTTGTCTCCGATTCCTTCCGGCGCACCGAACTCCCTCTCGGCAAGCGCATGGTTTGCCGGATGCCTTCAATTTTTCTTCCGCCGAACAAGGAGCGCAGATTGCCGTAGCCGCCGCCCGTGTCTGCGTGCTGCTCGATGAGGAAATAACCTCCGTGCGGGCAGGGCACTCCCGCAGCGGGACTTTTCTGCCAAGGGGCGCGCCGGTTTGTCTCCGATTCCGTCCGGCGGCGCTGAACTCCCACCCGACGGCGTATGGTTTGACGGAGATCTTCAATTTCTTTTCCGCCGAACAAGATGCGTACATTGTCGTAGCCTCCGTCCATGCCTGTGTGCTGCCCAACGAGGAAATCACCTCCATGCGGGCAGGGCATTCCCGAAGCGGAACTTTCCCGCCAACGGGTATGCCGGTTTCTCTCTGCTTCCTTCCGGTGCACCGCACTACCTTTCGGCAAGCGCATGGTTTGCCGGATGCCTTCAATTTTTCTTCTGCCGAACAAGAAAGCGCGCATTGCCGCAGCTTTCTCCCGTGTTTGCGTGAAACAGCCGGAGAAAAATCGCGCATTTTCCTACGAAAAGAAAGTGCCGAAAAA
>CAUTZW010000099.1:0-6406 GCA_963543045.1 uncultured Treponema sp.
TGGAATATTTTTGTTAATTGAATATTTATCGTGCCGCCTGGCCCTGTTTTCAGAGCAAACTGGGAGCGGAAGCGTTGACTGGGTACGGCTGGAATATTTTTGTTAATTGAATATTTATCGTGCCGCCTGGCCCTGTTTTCAGAGCAAACTGGGAGCGGAAGCGTTGACTGGGTACGGCTGGAATATTTTTGTTAATTAAATATATGTCGTGCCGCCTGGCCCAGTTTTCAGAGCAAACTGAGGGCGGGAGCGATAACTGGATGGCGGAAAAATAGGCGCGTCGCGATGCGCGAGATGCCTGCCGCTTTTGAGTTTTCTTATAAAGAAACGTAAGACGAGCGGCAGGCAGAACGCGGAAAGCGCGCTGCGCTTGCAACAATGCGGCCTCGCTGCATTTTGCCCTTCCGCCCCGCGCATCCGCGTATTGACAGCACGATTTATCTCCGCCATCATGCCGCCATGAACATTCTTGTTTCGGGGCTCGTCAACATCGAAACGACGGTCAAAGTCCCCGCATTCCCCATCCAGTATTCGCCGATTGAATTTTCATTTTTTGGTGTGCATTCCGGCGTTGCGGGCGTCGGCTACAATATTGCCAAAGCGCTGACTATTTTGGGCGACGATGCGCGTCTGCTCTCGTTCATCGGCAGCGACGCGCAGGGGGACGCGATTCGGGCGCAGCTTGCAGCGGACGGCATTGCTGCTAATCATATAGAAAGAAGTTTACGGTCAACGCCTGAAAGCGTCATTTTTTACGATGATTCGGGACGGCGGAAGATTTATTGCGACCTAAAAGACGTTCAGGAAGTCCTACCGGCTATTCCGCATATAAAAGAGCTGCTGGAAGAGGCGGATATCGTTGCGGTGTGCAATATAAACTTTTCTCGTCCGCTGCTGAAAGCTGCAAAGGATGCCGGCAAAACGATTGCGACCGACGTCCACGTGCTTGGCAGTGTCGATGACGAGTACAATCGAGCGTTTCTTGAATACGCCGATATCGTTTTTTTGAGCGATGAAAATCTCCCCTGCCCGCGCGAAGACTTTTTGTACGCGCTCAAAAACACATACGGAATGGAAATAATCGTTCTTGGCTGCGGCGCGGACGGAGCGCTCCTGTACGAACGCCGTACTGACGCAATCGCGCATTTCCCTGCGGCAAAGCCCGAACGAATTGTAAACACCGTCGGCGCAGGAGACGCGCTTTTTTCCTGTTTTATTCATTGCCACGCAGCCGGAATGAGCGCAGCGGATGCCTTGCAATACGCCGAGCTCTTTGCCGCAATAAAAATCAGCTCCGACGGAGCGGCGCAAGGCTTTGTCGATGAGGGGACGCTGAAATCTGAGTTTGATGCCGCGCATCGAAAAGTTTAACGCAAAAGCGAACCGCATACGGACGGCGCGCTCCTGTACGAACGCAAAACGGATGCAATCGCGCATTTTCCGGCGGCAAAACCCGAACGGGATTGTAAACACCGTCGGCGTCGGCGATGCGCTTTTTTCCTGCTTCATCCATTGCTACGCGACCGGAATGAGCGCGGAGATCGCCTTGCAATACGCCGAGCTGTTCGCCGCGATAAAAATCGGTACCGACGGAGCGGCAGAAGGCTTTGTCGACGATGCGACGCTGAAGGTCGCGTTTGATGCCGCGCATCGAAAAGTTTAACGTAAGCACGAACCGGCACACATACGGATGGCGTACTCCTGTACGAACGCAAAACGGATGCAATCACGCATTTTCCGGCGGCAAAGCCTGAACGGATTGTAAACACCGTCGGTGTCGGCGACGTACTTTTTTTTTGCTTTATCCATTGCTACGCGGCCGGAATGAGCGCGGAGAGCGCCTTGCAATACGCCGGGCTGTTCGCCGCGATAAAAATCGGTACCGACGGAGCGGCAGAAGGCTTTGTCGACGATGCGACACTGAAAGCTGCGTTTGAAGCCGCGCATTGAAAAGTTTAGCGCAAAAGCGAACCGGCACGCATACGGATGGCGGCAGGTTCGCGCACATTGTTATTCTCTCCCGCGCATTTCATCTCCCACCCTGTTTTTCTGACGCTACGAACGCAGGGCTACCGCTCCCATGCGCATACGGTTCGATTGCCAAAGAGCGCACGCGCATCTCCTGCAGTTGCGGATTTTTTTACAAGGCCGCTTTCCGGGTCGTAAATGAGGAAGGAGCCGTCCGACGCTAAAACCGGCAGCACAAAGCGGACGTGTTCGCCGAGTACCATGCCGCGCTCGTTGACCGGTGGATTTTTTCCCCAGCGTTCGGGATGGCCGACCACCCAGACGATTGCGCCGCGGAATGCGCGGTTTCCGGCGATAAGGCTCTGGAGGCGCGCGTCGCCCAGTTTTTCTTCCGTGAATGAAACGGAGCTGTCGGGCGCAAAGGTTTGATGCAGCGCCTTCAACTCGTTCAAAACCACGCCGGCATGCGCCCCGTAATTGTTCCACAACACGGAACCGTCTTTGCCGCGCCGGCCGCCGTTTATGTCCGCGCAGACAAAATACCGCTCAGGATCGGAACCGCCTCTCGGAATCTGTTTTAAAATATCGTCTTCTGAAACGCCGGTAACGCCGCTGAGCGCCGCAACGGTACGAATCAGCGCAATCTCGCAGCTTAGTTTGTACTTCTGCTTGTAATCCTTGCCGTTTGCAGAAAGCCACACGAACATATCTTCCGGCGGAATCGGCAGTCCCTTATAGCCGACGCAGCGCGAAAGCTCCTTTTCCGCTTTAAAATCCTTAACGATGTGTAATTCCGACCCGTTTGAAATACTATCGTAAAACCATTTCGCATCATCGACCGCAAGCCGCACGCACCCGTGCGACGCCGGAACGCCCAGCCGGGCAGCTTCATGCGCAATGATGCGTCCCTGTTCATCCATCGGAACCGAATGGAACAGATACACCCCGCCGATAAAGCCGACCCAGTACTTGGCGCCCTCTTGAAAGGCTTTTGAAAAGAACCATTCGCCGCGCTTTGCCCCGCTGCGGTTGATAATATAATCGCCGAGCGGCGTATCGTTATCGCCGTCACGTAAGCCGGTCGAACACACCATCGTGCGGACAAGCGTGCCGCCGTCATATATGTACGTTTTTTGATCATTAACCGAAACAATCACGCTCGTTTGCGCGGCAAAAAGCGCACCGGCACAGCAAGCGGCAAAAACGGCAAAAAAATATTTTTTCATATATTCCCCATGATGCCGGGGCGGCTGACCGTCGTCCCCGTATTTTTTAAAGTAATCGGGCTTTCTGCAGTCCCACTTTAAGCTAAATGCGCCGCACCCCGCGCAGGATTTTTTTTCTTTCGGGCGCAAACTCAGATGCGTAACGGGCTTTGCGCGGTTTCATTTTCGCCCGCATTACTGCGGCCGGAAACGGCTTTGCCGCCGCTCCAATCCCGCGCAGGCTCTGCCGTCCGTTTTTCATGCAGCCGGCCGTCCATTCGGCTTGCCGCACGCACCGCCGACATTTATCCGTTCTCCGCCTTGCCGATTCCCCCTGCGAATGAGTAGTTTTAGAATAACGTCAATAAAACGCGAGGAGTCGCTATGAAGATTCGGAATTTAATTTTAGGAGTTGCGTCTATGTTTATGTTTGCGTCAGGTTTTTCTGCGGAAAAAGCGAAAAAAGTAACGCCGGAGCAGGCAAAGGAAATGCTGAAGGAAAAACCTTCCATTATATTGGTTGACGTGCGCACCAAAGGCGAATACGCCGCCGCGCACATTCCCGGAGCCATGCTTTTACCGAATGAATCAATCGGCAAGCAGCAGCCGGCGGAACTGCCCGATGTTAATGCCGAAATAATGGTCTACTGCCGTTCCGGTATGCGCAGCGCAGATGCCGCCCGCAAACTCATCAAGCTCGGTTACAAAAATATCTTTGACCTCGGCGGCATTATGAGCTGGCCGTACGAAACGGTAAGCGGTATGGAATAAAAACCGTGCGCGCCGCATCCGCCGCAATCTTTCCCGCGCCGGATGCACTTTCCGCCAAACCGGAGAGAGCCGCTTTCAGCACGGCTCGCGCCGCTCTCCATTACTACAGCCTGCCAACCAATGTTATGCAAATTACAACCATACGCTGAATTATATGCTGCCTTCCGCTGCGGCCGCTTTCAGTTTCGGCTCATTCTGTTGACTGATCCATCGTGTTTGCTATTACCCGTACTCAATCCCCTCCCGTGAACTTCACTGTCTATGAGGAGAAAGTATAGATTGATGATGATTTTCCCGCTCGATAGGGAAAAGGTAAAACGGGTGCGGCAGTGGTGCGCGGCATTCCGCAAAATTGCGGCGAGGAGAGCAAGTTTTAGCCAGCGGTGCCGATAGCACGTACGGGGGCATAAGACCGCGGAACATAATGCCGTACAAAGGCAGTTTTGCCCTTGTACCCTGCTTTGTATATGCGGATGAGTGCTATCTTACGCCGCATATTCAAATTCTGCCGTATATTTTTGCTCCGGATCCTGCAGCTGTCTTAATCAAAATGTGCATCTGAAAGTTAATGCAAAGGTTCTGCCGACTAGTCCGTTCGGGCACGATACAAGAAAAGCTCCTGTGCACTCGACGCTTTTGAAATATAGCACTGCTATTCATCCATCGCGCCTTTGGCTGCCTCAAATCGAGTGTGTACTGCACCGATATATTTTGGCATCGACCATTGCCGGGCATCCGGCCGGTGGCCTACATCAACAGTCATTCAATCTTTGAAAGTGTGATTCTTGTAAGCTGTATCTTTTCTGCTGACGGATATACGTTTATGCTGAATTCCGTTTTGGTGCCGTTCATGCTTATAGGATACGCCCAGTTTATACTGCGGAGATGAGATATTTTTGCTCCTTTGAAATGTACATTGAGCTTAAATATTTTGCCGCCGGAAAAACCGTCATCAACGTATGAATAAGTGCCGCTGCCTTCCTGAACCGTTTCATTGCCGTCCGAACCGGCAGAAGTTACTTTTACCGTGCATTTTGATTTTTCGCCGAACATTATCTCGTAATAATCGCTGAATTCATCCGTGTAAATTGTTCCCGACCAAGTTCCCGTAAAATAATTAGGAACCGGAAGTTTTTTTACGCAATCGGAAGCAAAGGCGGGCAGTTTGTTTTCGTATTCGTTCCATGTATTCAGCGTCATCTTTGCCGAATGAAGAATAACACCTTTTTCCACATCAACCATACGCGCGGTAATATAAAGCGGGCAGCCTAAAACCGCTGCCGAACCT
This sequence comes from uncultured Treponema sp., assembly GCA_963543045.1. Lineage (GTDB taxonomy): Bacteria > Spirochaetota > Spirochaetia > Treponematales > Treponemataceae > Treponema_D. The sequence continues at coordinate 5,233 of CAUTZW010000099.1, forward strand.
ACGATTATGCAGTCCGCGCCGATCCCTTTCCCCATTTTTTTGCGGTTGTTATGTCGATATACGGATTTGCTTGGAAAGCGTATTCTGCCATAAGTTTATCCATTTCTTTACGCTCTACAACGGTAACGTCTCCGGCTTTTACAAGTTCGTGAACAAGCAAGTCGGTCATTGTAGAAACTTTATCATAAAAAGCAAGGTCGTCGCAGTCAAAATCGAAGACAGCAACCGTCTGAGCCGGAAGAAATGCCGTTATGACAAACATTAATAGTGGGATTAAAATTGATTTTTTCATTATTATACTCTCCATTTTATATTTAATCGTCTATATTAAAAGCCCGAACGGCACGAACAGAATACCTATCATCAGTATAGGCGTAGCATGTCCGGTAGCCATCGCTGAAATTCTGACAACACGCTCCAGCAGCCCCCTTGGACGATGACCAAAAATAACCTCTACCTATAATTCGTTCTGTTCTTGCTAAGTTAATATATATAAAATTAAGTTCTTCTTTTGACGGCAAATACCAGTCATCATAGCCGCCTCCGCGGAATTCCGCGCACATTTTCTTTGCGTCTTCCCAATTTGCATCGCCTAAAACTTCACTGCATTCCAATCCTCTGTTTCCTTCAATATTGCAAATTAAACCGCCGCCCGGCCCCGTATCGCCTATTTTTAAAGTTAGACCTTCGGAAATATCTCTTACAAAGCCCGGTAAAATATCAAAAATACCGTCTAAAGAATCAAACTGCGTTTTTGCGCTGGAAATAACTTTGGCGGTTTTTACGTCTATAACCGTCGCGGAAAGATACATTTTGTTTCCCAGTTTTATTATTTGTCCCCTGCCTATAACGGAAGCTCCGGAAGCGGTTCCGAGCCGGATGGTCTTTTCGCTGTCCGCCCAATCTCCGGCTTGAAAGTTCATTTCTTTGAGCAGTTTGTTAAAATTATTGCGGTCAACAATAGAAACTTTACCTGTAGAAGCAAGCTCCGCTATATACAACTCCGTTATGCCTTCCGCTTCCACTTCCGACACTGCATTATTATTTATGTCAAAAGTGGCGATTGCCATAAGTTTCGGTTTTGCAAAAACCGCGGCGGCGGCAATCACAATAGATAAAGCGCATAAAATCTTTTTCATTTTTAAAGGCTCCCTTTAATTGTTGTAGTGTTTTA
>CAUTZW010000100.1:0-6311 GCA_963543045.1 uncultured Treponema sp.
TAATTTCGAGTTTTATAAACTCAAAGCTTATATCCTTCTAAAGGCAAGCCTTAAAACCATTCTTTCAAGGGAGGGGCGGACGGAAAAACGGGATTTAAAAGACATAACACATTTACCGTCCGCTGCACGTTTCGAAGTTTCGAAACGTGTTTAACCAGTCATAGCCGCCCGCAGGTTTTCTCCCTTGACCCTCCTTCCTTGGGCACGACCAAAGGAATTTCGCCCTTTGGAATCCCAACATTATCTACATCTTTTAATTTTTTAAGTAAGCAGTATGTGATATTTATAAAAAATAGAGAAATTCGACCTAGTAATTCAAATCACTGTCAAGACGGTACGGTTTTCCGGTAGTGTTTTTATAGCGCCGAGCGCACACCTCACATAGAGCCGGGCGGGGGGACTGATGGAGTCCATTATGTCTTTTAGACTCCATCAGTCCCCCCGCCCGTGTCGGCTTTATCCGAACGTCTCGTTTTCTTTTCGGAAGCTGCCCGGCGCTTTGAATGATGCGGCAGCGGCAAATGGGAGCGCCAGAGAACCGTGACGCGCCTTCTCCAACCGGTCATGCAAAGCGCTCATGCGCAGCGTATAAGCGGCACCATCAAATCCGCTCGCCTCGTATCTCCTGCTCGTCGTGCCGCGGATAAGTTCTAAAATCCCGATGCGCTCAAATTGAAACGGTGTGCGTTTTTATGATAGCATGGCGGCATGATGTCTTTGCAGATTCTTGACGGGAAGCCGAATGTGTTTGGGGCGCTTCCGGCGGCGGACGGGGTTAATTTTGCGGTTTTCAGCCGGGGAGCGGTTCGGGTATTCCTCGACCTGTTTAAAGAAGCGCACGATGCGCAGCCCTATGCGACGATTGAGCTTGATTCGGTCAAAAACAAAACGGGCGACATTTGGCACGTCTTTGTGAAGGGAATCGGGGCGGGTGCGCTGTATTTGTACCGCGTTGACGGCGAATACAATCCGCCGCGCGGTAACCGCTTCAACGTGAATAAATACCTGCTCGATCCGTACGCAAAGGCTTTTACGCGTGGATCGGTATTCCGTTCGTATAATTTGCAGCGCGAACGGGGGCTTGCCGGTATAGAAAACGGCAAGCTTTCCGATTTGTCCGATTTTCCCAAGTGCGTCGTCGTCGATGATAATGCGTTTGATTGGCAGGGCGACCGGCCGCTGCACTTGCCGCTACAGGGGACGATCCTCTATGAGACGCATTTACGGGGTTTTACCGCTTCCGAAAGTTCGCAGGTTTTCGCTCCCGGCACATACAAGGGATTTATCGAAAAGATTCCGTATTTAAAGGAGCTCGGCATTACGGCGGTGGAGTTTTTGCCGGTTTTCGAGTTCGACGAAAATGAAAACGGAAATATTAATCAGCGGACGGGCGAAAAGCTTGCAAATTATTGGGGCTACAGCACGATCGGTTTTTTTGCGCCGAAGACGACGTTCTCCTCCGACGTGTCGCCGGGCGCGCCGGTACGCGAGTTCAAAGAGCTGGTACGTGCGCTCCATGCAGCCGGTATCGAAGTTATACTCGACGTCGTTTTCAATCATACTGCGGAAGGCAACGAGCACGGCTACACCTTTTCGATGCGCGGTTTTGAAAACTCCGTGTACTACCTGCTGCCGCCGAACGAAAAGCAATACTACATGAATTATTCGGGCTGCGGAAACACAGTAAACGGATCGCACCCGATCGTAAGCCGCTTTATCATCGACTGTCTGCGTTATTGGGTGAGCGAAATGCACGTCGACGGTTTTCGATTCGACCTTGCTTCCGCGCTGACGCGCGACCGGAACGGGAATGTGCAGGGCTTTCCATTTTTGACGAACGCCATTGCAGAAGATCCGGTGCTCGCCGGATCGAAGATTATCGCGGAGCCGTGGGACTGCGGCGGCGGATACCATGTCGGCGGTTTTCCGGGCGGCAGATGGAGCGAGTGGAACGACCGCTTCCGAAACGATATCCGGCGTTTTTTACGCGGCGACCACCACCTTGCGACGGCGGCTGCTACGCGTGTTGCCGGAAGTTCCGATTTGTACAATCACAGCGGGCGCTCGCCGACGGCTTCCGTCAATTTTGTTACGGCGCACGACGGTTTTACGCTCAACGATTTGGTTAGCTACAACGGCAAACATAATGATGAAAACGGGGAGGGCAACCGCGACGGCTCCGATGACAACAACAGTTACAATCACGGATTTGAAGGGCCGACGCATAATCCAAAAATCGAAAGTCTCCGCGTGCAAATCATAAAAAACTTTCTGCTTTGTCTGATGACCGCGCAGGGCGTTCCGATGATGCTGATGGGCGACGAATTCCGCCGTACGCAGCTGGGGAATAATAATGCGTATTGTCAGGATAACGCGATTTCGTGGGTCGATTGGGACTGCGCCGTCCTGCATGCCGATGTGCTTACCTTTACCAAACGGCTGATTGCCTTCCGTAAGGCGCATCCGGTCTTTATGCGCTCCCGCTTTTTTTCGGAACGCAATCCGGAAATTGAATGGTTCGATGTCGACGGCAAGGTTCCCGATTGGGCGAATGCGGGGCGCTTCCTCGCATTCCGGCTCAGGGGCGCGGGGATAGAAAATGAATCGGGCGCTGACGACAATGATATCTACATCGCCGGAAATACCGACATTTACGACGTAACGATTACCATTCCCTCTCCCGCGCAGGACAAAAAATGGTACCGGGTGGCGGATACGTCGGTTTCCGGCCCCGATTCCATTGCGGAAGGCGGTAAAGAAGAGCTTTTGATCGAACAAAAGCGCTATGTGCTTCCGGCAAACGGATTTGTCATATTGATGGAAAAGTAAGTGTGCGGGAGCGCAACGTGCGCGGACTGCCCGATTTTCGGTCATTTTGCCGGAAGGTTTTTTGCCGTCCGCTCCGCGCGGCTTTATACGCCGGAGGGCGGCGCGCTTGCATATGCGCCTAAAAGTCCGGCAGCTGCTTGGGTTTGGTGTATTTCCAGTCGTTTGAATGGGTATTGGGGCGAAGGCCCGCGATGCGTTCGTTTTCCGCTTGCAGTTGATTGCGGATCATGCGCTTAAAGACAGTCATCAGCGGTTCGGGATCGGCGTTCGGGTCGGCAATCCCTGCTTCCTGCAATTCTTTTATGAGATAGTAACAGGTTTCGATGGTCGAAACGAATTCCGGCCGCGGCTCCCGCTTGAACGTAAAGATTGAGCGGTAGTCCCCGCAAAAAGACAGACGCGGCAGCGTCAACAGGTTTGGACTGTGCTCAATGACTTTCCGCGAACAAAACCATGTGGCGTCGATGAGCAGGGCGAGCAGCGTGCGGCCGCCGATTTTTTCGGCAAGTCCCTCCGTGCGCGCATTCCACGCCGTCTCCGACGGGTAAAGCAAAACCGGAAAGTACTTCGGGTCGCTGAGTAGGGTAAGGAGTCGCACATGTTTTGTAAAATCTACGCCGACAAGCATTTCGGAATTTTTGAGCGATATGTGGGCAAGCCGTCCGCTTCCCGTTCGCTGCTTCCATAACTCCTTCGGATGCATGAGGAAAACAAACTTCACTCCCGCATCGATTTCCTTCGTGTATTGGCAAAGACAACAGCTTTGCGGCCGAAAACATTTTGGACAGCGTTCACTCATGGCGTCATTCTACTAAAAATTGCGGAAAATTGACAGGAGGGAATGCCGCGCAGAGCGGAAATGACGAGGTCGGCGGCGCTTGCGTCCGTTCGTCCGCCGTATTGTCTTTTTCTTGCATTGATGCGGCGCGAAATCAGTAAAAGATTTCGCTATGCCGATAGTAAAAGGAGGGCGCGCGGCGCGTATGCGGGAAGTCTCTGCAGAGCGCAAAAATGCAGCGTGCGCGGACAAAACAAAGTGGAAAACGCACAGGCAAAGCGGGCGTCCATTCGATTTTCAGCGTTGAACGAAGCTGGAACGGCGCGCTCCGCTTTTACCGAATTGGGCGGCACAGCATCAAAGCGGGCTGCCATACGACATGCAGGTTTTTGGAGTGCTGACGTTCGGGTGTATTTACGACAGGTCCGCATCGACGGACAGGGAAATAAGCGGAAAGCGTCGGGAGGGGGAAGGGAAGGCGAATCACCCGCCGCGTGCAACCATCATGCCGTGCAAGCGGTGCGCCATCAGAAAGATTGCCCGCTCGTTTCGGCAATTACACGCTTTAGGTGCTCCACTATCGCGTCGATATGTTCCGGCAGCTGTTGCGGATTATCCGTCCGTGCGCTCAAAAGCTTTGCGATATTTTCTTCAAAATGCTCCGGTAAAATCTTTGCCCGCTCCTTTGCAATCGCAGTCATTCTCTTTTCTCCGGGATGCAGCAATCGTTCAGGGCAAAAATAATATCGAAATATGATTCTAAAAATGCGGCGAGCCGATGATTGACGCTCACCATATCTCCGCGCCGCAGGGCTTTTTTGATCTGCCCGTCATACGAAGGCAAGGCGCCGGATAAGAGCTTCATATTGTTTTGGATAATATTGCGTTTGAGCTGCGGCGGATACGGGAGCCGGAATCGATTTTGCAAGCCGGTAAGCGCATTATTTTTATCAAAAAGGATACGGCAATTCATCAGATTGTACCAAAGACAGGTTGTGTACCCGTTATGCGCGCAAAAACGCTCGGCGACGGCGCTTATGTCAGCGGCGATACGCGCAATATCCCGATAAATAATATCAATGTCGATTCCGTTCTTCAAAGTGCAGTCATCTTCCAATTCCCAAAAGCTGTTTCCGATTTCCCGGCGGGAACAGTATTTTTCGAGAATGCTTTCTCTCGCGGCCTCTTCGGGTAGGGCGGAACAATAAACATACAGGTCGTAGTCCGATGATTGATCATAATCTTCTCCGGCTCTCGATCCGGCGAGGGCGATCGCTTCTATGCCGTCGAGTCGGCTTAAATTCTGCCAGAGTTCCGTAAAGTAGTTTTCCATTTTCAACTCCTATGATTTTCCGATTTTAGCATATTCGGCTCGCTTTGTACGTCTTTTTGTGCGCGACTCTCTTACGACGCGTTATGAAACGCGCGGGCGTGCAGGAAAATTGGTACGCGAAGGATAGAAGGGCTTGACTGCACGCCTCACCTTTTGCTTGCGCAAAACGTGCGAGTGTTATCGTGACAGCTGGTAAGCGGGAAAACGTGCAAGATATACGGTAGGTTGGCAAATGGACTGAAATAACACTAAAAGATTGAGCGGTTCGTCACTCACTTTCTCGTGTTGTCTAGCCGGTTTGCTTCATGCAAACCGGAGCGGGCGGATGGTAACACTAAATCTGTCAAATAAAATTTCTTCCGCCCGCCTCGTCCGCCTCAAGTTTGCCTTACGGCAAACTTGCAAGCGGGTTGGGCAGGCGGAGAAACCGGTATGCGGAAGATGGAATTGCTTGACCGCCTGCCACTTGTCGGCTTCGATTTGCCGATCGGTCGGGTGTCCCGGAAGGCTTTGACTTGGCTGACCGCCGGGTTCCGGTTTTGCTTACAGGAAAACTCTAACCCTTTATATCACCGCTAGCCGTGGCGATGCCTGATGAAACTCGTCGCCGAAGCAAGCGGTGATATTTGCACCGAGCGCGTCGGCAAAGCACTTTATGATAACGATTCACTGAGTCCGGATTTTATGGGCGCATGTGTCCGTGTTTTATGGGCTTACGCGTCCATGCTCTATGGACTTATGCACCCATACTCTATGGGCTTATGCGTCCATGCTTTATGGGCTTATGCGTCCACGCTTTATGGACTTACGCACCCATACTCTATGGGCTTATGCGCCCATGCTTTATGGACTTATGCGTCCGTACTTTATGGGCTTATGCGTCCGTGCTCTATGGGCTTATGCGTCCGTGCTCTATGGGCTTATGCGTCCGTGCTCTATGGACTTATGTGCCCCTGTTTTACGGACTAACCGCAAGCGGTTTCGTACGCGGCCGGTTCAATCCATCCTGTCCGCCCATTCACTCGCCTGTTTTGCCGCAAGACAAAACAGGCGGCCGGCGGTCGAGACGTTTCCTCCACACGGTAAAGTTCCACCGCCAGCCCGCACACGAGCCCGCTCGCGCGTTTTGCCGCAAGGCAAAAGGCGAGGCTGGCGGTCAAGATGTTCCCTCTACACGATAAAGTTCCTCCGCCAGCCCCGATACGAAGTCAGAAATACTGCAAGGAATCGACGCGCGCTCGAACGCTGTTTCGAGGGTACCTCGAATTACGCTTCGACGCACTATCGAATTATGCTTCGACGTACTATCGAATTATGCTTCGACGTACTGTCGAATTATGCTTCGACGTACTGTCGAATTATGCTTCGACG
>CAUTZW010000101.1:0-6166 GCA_963543045.1 uncultured Treponema sp.
ACAACAAATTTTTAGCACTAGTATAAAAAAAAAGTAAATAAACGCACGAAAGGAGACTAGTTTTTTTTCCCCCCCCCCCCCCCCCCCCCCCCCGATATTCAAGTTTTAGAGAAATCACTTTTCACTCAATCATTTTTCTCGTGTGCAAACAGCGGCTGCGCTCGGCGTAATGCAAGCGGCGCGACGGCGGGTATTTCCGATAACCGTATGCAAGCGGGCTCAACGCAGTTTTTATCCGCATGGAAAAAGACGCCGCCAACGGTTTTAAGCCGGAAGCACGCGGTCAATAAAAGGTGCAGTGGAAAAACGGTACAAATAACTATACATAATTGCCGAACGCGGCATAACCGGAAGTTTATGCACAAAGGAGTAACTCTATGACACAACGGTTTTCTATTAAAATGAAGCTTTTGCTCATTTTTGGGGCGCTGGTGCTGCTTGCAACGACGCTTTTAGGAGTACTGGCAATCCGCATTGCGCGGAAAGCCGTCACCGAAAAAGTTGCGGCGCATCTTATCGACAAAGCGAACGACACCGCTCAAATCATTGACGGCCGCCTTGCATCCTTCTTTCAATTTATTGAAGGAATCGCCCGCATGCCGCAATTACAGGATCCCGATCTTTCCTATGCCGAAAAATTGGAGCTCCTCAAAAAAGAAGCCGCATTTAATCCCATGATAGAAAGCTTACAAATCGGAGATACGCACGGCATATCCCATACGATCGACGGCACCGTCGATAATCGGGATAAAACGTGGTATCAAACGGCGCTCGGAGGCGGACGGGGAATTGTCGAACCGTTCCCGTCGGTATTCGATAAGCATCTTTTGATTATCGTTTCCGTTCCGATATATGACAGCCGCCGCACCATCATCGGAACGCTGGACGCCGTCGTAATGGGAAAAAAATTGTCCGAAGACATCAAAGACATCGTTGTCGGCCAAACGGGACGCTGTTACATCATCGGATTGAGCGGGACAACCATTGCGCACACGGATTTTTCGCTGGTGGAAAAGCAGGACAATACCTCCGAACAGGCAAAAACCGACGCGCGCATGGCCTCGCGTGCCGCATTTGAACAAACTGCGCTCCGTGCAACCTCTCCCGCAGTCGGCACCTACACGTACAACGGCGTTTCAAAAATCGCCTCGTATGCAAAAATCAATTTATCCGGCTGGACGATTATCATAAGCGCGCCGGTCAACGAGTTTATGGGAAGCGTCAACACGCTCCGCGCCTCCCTGCTCGGCATCGGAGGAGCCATTTTCCTTGCCGCGCTCATCGTCGTCTATCTGACTTCCCGCCGAATCGTGCAGCCGATTCAGATAACCGTTGACGCATTGCAAGGCATTGCGCAAGGGGAGGGCGACTTAACCGTGCGCCTGCCGATACACGGAAACGATGAAATCACCGAGCTGTCCGAATACTTCAACCAGACGATTGCAAAGATCGGGAGCGCAATAAAGTCCGTCGACGACAACTCCGGCGTAATGCAGACGATCGGAGACGAACTGTCTTCCAACATGACCGAAACGGCGAGCGCGCTGAATGAAATCAGCGCGAACATCGAGGGCGTGAAGGAACAAGCAATGACGCAAGCCGCGAGCGTTACGGAGACCGCCGGTACCGTCGAAGAAATCATCCGCACAATCGAGAACCTCAACGGCAGCATCGAAAGCCAGAGCGCGAGCGTCGTGCAGTCGTCGGCCTCGGTTGAGGAGATGGTCGCGAACATCGCGTCGATCACGCAGTCGCTTGAGAAAAGCGACAACATGGTGAAGATGCTCGCGACCGCCACCTCCGAAGGCAAAACGACGCTCCAAACCTCCAACGCCGTCACGCAAAAAATCGCCGAAGCCTCCGGCGGCTTGCTTGAAGCGAGCTCCGTTATCCAGAACATCGCGTCGCAAACGAACCTGCTCGCCATGAACGCCGCCATCGAAGCCGCGCACGCGGGGGAGGCGGGCAAAGGCTTCGCCGTTGTCGCCGACGAAATCCGGAAACTGGCGGAAGAGTCGAGCGCACAAGGCAAAGCCATCACCGACACCTTGAAGAAGTTGAGTGACGAGATTGCAGGCCTTTCCGCCTCCTCCAAAACCGTCGAAGAAAAGTTCAACGCCATCTTCCAGCTGTCGGAGAACGTCCGCGGCATGAGCGCAGAGCTTACGTCGGCCATGAAGGAGCAGGAAAACGGCAGCCGCGAAGTCCTCGCCGCCATAAAAACCATCAGCGCCGTAACCGTCGAAGTCAAAGACGGCTCCGAAGAAATGCTCACCGGCGGCCGTGGCGTCGCCCAAGAAATGCAAAAACTTGACCGTCTGACGGCAGAGATCAAAGACAGCATGAATGAAATGTCGGCCGGCGTTCAGCAGATTAACAATGCGGTGCAAGAAGTGAATGAGCTCGCGCAGAAGAATAAGGATAGTATCGAAGGCCTTGCCGGGGAGGTGCGGAAGTTTAAGGTATAAGGCGGTCGGAGGAACGGGCACTTTCATGATGAAGAGGCTCGTCCGACCGCTTCCAGTTTCGCTTTGCGAAACTGGCTAGTGGGTTGTAGATGTCGGAGAGTGGGAAAACGAGCCATCTAGCCTGTTTTGCCTACCTGCAAAACAGGAGGCGAGCGGTCGAGCCCTTACTGCACCCACATGCCCATTTCCCCGTCCGCCCGGGCTCGACCAACAACGAGTTTGCCTCCGGCAAACTCGGGCAGGCTGCAAGACCTATATTTGTTTCACAGCAAATAACAGCAGCCTACAAAAGGATAGCATTGAGGGACTGGCCGGAGAGGTAAGGAAGTTTAAAGTCTAGGACAGAAGAACAACGGGATTGCCAAATACGAACCTGCTTCGCATAGGCGAGACTGGCTAGTGGCTCCCTGATGTCTGAGAGCAGGAAAAAAGGTAGCATAGTCACTTTTCTTATAAAATCGTATCAAGCGTCTCTGCCACGGAACCGTACCGATGCATTCTACTTGCAATATTCCGCTTCAAAGCGCTCCATGCATGCTCAATGGGGGGCAGGCGAATACGGCGGCAGGAAAATCAATGTCTGTGAGTGCTCTTTCGCAATTTTATGCAGGACCTCTTTTTTATGGAGGGATGCGTTGTCTATGATAATGACGCAGCCTTTCGGCAAGACTTTGAGCAGCTTATCTTTAAACCACTGTTCAAATAAGGGCGCCTTCATCGTTCCGCCGTAGGTGAATGGCGCAATGAATTTCTCCTTGCACTGCCCTGCGACAGGGCCGATACGTGTGTGACGCTTGCCCCTGATGCGCATATTAACCCGTTGCCCTCGAGGACTGCGGGCATATTGGCGATACCTCTGCGTTTCGCTGCCGGTTTCATCGACATATACAAGCTTTTCTTTTGGAATGTCTTTAATTTTCTCCAGATATGCCGCTGCTTTCTCGGGGTCCCGCTCTTTGCAGAAAGCGCTCTTTTTTTTCGCGTGATACCGAGTTTGCAGAGGCGCTTCAGCACTGACGGCGGGCAGCAGCCGAATACTTCCGCGATTTTTTTGAGGTATGCACCGGGATGCGCTGCGACATATTCGATGAGTTTTTCGGGAATAATTTTCTTATTGACCAGCCGCTGGAGTTTTCTTTCTATATCGCCACACCCTGCGACAACGTGTGTCCACCTTCTACATATTCGATTACTCGGAGTCTTACGTCTTTGCTGTAAGCGCGGATTTTTAATTATATTTCAAGGGAAATAGGTATGCCGCCTCTTCTTCGCCTAAAACTGCCTTGACATCACGGGCAAACGGCTTTCCGCTATAGTCGCCATCACACAAAATGCTTTTCACTTCCGTCAACTCCTCTTTATTGTACTCAAAAGCGGGCAAGGCGCCCTTTCTGTCGGTAACATCGGCTGCCGTTATGGAAAGAACATGCAGTAATCCTTGTGTATCGACTGCTATGTGCCGCTTTATCCCTGATATTTTTTTGCCCGTATCATATCCTTTCCCTTCGGCGATGTCAGGATTTTGACGCTCTGCTCTTGCAGGCCTTGCGCCTCTGTTTTGTACGAACCTCGCCAATTAATTTTTTTAAGCACAGGTGTAAAGGGCTTGGGCACTCATCAGACGGTTTGTTCCATATGCTAAAATAATAGTAGACAGTATTCCATTTGGGAAAACAGTCTGGCAGTATACGCCACGGGTAGCCGCTTTTTAGAGATACAGTATGGCCAAAATATTTCATATAGGTCTACTTTCCTCGGCACATTCGTTTTGCGGCCGTTTTCTAATAAGGGAAGGATTTGTTCGAATTATTCACGCGTTGTGTCACTCAGACTTTTTCTTTTCATCCTTATTATCTATGGTATATTTCCTAAACATTGAATAAGTTCTCCAATTCTGTACTGTATTCGACTATATGTCTCTTTCCTTCATTTTTCGGTGGGAGCTGCACTTTTATGATAACGGTTCAGTTCGGTGCAGCGTCATTTTGTTCAGATAACCGGCTGTCCGGCGCATCGAAACGTTTGCACGCTGAAAGCCGATGCATGAGGCGCCGCCGAACCGTAAACACATCGATGCGCTCGGAATAAACTCCACTCTCTTTCCGCCAGAAATAATTTTTTTTCAATATGGGCTTCAATATGGGCTTCAATATGGGCTTGACTGTTTTGCCGCGGCCGTATACATTACGCCTAATTAAATAGTAGCACATGGATGAGAGTAAAAGTATTGAGGTTTATACGAGGCATTTTGTCACCTCTCCTTATTTAAAAATTGGCCTAAAGGGATGCTAAAACATTCTTTTTTGCCCCATACTTAATCGGTTCAATTTGCCGGGGGGCTTATTGCTCCGATTAAGTATGTGTTTTGTTTTATTACTTATCTAATCCTGTAGAAAAAGATTGAACACTCTTTGCTCAACAATCTACGTATGGTAAATCATTCTCGTCTTGGCCGAACACTTTCCGATATTCTGCAATGCGAACTTGAGCGAATCACTTGCGACTATCCCAATTCCATCTCGCCAGATCGGTAGCTACTTTTTGCATCCTATCTTTACTGAATGCCTATTCGGAATATTTTCCGGCTGTAATGAGGCCGAGGACTTCCGGAAAATCCGCAACGGACTTCGCCATTCCGTACGGGACATTATCGGACCGGAGAAAATGAAAAAGCGATGGCATATTGCAAGGGATTTTGAGTTCTTCATAAAAGGTAGGAAACAGTAAGGACAAGACACATCTTCGACTGTATCTGTAATCGCTTAAACGCGCTCGAAACATTCATGGTGAATGCAGACACACCGTCGCACGTTTACACGGGAGTTCAAAGCGCGGAGAGGGTAGAACGTGCTATGGCAATGCGAGAATGGAAGCATTTAGACCGCATGGCTCTTTTAGTAAAATGAGCACAGAGCTTTATAGTTTGCTTCCCCTTGCAGTGCGAGTTCATTTAGCGTATTCATTCTATGAAGTTTTTTAATATTAATTGTTGGACTTGATATTGTAGTGGTGGGATTTCCCTAATCCTATCGGATAAGGGGTAGCTTTTTCTGGCGAGAAGAAATGGAGCATTTTGATAGAGGACATGGCGGTTTGCCCTTAATCATTTGGGAAGTCGACCGCATCGCTGCAACCGATTTTCCGGAAGACAAAGCGGTGCGAGTGCTATACCCCGATGCCGATTACGACTTTGGCGGACGGATAATTGTATGCTACAGATTTAAATCGGTTGGCCGTCTACTTCCAGTTTTTGCCAGTGGGCAAAAACTGGCGAGTTTGCCCACTGTTCTGACCGCCGTGTTAATAGCACATCCATTACGCGCGAGTTAAAAAAACACCGCTGGAAAACGCCATCCACAGGGGGTTCTTAGGGGTACTCCCCTAAGCGGGGCCCGGAAGAGTGGGAGGGTTTAATGGAGGGAGAGAAACCGCCGCTCCGAACGGGGGGTTCTCTCCCTTCCTTGTAGGTTACACCTTAAACTTCCTTACCTCCCCCGCTAATCCCTCGATGCTATCTTTATTCTTCTGCGCGAGCTCATTCACTTCTTGCACCGCATTGTTAATCTGCTGCACGCCCGCCGACATCTCGTTCATGCTGTCCTTGATTTCTGCCGTCAAGCGGTCGAGCTTCTGCATTTCCTGCGCGACGCCTTTGCCGCCGGTGAGCATTTCTTCGGAGCCGTCTTTGACTTCGGCGG
>CAUTZW010000102.1:0-6016 GCA_963543045.1 uncultured Treponema sp.
AAATAATAACGGTCCCCCCAAGGCCGATGCCGTCCCCCCCATCCCCCTGCCCCCCCCCCCAGTGAGGTGTTCGGGGGGGGGGGGGGGGGGGGGTAATGTAAGACTTGTCCATCATAACGTCAAGTCCTCCTTTAAAATAGATTTATCCCCATAAAAAGACCTGTTTTCGCTGCAAAATGCACGGAAAGCTGTATTTCTCTATGGGAATATGACAAGCATTATATCCGGTAAGCCCGTGCAGCGCAAGAAAAAATATTTGTACATGCGGCAGCAAAAGACCGACATATCGGAAAGCGAGGTGCGCTACGGTAAATACTCGGCGCGGATGTTTTTCAGCGCTTGGAGCAGTTTTGTTTTTTGCGCGGGATTTCCGTCGGTCAAAAGCGCCAAACGGCGGCGCGCATCTTTCCGCGCGCTGTTATCCTGAAAATTGCAGGTACACGTCCACCCCGCGTAGCCGCCTTCTTCGGCATGGCGCCGTATCTGCTCTACGGCTGCGTAATACAGCGGCCGAATGAGCGTTACCGGATACTTATCGTAGCGGAGCGCGGGCGGCATCGTACTGCACTCCCCTTTTTCGAGCGCGTTCATCAGCAGCGTCTCAAGCGCATCGTCCAGGTGATGGCCGAGCGCAATTTTATTGAAGCCGTTTTCCAGCGCAAAATGCAGCAATTCCGTCCGCCGCTGCGTTGAACACCAGTAGCAGCTCATCTTCCTTCCGGCTTTCAGTCTGCCCTGCACATCGATGCGCACCGTATGCATGTCGACTTCCCATTGGCGAAAAAGCGACGTTATTTTTTCCGGCAGCGTTCCGCCGAATTCGGATGCGATATGCAAGGCGCAAAACGAAAAACCGGCTTCTTTCCGTAAACTCCGACGGGAAAGATATTCGAGCAGCGCGGTAGAATCCTTACCGCCCGATGCGCCGACAAGGATGCGGTCGCCTTTTTCAATCATGTTGTAATCGATGACCGCCTTGTCGATGAGGCGGAAGAGCAGCGGCTGAGGCATCAGCGCGGCACGGAGGATTTACGGGCGGCAGCAATTAAAGCGCCGAGTTCTGCGGCGCGCATTTTGATTGCGGCAAAATCTCCGCCGGCGATTGCAGCCTTCGGGGTAACCCAACTTCCGCTTACGGCCGTAACGTTTTTGAGCGCAAGATAATCGGGCGCATTTTCGGCATTTACGCCGCCGCTGACAACAAAGCGGACCTGCGGATAGGGGCCGGAGAGCGCCTTCAGCATTGCCGTGCCGCCGAAAACGTGCGCGGGAAAGAATTTTACCGTTTCGATACCGGCAAAAAGCGCCTGCTCTATTTCGCCCGGCGTACACAATCCGGGAATCAAAAGCAATTTCCGATTGACGCAATAGGAAACGGTTGCCGGATGAAAGCCCGCCGAAAGCAAAAATTGCGCTCCCGCATCAGAGGCGCGCGATGCAAGTTCGGGGTTCGCTATCGTCGCCCCGCCGACGAGCATGTCCGGACACGCGCGCCGGATATGATTGATTGCCGCCGCCGATTCTGCAAGCCGTTCCGGATCGCGGAATGCAACTTCCATCGCGCGGACGCCGCCGTGCAGCAAGGCCTCTGCAAGGGGAACGGCCTGTTTTGCATCAGCTATTTCCGTTACGGCGATAAAACCTGCATCCCGAATCGCATCGAGTATGCCGCTCATCGTTGTATCCTTCCGTTCGTACTGCCGTTCATCAGATTTTCAATTTCCTCTTTTGTAACGATGTTGAAGTCTCCCGCAACCGAATGCTTGAGACAGGAAGCCGCCGCCGCAAAGTCGAGCGCCTTTTGCTCGCTGTCGAACGTTGAAAGACCGTATATGAGTCCCGCCGCAAACGAATCGCCGGCTCCGACGCGCTCCACAATGTTTTCGATATCGTAATACACGGATTCATAGAATGCGCAGGGCGTTGCAAGGAACGCCGACCAGCCGTTCCGGTCGGCAGAATAGCTTTGTCTGAGCGTTACGGCGACCAGCTGCACGTTCGGAAATTGCGCAAACACATCCGCGCACAAATGGCGGTAGCATTCCGTCGGCGTACCGAAATTCTTAAGCGGGATCCCGAGGCAATTTTGCACGTCCTCTTCGTTTGCAATGAGAACATCCGCAGAGCCTGCAAGCGTGCGCATCACTTCCGACGCGGACTTTCCGTATTTCCATAGTTTTTTTCGGTAATTTAAATCGAGCGAAATCCGCACGCCCTTTTTTTGCGCCTCCCGCATTGCGTAGAAGACCGTATCAGCCGTATTTTGCGTAAGCGCGGGCGTAACGCCTGAAACATGAAACCAGTCCGCATCGGAAAAGAGGGCGTCCCAATCGTATTCCTTGCACACAGAACGGGCAAAACAGCTCCCGTCCCGATCATAGATAACCTTTGACGGACGCTGGCACGCGCCGTTTTCAAGATAGTAAACGCCGAGCCGCCCGTTTTTCCGGAGCGCGCTTACCTGAACGCCGTAATAAGAAAGGGAGGCGGCCGCAGCCTGACCTACCGCCGTATCCGGCAGCGCGGTAACAAAAAGCGGCTTGAGCCCCAAGAGCGCAAGCGACACCGCAACATTCGCTTCGCTTCCGCCGAACACCGCTTCAAAGTGCGGGCTTTGAAAAAGACGTTCCTTGCCCGCAGGTTTTAGACGCAGCATAATCTCTCCGAACAGCACAATGTTTCCCATGTCGGCAGAATAGCTGCCGTATTGTCTGTTGTCAAGGATGGGGAGACGGCAGCTACTTCCGCACGATATTCGGCAGTTTCGGTTTTGTTTCTCTTCTAAAGAGGTGTTTGAGCGGATGAATATCAAAAGAGTTTGCATACCAGCCGCCGACGGCGTTTAAATCGATAATGTTGCGGCTGACCGGATGCTGAATCGGCAAAACGACCGCCGCGTCAAGCAGGATTTGTTCCGCTTCCGAAAGCAATTTTGCATGACGTTCGTCGCCGTAGCGTTCCGCCTCAGAAAGCAGCCGGTCGAATTCGCTATTCTGCCAGCCGGAAATATTCATGTTCGAACTGCCGCGGAAAAGTTCCAGAAAAGCGAGCGGATCCGCAAAGTCTCCGATCCACGTATACGAAAACATATCCGCGCCCGTACCGGCTGCCGCCGCCAAATATTCCGATGCGGCGACTTCTTGCACCTGCACGTCCACACCGAGCGGCTGCCATGCTTCTTTGAGCAATTCCGCTTCCTTTTTCATGCGCTCGCCGTTTACCGCAAATACCAACGGCAGCTTTTCCTCCGGGCAAATTCCCGCCTTTTTCCGCGCGCTTTCCATCAATGCGGCCGCTTCTGCGGGATCGGTGTAAACATAGCCCTGCACGTTCGGGTAACCGTTGAGCGGATAGACGAGCGTTTTAGCCGCCACAAAGGTATCGGCGCGGAGTTTTTCCCACGGAACCGCTTCCAAAAGCGCTATGCGCAATGCTTCGTTATCCCAAACGCCGCCGCGCAGCTTAAAAAACAGGTATTCGGTTGCGAATTCGGCGCTAATATGGAGCGCATCCGACGAAAGAAGATTTTTAAGCTCCGCGCTGCCGCTAATCCATTGCGCCGCTCCCGTATTGAACGAAAACATATTTTCAACGCCGTCGTCATTGAGGGCAAAGATAATCCGATCAAGCTGCACGGCCGCGGCATCGTAATAATGTTCGTTTTTTGTTAATACGAGTTCCGTTTCATCTTGTTTTTCTAGACAATACGCGCCGCTGTAAACGGATTTGCAGGGAGAGACGGCGCAAAATGCGCTCATGCAGAGGAGCTTGGGTAAATAAGATGCAGGAGCTTCCAATTGAATGACGAGCGTTTTTGCATCGGCGCTTACAATGCCGACATCCGCCTTTCTGCCTTCTCCTTCTCGGAAGGCCCGCGCGCCGGATACGATATCGAAAAGAGATGCGTAAGGGGCATTCGGAGATTCCAGCAGCCTCAGCCATGATTCGCGGATACTTTCTGCGGTGATTGCGCTGCCGTCGCTGAATTTGGCGTCTTCGCGCAAAATAAACGTCCATCGCTTTTTATCGCGGGAAACCCGATGTTCTTTGGCAATCGCGTGTTTGGGTTCAAGCGTCGCAGGATCATACGAAAAAAGCCCTTCGTACAAGCCGCAAAGCACTTGCGCTTCGGAACTGTAGGCCGCCGTATGCGGATTCAAATTATAGCGGTGCGTATATTCAATAACGGTGAGCGTTTTTAAAGCGGGATCTGCGTCGGCATCGTTTTGCTCCTGTGCGGCAAAACGATGCGCTCCGCACAAAAAGACGGAAAAAAAAACGGCTGCTTTTATTTTACGCAGATTAGGCATTGGTCATTCCGATTTTTTGGAGCTGCTGAGCTTCTTCAATGCTTGCCGAATATTCGACGCGTCTGGAATTGGCCTTTACGATTGCGTTTTTTACCGTTACAAGGTCAATTTTTAGTCCCTTTATCGAACTGCGATCCTTTTTATGGGCGGTCGCTTTAAAATATTCATCCGCCGCTGCAAGTAAAATGAGCGTTTCGTTATTTTCCGTAATTTGCTTGCTGACAAAACCGAAGAGGCTTTCAGGATCGGCATGCATGATTTTATGAAATTCCCGGCTTGAGCGGTTTTCAAGCACCGAATAAAACGCCGCCTTCCGTTCAAGATTGGCGACGAATACGTTAATTTCAATCGGCCGCTGCACTTTCGTGTCTTTTTTCGGATCGACAATGGTAAAATTGTAAATGAGCGGCGGCGTTTTTAGGTTGAACGCCTTTCTTACCACCCGCTTAAATTTATCGAAGAGCGTATTGTGGCCGGCTTCTATAATTTTAATATTCGCATATAGTTTTTGCGCAATTTCCGCATATATCGGGCCGAGCGCGGCTAAAGAGGTTACGGAAGCGATCAGCGCCATTCTCGGATCAACCTTTTCAGATTCATCGGAGCTTTCCGCAACGGCTTGAATTTCAAGCCGTTTTAGTACGTGCTGACGCATCGTATCCCGAATCGGACTCATATCCTCGTCGGCAATCTCCGCAATCAATTCGCTGTAATACGGCTCCTTCCCCATCGCAGTCGGAAAAAGCCGTTTAATTTCCGCCATTTCTTCTGCTGCCGACGAACATTCTTTTTTGTAATCGGGGCGTCCCTGTATTTCCTTACGCACGCTGAACTTGTACGCTTCCCGATGAAAATCCGACAATTCGCGGAGCATCGACTCAATATCGCCGACGGCTTTCGCGCTCTTTGATACGGAATCGTTGAGCAAGCTGACTGCAAGCTGCGGCATATTTTTACGCGCATCGTTGACGAGCGCCGCAAGCCCGCGCGTATTTGCCTTCGTACTGTTTGACGATAAGTTGCCCCACAAAAACGAATGATTCAAATCGTGCAATTTTTTAATCCGTTTAATGCCGAGCGATTCGACGGTAAATTTAACATACGTGCAGATAAAATCGAGTACGCTTTCGTAGTCGGATAATCGGGAACCGATAACGATGCTGCGTTCCCCGTCGGAAAACGCATCGTCCTTCGGGCAAACGATATCGGATATATTTTTTTCCGTTTTATAGGGATCGGGAGTGATAAGAGATCGTTGGACAAGCGTATTATAAGTCGTTCTGACACAGGTGTGGAGTAATCGGTAGGCCTCCAATAGTCTCGGAAGCTGAGTGGAATTAAACCACTCGCTTTTTGCAGTGACGGCAGCTTTAAGCGCTTCAGTATAGTTGTCCATAGCCACTTTATCGGCATTTCTTTTTTTAATTTGATCGATTTTTTACGAAAGCGCAGCACGCGATTATGCAGATGCCGTAAAAACGGAAAAAGCCGCCCTGTTTATTAAGGCGGCCTTTACCGGAGAAGAGACTTGAACTCTTACGTTATTGCTAACAAAGGATTTTGAGTCCTTCGTGTCTACCATTCCACCACTCCGGCAATGCGCGGACTATAGCAGAATAAACGGTATCATTCAAGAGGAAATGGGAAATAATTATCAACAACAAGCGATAAAGTGGTCATTGTAAATCGAGCGACTACCAAACGCA
>CAUTZW010000103.1:0-6000 GCA_963543045.1 uncultured Treponema sp.
CTTGCCCCGTAAAATTTAAGCTCTGTCAGTGCAGGCCGTCGCTTTCCTGTATCATCAAGCCGAGCGGAAAGCTGTAAGCGGCTTGCGTAAATCATTTCGCGCAGCCGTTGCTGCCCCCGTAAAAGGGAACCTGCCGGACTTTTGCCGTCATTTCGCTGATATCGATACGGCAGACGGCAACCGCCCGCACCGCCTCCTCCGGCAGCTGAAAGTCTTTTTTCGTCTGCTGTTTGAGCAAAAGCTCAAGCGTTGCGCGTTTTTCGCTGAGGGACTCGACAAAAACCGCCCGTCCTGCCGCGAAGACGCTTTGATAATTGTAGCCGTATGCGCACGGCGTTGCGCCTGTCGTCAATTCGTGTGCGGTGTCAAGTTCAAGGCAGACGTTGGGATTGGCGCGAATGAGCGAGATTTTCTTACCCCCATCCGCCGAATGAAAATAAAAGGTGAATGCGCCGCGTTCGTATTGAAAGGCAAAGTTGACGGGTACGATATATGGATGCTCTGCGTCAAAGATTGCAAGGCGCATAACCGCGCACTTTTCCACGATGGCACGCATTTCGTCCGCATCCGTTATTTCTCTTTCCGTCTCATTGTAGTTTTCCTTCTTTTTGCCGCCCGCAGGCAGCCAAGTCCGGCGGGAATCGGCGCTTTCCGCTCCCGTCCGGGCTTTGTCCGCCTCTCACCTGTACTAGCTTACAACAAAGTTGACCAGTTTATTCTCTACAATGACGGTCTTAACGATTTTCTTTCCCTCAAGGAATTTTGCAACGCCGTCGGCACTCTTTGCAGCAGCTTCAAGTTCGGCTTTCGGAGTGCCGGACGCCGCTTCAAACTTGCCGCGCAGTTTGCCGTTCACCATGACGACGATGGTTTTTACGTCGTCCGTCAAGTCCGATTCATTAAAGCGAGGCCACGGCTCATACGCGATTGTTGCATCGTGCCCGAGTTTTTGCCACAACTCTTCGCCCAAATGCGGCGCGTAGACGGAAAGCATTTTTACAAAATCGCTCCACATCGATTCGGGGAGCGTGTCCTGCTTCGACAATTCGTTGATGAAAATCATCATTTGACTTATCGCCGTGTTGAAGTCGAGGTTTGCCGTGTCTTTTGTAACTTTTTTCACCGTCGCGGCAAAGGTCTTTTTGAGCGCGGCAAGCGTTTTGTCCTTCGTGCCGTTCAAGTCGATTTTTTCAATCGGCTTTTCACTCAAGTCCCAGATTTTTTGCAGGAAACGGTTGATTCCGATGATTCCTTGCGTGTTCCACGGCTTACTCATGGTCAAAGGCCCCATGAACATTTCGTACATACGCACGGAATCCGCGCCGAAGCGGGCAATCTCTTCGTCGGGATTGATGACGTTTTTCAGCGACTTGGACATTTTTGCAACAATTTGTTCGAGTTTTTCGCCGGTCGCCTTTTCATAAAAATTGCCGTCGCCGCGCTGCTCAACTTCATCGGTCGGCACAAGCGTTTTATTTGCGCGCTGGAACGCGAACGAGGTTATCATTCCCTGATTGACAAGGCGTTGGAACGGCTCTTTTGTGTTCACGAGTCCCAAATCGTAGAGGACTTTGTGCCAAAACCGCGCGTACAAGAGGTGCAAAACCGCGTGCTCCGCGCCGCCGACGTATAAATCCACCGGCAGCCAATAGTCGATTTTGTCCTTTGCCGCAAACGCCGTTTTGTTCGCGGGGTCAAGATAGCGCAGGTAGTACCAGCAGCTGCCCGCCCACTGCGGCATCGTGTTCGTCTCGCGCTTGGCGGGCTTTCCGCACGCGGGGCAGGCGCAGTTTACCCAGTCGGCAATGCCTGCAAGTGGACTTTCGCCCGTTCCCGTCGGCTGATAGGACTGTACGTCGGGCAGCTCAAGCGGCAAATCTTTTTCGTCGAGGGGGACGGTGCCGCAGTCGGGACAATGAACGAGGGGAATCGGCTCGCCCCAATACCGCTGACGGCTGAAAATCCAATCGCGCAGCTTGTAATTGACGGCTTTTTTGCCGATTTTTTGCGATTCGAGGCGGTCTATCATCGCGTTGACGGCGTCCGGCGTCGCGCGTCCCGTTAAGTCGCCTGAATTTATTGAATAGCCGTCCTTTGCCGAAGTGCAGACATCGGCAACGTCGAATACGGCGGGAAATTTTTTTGCAAGCGACCGATATTCGTCTTCGTTGGCGGCTGCCGCCTGTAAGAGCGCAGCGCCTTTCTTTTCGTCCCCGTCGGCAAGGGAGGCGATTTCTTCTTTAGTCGCAACGACTTTTACAATCGGCAATCCGAATTTCTTGGCGAAATCCCAGTCGCGCTCGTCGTGCGCGGGAACCGCCATAATCGCGCCGGTTCCGTAGCTGGTCAAAACGTAGTCGGAAATCCAAATAGGAATGAGGCTGCCGTTGACGGGATTGATGCCGTAGCTGCCGGTAAAAACGCCCGTCTTTGTTTTGGAAAGTTCCGTGCGCTCAAGGTCGGACTTTTTCGCCGCTTCTTCGATGTACGCGTTGACGGCGGACTCTTGCGCTTTGGTCGTAAGGCGAGGGACAAGCGCGTGCTCCGGAGCGATGACCATGTATGTCGCGCCGAACAAGGTGTCCGCGCGCGTCGTGTAGACGGTCAGTTTGTCGGAGGTCGCCTTTCCGTCTTTGTCCGCAACGGAAAAATCGACTTCCGCGCCCGTGCTCCGTCCAATCCAGTTTTTCTGCATGAGCTTTACGCTTTCAGGCCAGTCAAGCTCGTCCAAATCGTCGAGAAGTCTGTCCGCATACGCCGTAATTTTCAGCACCCACTGCCGAATCGTCTTCCGCGTTACCGCAGAACCGCAGCGGTCGCACCTGCCCTCTTTGACTTCTTCGTTGGCAAGTCCCGTTTTACAGCTCGGACACCAATTTATGGGCGTGTTGCTTTCGTACGCCAGTCCCTTTTTGTACAGCTGCAAAAAAATCCACTGCGTCCATTTATAGTAATCGGGGGTGCAGGTTTCGATGCAGCGATCCCAGTCGTAACTGAAACCGAGCGCTTTAATCTGCTTGGTAAAATGTTCGATGTTCGCGTTTGTCGTCGTTTTGGGGTGCGTGCCGGTTTTGATTGCGTAATTTTCCGCCGGAAGCCCGAATGCGTCATAACCCATCGGGTGCAGCACGTTGTAGCCGTTCATTCTGAGGTAGCGGCAGTAAATATCGGTCGCCGTGTAGCCTTCCGGATGACCGACGTGCAAGCCTTGCGCCGACGGATAGGGAAACATATCTAAAACATACGCGCGTTTTTCTTTGGGAACGGAAGGATTTTCAACGGTTTTGAACGTTTTATGTTCCTCCCAGTATTTTTGCCATTTCGGCTCGATCGTCTCGAAAGGATAAGCCATTTTTACCTCGTATACGAAAATATTTGACTGTTCGACAACTGCGTTATCGCTCAGGTCGATTGTTCGGATTATATAGTTTTTTTCATAAATGTGCACGGCCATACGGCGGACGGGATAAACGGTATGCGGCGGCTTTGGTTTTGCCGACCCCACCTCGCACACCATCCTCCGGGCATAGGGAACCTCTCCTTTCGAGTGTAGGGAACCTCTCCCTTCGGGCGTAGGGAGCCTCTCCCTTCGAACATAGGGAACCTCTCCCTCCGAGCGTAGGGAATGTCTCCCCTCGGGCGCAGGGAGCGCCTCCCTTCGAGCATAGGGAACTCCTTCTTCCAAGTGCAGCGTCTCCGCCCCGTAAACACCGTCTCCGGAAAACACAACTCCCCCAGCGGCATGAAAGACGGAGCGGATGGGGCGCAGGGATACGGAAACACTATACGAATCATATGAGTGAATCAGCGGGCGGCTGGAATGCGATAGTCCCGCTGTAGAACGAGATAAAGGACGTACGAACCGCCTGCGCCGGTTTGGAGGTGGCGCGCGTTCCGGAATGCGCGCGAGCATGGAGGAATAGTGCTAAAGCGGACCCCCGCAAAGCCGGTTACGCACTCTGTTTGCGCCCCCCTCCATTACTCCTCCGCCCAATAAACACCTCCTCCAGAAAACACCTCTTCCCCGTAGGCACGTCCCTCAGCCATGCCCCCTCCCCCCCAATAGCGTGCGGGGGTGAAATCCGGTATACTGGCGGGGACGGATTTGTTTTGGTCCGCGTGATTTTATTTCAAAAGAGGCTTGTTATGGAAAATCAGGATGTCCGCGTGCGGTACGCGCCGTCTCCGACGGGAATGCAGCATATCGGCGGGGTGCGCACGGCGCTTTTCAATTATCTTTTTGCGCGGTCGCGGGGCGGCAAATTCATTTTGCGTCTTGAGGACACCGACCGCACGCGTTTTGACGAAAAATACGTAAACAATCTCTACGAAACGATGTCGTGGCTCGGCATTGCGTGGGACGAAGGCGGCGACAAGGGCGGCGAATACGGCCCCTACGTTCAGAGCGAGCGGTTCGAGCTGTACAAAAAATACGCGTTCGAGCTCGTGGAAAAGGGAGAGGCGTACTATTGTTTTTGCGATTCGGAGCGGCTTGAGCGCATTCGGAAGATTCAAACCGAAAACAAAATGGCGCCCGGCTACGACCGCAACTGCCGACATCTGACTCAGGACGAAATCAAAGCGAACCTCGACGCCGGTAAGCCCTACGTCATTCGTTTGAAAGTCCCGATGGAAGGCGTAACGCAGTTTCACGATCACCTGCTCGGCAACATCGAATGGAAAAACGAAGACATCAGTCCCGATCCGGTGCTGCTCAAAAGCGACGGATTTCCGACCTACCACCTTGCGAACATCGTGGACGACCATTTTATGAAAATCACACACGTTATGCGCGCGCAAGAGTGGATTCCGTCGACACCCCTTCACGTGCAAATGTACCGCGCATTCGGCTGGGAGCCCCCCGACTTCTGCCATCTGCCGATGGTCAACGGCAAGGACGGGCAAAAACTTTCCAAACGGCACGGCGCAACCTCCGTCAACGAGTTCCGTGCACGCGGCTATCTTCCCGAAGCGGTCATCAATTACGTCGCCATGCTCGGCTGCTCGTATATCGACGGACAGGATATGTATTCGCTCAAAGAGCTTGAGTCGAATTTCAAACTGGAGCACTTAAACAAAAGTCCCGCCGTTTTCGACTACAAAAAACTCGAATGGTACAACGGACAGTACATCCGGCTGTTGACCGACGAAGAATTGTACCGCCGCACGCTGCCCTTTATCACGGGGACGGGAGACGCGGCGCTTGACATTAACGTTTCCGCAGAATTCCCCGCGCCTCACGTCGGAAGCGAATATTCGGGCGTTGCGATTGGGGATGACGGCGAGCCGTATTGCGTGGACGAGGCGATGGGCATGAGCGGAGCCGACGTAAAAAAGGCGCTGTTTTCGCTGATGCCGCTTATCAAAGAGCGGCTTAAATACCTGACCGACGCGGCTGAAATGGTGCGCTTTATGTTTACGGAGCCGCCGACGCCTGCGCCGGAAACGATAATCCCGAAAAAGCTCGACGCGGCGAAAACAAAAGAAATCTTGAACGCGGCAAAGGACTTTGTGACGGCGTTTCCGTCGCTTTCGCACGAAGAAGCCGAAACCCGCGCCCGCGAAACCGCTGAAACGCTCGGCGTCAAACTCGGCGACTTTATGATGCCGATCCGCATGGCAGTAACCGGCAGCCGCATCAGCCCCCCGCTCATCGGCTCCATCTTGATTTTAGGCATCCCCCGCTCCCTCGAACGCATCGAGAGAGCGATTAAAGTGTTGTAAAGGCTGCGGCAGGACGGGAAAAATGAGGTTTGACAGCTATAGACGGTCTTCCATCCGGCACGAGTTTGTCGGGCAGTAAAAACAGGTATTAAAATGATAGAGCGGGTTTTCTGCCCTTCCGAGTTTGCCTATCGGCAAACTCGCGGTCAAACGTTATTCAGGAACGGAGCTGCATTGCTGCGGACGGCAGTGAACGGCGTTTGACAGATGTAACGCAGTTCCCGTCCGCTCAAGTTTGCCTAACGGCAAACTTGCATTCAAACAGTCTGCGGGACC
>CAUTZW010000104.1:0-5796 GCA_963543045.1 uncultured Treponema sp.
GAGTGTGTATGTTCGTGTAGATCTCGGTGGTCGCCGTATCATTAAAAAAAAAGGAGGGGTGGGGGGGGGGGGGGGGGGGTGTGGGGGGGGGGTGGGGGTGGGGACGGGGGGGGGTAATATTAGACTTGTAAGCCGGAGCTGTCAAGCCCCTATTTGAAAGCAGCATGTGCGCCGACGGAAGGCCATTTCTTTCCGTAGCGTAATTGAATTGGTATATCCGCGTGCGCATGGTATGCAGTATAGCCGGGAACTTTCCGTATTGCAATAAAGAATACGGGCAAGAAGTCTCGATCGCAGTTTCGGCTCCCCGCTTGGGGAGCCTGCCGCCAGGGATCGCGGCAATAGCCGCACTCTCCGGCAAGTGCACGAATGCTATTTCGATTCCCGGCAGCGTTCCCGTCCGCTAGCGAATCAGCATTCCGGCATACGCCTTCAGCGCGCCGTCCATGCTGCCGGACAAAACGGATTTCGCAAGCTTTTTGCCGAGCTGCACGCCCTCTTGGTCAAAGCTGTTGATATTCCACACAAATCCTTGGAACATCACTTTGTTTTCGTAGTGCGCAAGCAGCGCGCCGAGCGTTTTCGGCGTCAACTGTTTTCCGTAAATGAGGCTCGACGGGCGGTTACCGGCAAACGTTTTGTTCGGATCGGCATCGCTTTTTCCGCATGCAAAGGCGACAATTTGCGCCGCAACATTTGCGCACAGCTTCGTTTGGCTGGTTGAATCCTCTATCGTAATGTCTTTTCCGGTTTGATTTTCCGAAAATGCAATGAACTGGAGCGGAATGATGTCCGTACCCTGATGGAGCAGCTGGTAGAACGAATGCTGACCGTTCGTTCCCGGCTCGCCGAAAATCACCGGGCCGGTCGCATACGCGATTTTTTCGCCGCGGCGGTTGACGCTCTTACCGTTCGATTCCATGTCAAGCTGCTGCAAATGCGCCGGAAACCGGCTCAGCGCCTGTGAATACGGCAAAATCGCCGTTGCCGGATAGCCCTGCACGTTGCGTTCGTAGATGCCGATAAGGGCATCCAAGAGCGCAGGATTTTTGCGAATGTCCGCGTTGAGCGCCGTCTTGTCCGCCGACGCAGCTCCGTCCAGAAAATCGGCAAACACGTTCGCGCCGAAGGCAAGGCTCAATGCCGCGCCGCCGACGCCCGACGTCGAAGAATACCGTCCGCCGATGTAATCATCCATATAAAACGCCGCAAGATAATCGGCATTATGCGCAAGCGGACTTGTTTCGCTCGTTACGGCAATCATGCGCTTGGCCGGGTCAAGTCCCGCCTTTTTTATGCAATCCTTTACAAACGATTCATTTGTCAGCGTTTCAAGCGTGGTGCCGGATTTTGAAACCAAAATGAAGATTGTACGCGCTATATTAATAGAAGAAAGAACGGCTGCTCCGTCATCCGGATCGACGTTAGAGATAAAATGCGCCGTCAGCTTAAACGTGCCGTTCCGTTTCGCCCAATTTTCGAGGGCAAGATACATGGCGCGCGGCCCTAAATCGGAACCGCCGATACCAATTTGGCAGACATCCGTAAAAGATTCGCCGTTTTCGTTTACAATCACGCCGCTGTGCACCTTTTCGGCAAATTCCGCAATTTTCTTTTGCTCATTCAGATAGAAATCCCGTTTGTTTACGCCGTCAGCTTCCACCGGCTGCCCCAACTGGCCGCGGAGCAAGTGATGGAGCACCTTGCGCTGTTCGCCGGTATTTACAACCTCGCCGTTATAAAGCGCAGCGAATTTTTCCAGCAGCTCCGCTTCCGCGCTTAATTCCGAAAGAACCGTTAAAATCCGCTCGTTTACCTGCTTTGCAGCATAATTGAACGTCAGTCCGGCCGCCATCGGAACTGAATAGCGCGCAATCCGCTCATTCGCCCCGTCTCCGCTCAATTCGTCCGAAAGAGAAACCGAATCTTTCAGCGAAAGCAGTTTTTTCCAAGCAGACAACGAGTCCGCATTTTCCCACTGTATCATAATTTCCTCGTTAATAAAGCCGCGCTCTGCGGCGGTTTATTCGTTATACTATACCAGTTTATAAGATAAAGCAACGGAGGTTTTCACAGGGATTTGAATCTCCGGTGGGGGAAGGGCTGAACTAAAGCGCCGAAAAAATCCAAACTCATGGCATAGCGTTTACCTTTAAGAGAATGATATCTATGCGCTTGAGAATTGCCGATGCCTACTTTCGTATGTTTTTTTGCTTCATACCCCCGCCGTATCTATGGCCCTATTCGCATCTTCTTTGAATGTGACATCTAAAATCCAATGCAGAGCTTCAATCGACCACTGAGTTTGTGCAGTCTGCGTAACCAGTGCAAGGGCAAGGGAGCCGATAAAATAGCGGCAGTCGACACGCTTGCGCTCAGCTTTGACGATAGCCGGTTCAACCGTACCGATTGTTTTTAATCCCTGCCGATTCCGTTTACCGTCCAGCCAACCGATACTGCAAGTACATAGTCAGCTTTGTTGTCTTTTTAATTATTGCGGCAATTTCAGTTTGACAGTCATGGCATCGATAGTGACAATGGCGTCTTTGATGCCGATTTTATCCAAGAGTTCGGGAATTACTGAACAGGTGAGCAAATTCTGAGCAGAAAACTTTAGTATCAAACGCCCTTCGTATTGGCGCGCTCCTTATGCCTGCCTACAATGCTCCTGAATCGCTCAAGCGCTGTATGAAAAAGCGGGTTGCTTTTATCGTACCGCAGCGTGCAGCAAAGCTTGGGGCGGCAGGAAAGGAAAATGCCGTTGAGCGTTGCGCTAGCCAGAAAAGCATCCACTCAAAGCGGGAAGGTTAAAAACAAGTGGATAAAGTTCTAATGTCTTTAGATAGCGTCCGTCTAAGATAGGGGAAGAGGAGCTGACGCTTGCAAAAAGCATCATCGGCCGGAGTTGAAGGCAGTTTTGATTGTGTGTGCGGATTAGTTCTGTTGTATGTCTTTGCTCCGGATTCTGCATTTGTCCTTATCAAGATGTACAGCCAAAGGCAAGTGTATCGATTCTACCGACCATGCGGTTCTTGCATGAGGCAAAAGTACCTCTGCGCTCAACACTCTGCTCGAAATAGAATAATGCCGCTCATCTGTCAGAACTTTGTTCGTCTCAAATCGCGTATGCAGGGATCCGATACCTGTAAGTCCCGATCATTGCCGATCGTTCGGCTGGGGCTGACGGTACCGATCATATACACATTTCATCTTTCCCTCTGTCCATGCCCCTTCTTTGTTCGGGTATACTATCCATCGTCATATGCAGCTTGAATATACTGTTATCTGTCGTTCATAAGTTCTTTCTGATTCTCCTTTGCATTTACAGGTACTCGGTATTTGCTTCAAGTACCGCTATTTGGCAATTTAAGGCATCTACAAGTACTGTATAGCGTGGAATCGAGGCGCTTATTCCGCCGCCGTGCAGCCCATCGCTGCTCACACGGATGGGCGTCCACGCTTCGGTAACCTGCACATACATCGGCAGGAACACAATGAGAAGGGTATAGCTACTTTTTCTATAAAATCGCATCAAGCATCTCTGCCGCAGAATCATACCGGTGCACTTGACTTGCAATATTTTGCTTCAAAGCACTCCATGTATGCTCAATGGGATTGGGGGCCGACGGATACGGCGGTAGGAAAATCAATGTCTGTGAGCAGCCCGTCCTTAAACTATTGGTTGAATAAGGAGGCCCTTCATCGTTCCACTGTAGGTAAATGGAGCGATCAATTTGCTTATGATGCTTGCCGCTGATGTGCATGTTCCCCCGTTTCCCTCGATGACTTTGGGCATATTGGCGATACATCTGAGTTTCGATGCCGATTTCATCAACATATACGAGCTTTTCTTTGGGGATGTCTTTTATTTTTATTTTCTTCAGATATGCTGCTAGTTTTCGGGCTCTTGCCTTTGTAAAAAGTGCTCTTTTTTCCGCGTAATGCCGAGTTTGCGGAGGCGTTTCAGCACTGATGACTGGGCAGCAACCGAACACTTCTGCGATTTCTTTGAGTAGGTGTCAGGATGCACTTCGACATATTCTATGAGTTCTTCGGGAATAATTTTCTTATTAACCGACCGCCGGACTTTCCTTTCTATGTTGCAGTCGCAGTGTACCGCTTTTTTCAAGCAGTGGCTATTCCCATATGAACTTTAAATATCACTGCAATATATGTCTGTCTTCTACACATTCGATTACTCGAAGTCTGAGGTCTTTGCTGTAATTCATGTGGGAGGATAGAGGATTTTTAGCTATATTTAAAGACAAATAGGTATAAGCACCGTTAAACTTCCTTGCCTCCTTGGCAGCCTACCTGAGTTTGCCGTGGGCAAGCTTGTTGCTAGTCGAGACCTTTATTAAGCTGAGTGTCCATTTTTTTCTGTTCGTCGACATCTGCAAGCCACTAGCCCATTTTGCCTGTAGGCAAAATGGGAAGCGGTCAGTTGCTCTCTTATCATGTACGTGCTCATATTCCCGATCGCCTTGTTCTTCTTCTGCTACACTTTAAACTTCCTTACCTCCTCAGCCAGCCCCT
The DNA here is from genome assembly GCA_963543045.1 of uncultured Treponema sp. GTDB lineage: Bacteria > Spirochaetota > Spirochaetia > Treponematales > Treponemataceae > Treponema_D. The sequence goes on from CAUTZW010000104.1 coordinate 4,537, forward strand.
CAGTACTATCCTTGTTCTTTCGCGCCAAGTCATTCACCTTCTGCACGGCATTGTTGATCTGCGTCACGCCCGCGCTCATCTCGTGCAGGCTGCTGTTATTTGCCGTGAAACAAATACTGGTCTTGCAGCCTGCTCGAGTTTGGGCGGACGGGGAAATTGTATTTTACAGACTTAAATCGGTCGACCGTCCGCCTCCGGTTTTTCCGATGGAAAAACCGGCTAGAGGTGTTGGCAAACTCGTTGCTCTTCCGCTGTTAAACAGACGGCCGGCGAAAAAGTTCTCCTTCTCCGCCGACCAATTTTTCTCTCCGACATCCGCGAATTGCTCGCCAGTTTCGCGCCAGCGAAACTGGAAGCGGTCGGACGAGCCTCTACCATCATGTAAGTGCCCGTTCCTCCGACCGCCTCACACTTTAAACTTCCTCACCTCCCCCGCAAGCCCTTCGATACTATCCTTATTCTTCTGCGCCAGCTCGTTGACTTCCTGCACCGCATTGTTAATCTGCGTCACCCCCGCGCTCATCTCGTGCAGGTTGCTGTTATTTATCGTGAAAGAAATACCGGTCGAGCAGCCTGCCCGAGTTTGGGCGGACGGGAAAACTGTATTTTACAGACTTAAATTGGTCGGCCGTCCCGCCTGCCCCTATACCTTAAACTTCCGTACCTCTCCAGCCAGTCCCTCAATACTATCCTTATTCTTCCGCGCAAGCTCATTGACTTCCTGCACGGCGTTGTTAATCTGCTGTACACCGGCCGACATTTCATTCATAGAATCTTTGATCTCTGCCGTCAGCCGGTCGAGTTTTTGCATTTCTTGGGCGACGCCTTTGCCGCCGGTCAGCATCTCCTCCGAGCCGTCTTTGACTTCGGCGGTGACGGAGCTGATGGTTTTGATGGCGGCGAGGACTTCGCGGCTGCCGTTTTCTTGCTCTTTCATCGCTGAGGTAAGCTCTGCGCTCATGCCGCGGACGTTCTCCGACAGCTGGAAGATGGCGTTGAACTTTTCTTCGACGGTTTTGGAGGAGGCGGACAAACCTGCGATTTCGTCGCTGAGCTTCTTCAAGGTGTCGGTGATGCCCTTGCCCTGTGCGGACGATTCTTCCGCCAGCTTACGAATCTCATCGGCGACGACGGCAAAGCCTTTGCCCGCTTCGCCTGCGTGCGCGGCTTCGATGGCAGCGTTCATGGCGAGGAGGTTGGTCTGGCTCGCGATGTTTTGGATGACGGAGCTCGCTTCAAGCAAGCCGCCGGAGGCTTCGG
>CAUTZW010000105.1:0-5704 GCA_963543045.1 uncultured Treponema sp.
AATGACTGCAGCTCCGTAGGCGCTGTCGCCGAGTAAGGGGAAGCCGTGAAAGGCGCAGCTGGTGGGTACGGCCGGTATGCGGCGTCAAAACGATGTGGCTGCTCCCGCTCTCCCGTCATCAGCATCCACGTGCCCGTTTCTCTTTCCACTGGCATACAAGTATCTTGCCGACTCTCCGCTCGCGAAAGTGGAGCGTCTGCTCAAGTCCCGTATACTAGCACACAACTCTCCTCCGGCTCCCCGTTCAACAAACCGCAACGGGTACCCACTTCCTCCGCCATCCAGGTGCCCGTTTCTTCGTCCGCCGTCATACGAGCCTCCTACCGCTTCCCCGCTCAGCTCCCATAGCGGTCGCCCACGTCTTCCCATCATCCGCGTGCCCGTGTTCCCTTTCGTCGGCATGAACGCCCCTCGCCACTTCACTACTCGACACACCGTAGCGGCCGCCCCACCCCCTTGCCGTCATTCGCACTCCCATGCGCTCCGCCTGGCCGGGAATCTGGTAACTCCGGTAAAAAAATGGTATGGTGTGGGCACTATGGGTAGAAAGAGGTTTGAGGAGCGGGCGCAGGACGCTTCCGATGCGATAAAAAACGGGGATGCGGGCGCGGCCGCCGGGAAGGGTGACGGCGGAAGGATGATGCGGCTGGTTGTCGTGTCGGTTTTTGTTATGCTCTTTTTTGCGTGCGCGGTGTTTTTTGTGTATGTGCGCGGGGCGGAAGAGGTGCTGGTGCCGGAAGTGCGCGGAAAAGCGCTTGCGGATGCGCTTATTGAAATGCAGGACAAGGAATTGTATCCGAAGATTACGCAGCGCTATTCGGATTCGCCGGAGGATGCGGGCACGGTGCTCGATCAAAATCCGGCGGCAGGTTCGATCGTCAAGGGCTTCAGCCGCGTTTCGCTCGTGGTCAGCCGCGGCGTTATCGTCGATCACATCGAATCCTACGTCGGCATGAATATCGATGACTTAAAGCTCCGGCTGCAATCGTTGTTCGCCGGTTCCAGCCGTCCGCTCATCACGCTTGCCGCCCCGCTGTATAAAACGGACTCGTCCCCCGCCGGTACTGTCATTGCGCAGAATCCGCCGGAAAATACGGAAATCACCGAACCGGTTACGATGCAGCTGGTAGTCAGTAAGGGGCCGAATGTCGAAACGGTAACGGTTCCCGATCTTGCCGGTATGTCTGTATCCGATGTCCTCCGCACCGTCGCGCAAACCCGTCTGGTCTTTGATTTTTCCGCGCAGCCTGCGGCGAACGGAGCGGTCGGCGTTGTTTTGAGTCAGCAGCCGCAAAATCCGGCTGCGCTGCCGAATTATTCGCGCGTCAGCGTCGTCATTGCCGTGCCGGAAGAGCCGGATGACGCGCGTGCCGTCGGGATTTTCAGCGCGGCGGTAACTGATTTTCCGTATCCGGTTTCTATGCGGTTCGACGCGGAACAAGAGGACGGAACTGTTCGTGCGCTCGCTAAATTCATGCACCCCGGCGGAGCCATAACCCTCCCGTATTCGGTTCCGAAAAACACGACGTTGATTTTGTCCGTTATGGATCGAGAAATAAAACGGCTGACCGTATATTGATTTTCATGTGGAACGCTTATGGATAAGAACACAAAACGCCCGCTGCTCTGCCTGACGCTGACGGAGAAAACGTTGCGGGAAGATGCGGCGTTGGTGCAAAAGTATGCGCCGCACATCGATATTGCGGAACTGCGCGTCGATCACTTGAGCGAAGACGAACAGCTTTACGCGCGGCGTTTTCCGGCGATGATAAATGTTCCGTGCATTTTAACGATCCGGCGCGGCATTGACGGCGGCAAATTCGACAGCACGGAGTTTGCGCGCACCGCCTTGTTCAGTCGGGCAATGGCCTTTGCCGATCAAAATCCTGCAAAGAATTTTGCCTATGTCGATTTCGAAGACTATTTTCATGTGCCGAGTTTGCAGGATGCCGCGCTTGCCTTCGGCGTAAAAATTATCCGAAGCTGCCACGACTTTGAGCATCCGATTCCCGATTTGCGCGGAAAGCTTGAATCGCTCCGGCGCACCGCCTTTGAGATTCCGAAGATCGCGTTTATGCCGAAGACGCTCGACGAAGTAACGCAATTTTTTAAGCAGGCGGCGGAAATCAAAGGCTTTGACCGGATTCTCTGCGCCATGGGCCCGCTCGGTATTCCGTCGCGGATCCTGTCGCATAAACTGGATTCGCACATCACGTATACTTCGCCGCCCGAATGCGCTGAAAACACCGCTGCAATCGGCCACATCGATCCGGTAACGCTCGACGAATTGTATAACTTTCACCATTTAAATGCGGAAACGAATATTTGCGCCGTTACCGGTTACCCGTTGAAGGTTACGAAAAGCCCGCTCCTCCACAACCTCGGCTACCGTGCGCACGGCTTGAATCGGGTTTTTATTCCGCTGCCGGCGACTTCTTTTGCGGAGGCGCTCGACTTTGCCGAAACTGCGGGACTTGACGGCATGGCGGTTACCGTGCCGTATAAAGCGGATGCGCTTGACGGCCTTACGGAAATCGATCGGGAAGCGGGCGAAATCGGCGCGTGCAATACCGTTTTGCGCATCGAAGACGGCACGTGGATCGGCCTAAACACCGATGCGTACGGCTTTCAGCGCGCGCTGATGGAATTTTTGGGTGTAAAAAAACTATGCCGCCGCCGCGTTGCCATTATCGGCGCGGGGGGAGCGGCCCATGCGGTCGCATATGTTATCAAGCAAATGGGCGGACGGGCGTGCGTGTTCAATCGGACGCTGCCGCGCGCGCGCTTCCTTGCCGAACGGTTCGGCTTTGCGTATGCCGCACTTTCGGAAGAAAACCGCGACCTGCTTGAACGCTATTGCGACATCATTATCCAAACGACTAATGTCGGGATGCATTCCGACGGCGCGTCTTCCAAAGAGACGAATCCGCTGTGGTTCTATCATTTTCGGGGGACGGAGTGGCTGTTCGACATTATTTACGATCCGGAGGAAACGCCGATTATGGCGGCCGCGCGGAAAGCCGGATGTCCGGTTACGAACGGTCTTGCCATGCTCAAATATCAAGCCTACCGGCAATTCAAGTATTTTACGGGAGTCGATTATGAAGGAACTGAGTCAAAATGAGCAAAAGGAGCGCGCCGCCCGCACTGCCGTCGATACGCTCCTTGAAAGAGGCCTGCTCAAAAGCGGGATGAAGATCGGGCTCGGCACCGGTTCAACGGCGCTTCCGGCGGTCGAACGCCTTTCGGAACATATTGCCGCCGGGACGTTAACCGGCGTCAAGGCGGTCGTAACGAGTTTTCAGACGGAAAACGCGTGCGCGGATTGGGGCATTCCCGTGTATTCCCTGAACGACCGCATCATCGACGGGCATTTGGAACTTGCGATTGACGGAGCGGACGAAATTGACGGGGACTGCAATTTGATTAAGGGCGGCGGGGCTGCCCTGCTGCGCGAAAAGATTGTCGAATATAATTCCGACCGCCTCGTCATCGTCGCCGACGCGCTGAAGGCCGTTCCGAATATGGGGACGCGCTTTCCGCTGCCGGTGGAAATTATCGGCGCGGCTTTTGTGCCGGTCAAACGGGCGCTTGAGCGGCTCGGCGCAACGGTAACGCTCCGTGAAGGCGTCCGCAAGTGCGGGCCGGTCGTTACCGATAACGGAAATCAGATTGTCGACTGCCTGTGGAAGTCGCCGGTCAATCCCGTCGAAATGGAAGATACGATTCTCAAAATTGCCGGCGTGGTTGAAGTCGGCTTTTTTACGAAGAATAAACCGGCCGTTTTTATTGCGAAGCCGGACGGCTCCGTCGAAATCCGAAACCTCTAGCCGATGTTTCCGCCTTTTCCCGAAGAGGAAGCGGCCGCCGTATGCCGCACGATGATTGCCGCGCTGGATGCGGGGACGCTGCGCATTGTGCGGAGCGCGCCGGAAAGCGCCGAGCGGTCGGGGCAGGGGCTGATGCTGGGGGCGATGGTGTGCGCGGATGCGGCGGGCAGGCGGATTACGCTGCAAACGGTTTCCGGCATTCGGTGCAGCCTGCATTCCGATGCGGAAGAGGAAAACACGGTCTTTGTGCCGCCGGTGGTGAGCGCGGCGCAGATCGATGCGGCTCTTTCCGAAAACGACGCGGAAATTCACCGCATTACGGATAGGATTACTGCATTGAAGGCGGCGCGGAAAAAAGAGTGCGGCGGTTACGGAGAGCCGGATGCGGAAGAACGGGCGTTGACCGCCGCGCGCGCTGCTTTAACGCGCGCGTCCCTCGAAAAAGTATACGCGCTCTATTCCTTTTGCTGCGCAGACGGCGTTCGGCGTCCGTTGCGTTCCATCTGTACGGCTTTGCCGCCGACCGGAACCGGAGACTGCTGCGCGCCGAAGCTCCTGCATTACGCTTTTTCGCACGGTTACACGCCGCTGAGCATGGCGGAAATCTTTTACGGCGGCGGAACGGCGGAAAAACGGTCAGGCGCCGTGTATTCGCCCTGCGACGAGCGGTGCGCGCTCATCTTGCCGCAGATGCTCGGGCTCAAAATCGTCTACCGTGACGACAGCATCATCGTGGTGGATAAGCAAAGCGGCCTCCTGTCGGTGCCTGGGCGCGGACCCGACAAGCAGGATTGCGTCGTCAACCGCGTGCGCCGCCTCTTTCCTTCCTGCATTGCGCAGCCGGCTGTACATCGATTGGACATGGAAACCTCCGGACTTATGGCGCTCGCCTTTACTGCGGAGGCGCACCGCAACCTCTCTCGCCAGTTTGAAAACGGCCTTGTCGAAAAGCGATACACGGCCTTGCTGGGCGGCGTTGTGTCCGGCGTCGGCGGAATGATGGAGCTGTATTTCCGGCTCGATGTCGAAAACCGCCCGCATCAAATATGGGACGCCGCGCACGGCAAAAGGGCGATCACGGAATGGGAAAACGCGGGCACGGAAACGTATACCGCCCCCGACGGCACGAGCCGAACCGTCAGCCGCATCATTTTTACGCCGCATACCGGCCGCACCCATCAGCTGCGCCTTGCCTCCGCCGATCCGCACGGGTTCGGCATCCCCATCATCGGCGATTCCCTCTACGGCGTTTGCTCTTCCGGCGAGCGGCTCATGCTCCACGCAAAATGCTTGCGCTTTACCCATCCGCTAACCGGAGCGCAGATGAACTTTACGCTTCCGGAGGCGTTTTAAGACGGGGCAGGGCGGACAGGATGGGTTGGTCGTGAGGCGTTGACTTGGCTAACTGTCCGCTTCAAGTTTTCCTAGCGGAAAACTTGCTAGATGGTTGGTGCGGCTGCGGGCGGGCTGGGAGATGCCGTGAAGATTTAACCTTGTTGACCGTCTGCCTCAAGTTTGTTTACCGACAAACTTGCTAGATGGAGCGTCGCTAGGTGGGGCGGACAGGATAGACTGAATCAGGAGATGTTAACTTGGCCGACTGTCCGCTTCAAGTTTTCCTTGCAGGAAAACTTGCTAGATGGTTGGTATAGGGGCGACGGGGAAACTGGACGCGGAGGATTTGCACTGTCGGCGGACGGCCGAGCTATTCCGACACCCACGCGCCCATTTTTCCGTCCGCCCGGGCAAGCTGCAAGACCGGTATTTATTTCACGATAAATAGAAGCAGTTCCCCCTCTGCACTCGCGCAGCACATAAATGAAAGCGAAGGTCTTACAAAGCTGCCGATAGCGTGGTAAAATCCCCCAGAGAGG
>CAUTZW010000106.1:0-5011 GCA_963543045.1 uncultured Treponema sp.
TTTTCCCGTCTTTTCCCGTCTTTTCCCGTCTTTTCCCGTCTTTTCCCGTCTTTTCCCGTCTTTTCCCGTCTTTTCGTAGGCTTTTTTATTTCTTTTCTCTGGCTAAATCACTATCCGTAACGCCCGCCCGCATTTTCCGAAACGGCAAAAAATACGGCTACCGGTGAGCACCGTTGACGCACGCGGCGGTTCGTGAGGGAGAGAGACTCGAAGCAAACAAAAGCCCCTGCGTTTTTGCAGACAGAACAAGACGACCGGAGACGCGGTGACTTTCACAGCCCGCTGAACCTTACAGCACTTGCCGTAACGCTCGCTTGCATTATCCGGAACGGCAAAAAATACGGCTACCGGTAAGAACCGTTGACGCATACGACGGATCTGTTGTAGGCGGGCAAGGATCGTTTGAGCGGCTCGTGAAGGAGAGTGAGGCGCGGAAGTGCGGGAAAGGCGCGGAGGAAAGAAAAATCCGCCTGCGATTTTGCAGACGGCTTTTTTCTTTTGCAGATAGAACAAGACGACAGGATCCGTGGCAGCTTTCATCGCCCTCTAACCTCCACGGTACTTGCCGTAATGCTCGTTTGTATTCTCCAAAACGGTAAAAAATACGGCTACCGGTAAGCACCGTTGACGCATACGGCGGCTCTGTAGGGAGCGGGCAACGTGAATTTGAGCGCCACTAGAGAGAGGAAAAGGCACGGAGTAAACAACAGTCGCTTGCGATTTTGCGGACGTTTTTTTTATTTTGTAGACGGACAAGGCTACCTGAAACGCGGCTGCTTTCTCAGTCCGCTGAAGTCCGCGGTACTAGCCGTAACGCTCGTCTGCATTCTCCGAAACGGCAAAAATACGGCTACCGATAAGAACCGTTGACGCACACGACGACTCAGTTGAGACGGGCAGCGCGAGTTTGTGCGCCGCGTGAGGGAGGAAAAGGCACGGAGCAAACAACAGTCGCTTGCGATTTTGCAGACGGCTTTTTGCTTCTGCGGACGGAACAAAGCCGACCTGTACCGCGGCGGCTTTCACACCCCGCTAAAGTCCGCAACTATTTCCTGTCAGTCCGCGTTTTTCGTAAATCCCATCTCCGAAAGCGCGGTTTTAGCTTCGCTGATTTCGTCGTAGGGCATCGTGTAATCTTTGTAGATAATGCTGTTTTCGTGCGATTTGCCGAGCAAAAGCACAATGTCGCCTTTGCGTGCCGACTGAAACGCGGTGCGGATCGCTTTTTTCCGGTCGGGAATGATGAATAAATCTTCGTCCGCCTTTTTGCCTTCTTTTTTTGTGCCGTCGGCAATCATTGGCAAAAGCGCAACGGAATCCCCTCCGCGCGGGTCTTCGTCGGTCAAAATAATCGTATCGCAGAACTTTGCGGCGATTTGCCCCTGCAGCGGGCGTTTCGTTAAGTCGCGCTCGCCGCCGCTTCCGAAAAGCGCAATCATTTTGCCGGCGCAGCGTTTTCTTACCGGCGGAAAAATCGTCTCAAACGACGAGGGCGTATGCGCATAGTCCACGATGACTTCAAACGGCTGCCCCGCGTCAATCGCCGTCATGCGCCCTTTAATTGCGCTCAAAGACGGCACAAGGTGCGAAAACGATGCGCATTACCGCTTTTCATTGCGTTTTCCCCCTCCGTTCGGCGATTTTCCGTATGAACGGCATTGAAAATATCGATTATTTACGTGTATAATCCGCCCCGTGGATTCTGGAAATACTTTTATTCAAGTTGATATAGGCGATTTTTACGATTCCGAGCCGGATGTTGCGCTCGAAAGAGACGAAGGGCTTATCGTTCTTACGGCGAATGAGCAGGAAATATATACGGATTTCCTGTCGATTTTGCGGGAAAAGGCGCCTGCGACTGCAAAGGTCATTGCTAACCGGATGAACGATCTGACAAAACTTGCCGCAGGTATCGCAAAGTTTCCGTCGCTTCTGGAACGGCACGACGTAACCGGAGGCGGAGTGCGCACGCCGCAGCTGCTCATCGATTCATTGATAAAACATCAGGACAAAGGCGACACCACGCTCCAGCTGCCGTCAAAGGCAATACTCGGAAAAGCGTATATCGTATCGAAGATTCATACGTTCGCTTCGATGCACCGCTTATGCGGGCGGCTCGATGTGCCTGACCGGATTGCAAAAGAGCTGCTCCGCAGTACGATGACGATGACGTTTACGCTCATGGCCGAAGATGTTTATCTGAATCTGATAACCGACAACTGCCTGCCGATGGATTTCCGCCGCCAGTGGGCAATGTCTCTTCTATTAATATGGGAACACCGCAACGATCAGTCGATTGAAAGCATTGCTCCGGTGCTCCAGTCGGTGTGGACGGCGCGGAGAAAGCTTGCGCCGGCATTCGGCACGATGATGGGAACGAGCGAGCTCTTGCTCATGTCGATTCAAATGGACGAGCAGTGGATTCAGTTCATTAAAGAAAAGATGGGCGATATCGGAGTGGTGCAGGCGATGGAGGAATTCCTATTCGGCATTTCATATGAGCAACTGCTCCATTTGCGTTCGATTTTGAGCGAGCGGGCGATTCCGGCAATCAGCCGCGATGAAGTTTCTCAATTTTTGGGCGAACACATTAAATCCGATGCCGGTCTCGACTACCGCAATTTTTATTCGCTCTACACAATTCGGCGCGACAATGCGCGGGCGCGCAGCCGCATGAAGCTGCCCGGCCCGACAAAAACGCTCGAAGATTATTTTATCCAATTCATCACCGAACAAAATCAAAAAACGCAGAATAACGATACGTTTGCAAAATAAACCCGCGGGCGACGGCCGACGCGTGTGCGGGGTGCATGGAGCTTGCTCGCTCCTTCCGTGTGCGCGGGGAAGCGGTTTGTAAGAGATGGCGCGAGTGCGTGGAGGGGGCGGCATAGCCGCGGTTTTCTATTTATCGCGATTGTATATCATTATTCGGAATACAGACATACCGTCAGGCAACGAAGCATGGATTTTTACACATACGATTTCTGCATACGGCGTTTCTCCGGTGCGTGTTTGCTTCCCTAGGCGACTAGTGTACATGGTCCGCTCGCGTTGTGATTTGGAGTCATCTTTGCGGTTGACTGAAGTGTGAGTAGCTCTTCCGTGGACGCGCGAAAGGTTGGCATGACATAGCGTGGATTGCCGTGCGTGGAGAGGGACGGTATGGACGCGGTTTTCCATTTACCACGATGGCGTGCTATTATTCGGAATAGAGGCATGCTATCAGACAACGAAGCATGAATTTTTAGGTATGTGGGATCTCTCCGGCATTGGTTTGTTTCCCTGCGAGATTGTGTACATAACCCGATCGTGTTGCGGTTGGCTGAAACATGTGTGCTCTTCCGTGAACGCGCGAAAGGTTTGCGTGAGATGGTGCGGGTTGCCGTGCGTGGAGAGGTCGGCATGGACGCGGTTTTCCATTTACCGCGATAGCGTGCCATTATTCAGAATACAGCTATGTCGTCAGACGATGAGGCATGGATTTTTACGCATACGAAGTTTCTCCGGTGTGTGTTTACTTCTCTGCGCGACCGTGTACGTAGCCCGATCGCGTTGCATTTTCAGCAGCCGACTAGGAATAGAGACATACCGTCAGATAACGAAGCATGGCTTTTTACGTATGCGGAGTTTCTCCGATGTGTGTTTACTTCTTTGCACGACTGGTATACATCGCTCGATTGTGTTGGGTTTCGAGAGCCGACTTTGCGGTTTGCCGAAGAGTGGACGCGCTTACATGCACAGAGAGGCGGTTTGTATGAGATGGCATGGGTAGCCATGTGCCGAGAGTAAAATAACCGCACTTTTTCATTTACTGTGATGACGGTATTTTGAATGTATAGTGGAGGAATAGGCGACCGTTTTATGCATATGGCGCTTTCTCCAATATGTTTTCGATTTCTTTCTCATTCGTAGGCTTCACTCGGGAGCACCAAAGCAAAGTAGATATTGTGTTACTTATAGCATACTCGCATGCAATGTCGGCACGCTAGCCTCACACCATCAGAGCGGCCCCCAGAACCGGAATACCCGATACCAAAACATAGCCGCACATTCCATTGCGAACGGTAGCTAAGTTTATCAGAACCTGTTCAACCTCTAAAAATACACTACACCCCTCTATGAAACAGACCTATCCCAGCGAAATAACACGCGAACAATTCGAAGAAATCCGCCCCTTATTAGAAGGAGGATGGAAAAAGACTGCGCCGAGGAAAGTAGACCTATATGAAGTATTTTGTGCCATACTGTACCTGCTCAAAAGCGGCTGCCAATGGCGTATGTTGCCGGAAGTTTTTCCAAAATGGAATACCATTTACTATTATTTTAGCATATAGAATAAGCCGCAGGATGGGATGCAGAACCTTTTACATCGGTGCTTAAAAAATTACTTGCCGAAGAGCGCACCAGCCTAAGGCGTGCCACTTACAAGACAAGTTTCCCGATAGGTCGATGGGCAGAGTGTTAGGCATTCTTTATTCTTTTGTTTAATCGTTGCACCATGTTCAAGAAAATAGGCATGGAAGGATTTATTTTTTAGAAGTGTTGTCCCTTGTTGGCTTTTAAGTCTAAAGGTTTTAAAGGATTTTAAGACAGAATATTTATCGACATACTTGAAGTTATGATTTTTTACATTAAATCTTGACTTAAAGTTCTTTTTAGCTTTTCGGATTGCAATTCTATTTAGTGCAAGACTTGCCTTTGTTACAAAGTTCAAGAAGTTTACATCTGTCCACCGTAAAGCCTTCTTTATTTCTTGCGTGTCTATCTGTATCGTTGGTTTATACATTTTATAAGCACCTATAACGTGATAAAGGCTTTAAGAATTTATCAAAGTTTGTAAAGTTTTGAAATGTTCTTGTTCCAGTATCTGCAAATGATTTAGAAGTAATACCGATGTTTCAGTTGCTAAAAGGGAAGCTATGCGTAACACTGTCATTTTCATAATTTCTGGAACTTTGGAATAGTCAATATTAGTGCAGTGCCTAAATACTCCCAATGTATTTAAGCAGCA
>CAUTZW010000107.1:0-4706 GCA_963543045.1 uncultured Treponema sp.
TGAGGGTGAGCGTCCAGAGCTGGTGCCACGATTCTGCGCTGTTAAACAGAAGATAATCGTGCTGATAGTTCATAAGCCGCTCGCCGTCGTGTACCGGATGCGCATAATAAGGCAGCTGCACCCCCGCGTAGGGGTCTAATTCGTCGATTGTGTCCTCGAATAAGAGCAGCTGCCCATTTTCTTCCGCCGTCATGTTTTAGAACGGTATATCCTCGGGGAAGTCGTCCATGTCCATGGGAACGCTATCCGTCTGCGCCGGTGCGGGGGCTTGCGACTGTCCATACGGTTGACGCGGCGCGGGATTTTGCGCGGGCGGCGTTTGCGGCGATGATTGCTGATTTTGCAGTGTCTGCGCCTGTCCCGTTCCCTGTGCGTTCGTCTGTTCGACGATGAGCATACTCATTACCGATTTGTTGACGGTCTTTTGCGCCCCGTAAATGTCGGTATAGGTCTGCTGTTCGTGTTTGAACATTCCGCGCGCGGTCTTGCCGCGCCATGACGCGTAATTGAAGTTTCCGCGCACGATTTTGAACGCGTCGAAAAAGCGCGACATATTTCTGTCGAACCATTCGCCCGCGACAATGCGCTCAACGTACGGAATTGAATTACTGTCCGTTACCTGCAAGCGAACTTCAACCATGGGTGCGCCTTTTCTGCTCATCGCTTCTTTTGCGTCCAGAATGGACACGCGGTGTTCCCCATCGGGAACGTCAAACGTTATCCCATAATCCGACGTATACTGAAAATCATTGATCCAGCTCATATTTTCCTCCTATATCCCGTAAAACTCGCGGATTTTTTTGTCTACGAATTGCAAATCGTTTTCGATGTACAAATCGTCAAACATTCCCATCGGACTTTTGACCGTGTCCGCGCCGTTCGTCTGCGTTGCGAACCGGTACATCCTGTCTGTTACCTCCGTCTTTAAGACAATGGTAAAAAGTCCCTCCGGCGTAACTTTTTCGTCAAGCAATTTGACGATGGTCTTAAAATGTTCCTTTCCGTTCACGTCGGTGTCGACGTGCCCCATAAAGTAGACGATTTTATCCGGCGGCAATTTGTCGATGACCAACCGTATAAGGTTGTAAAAGTTCAATGCCATGTCTGTGAACTTTTGGAAACCCGCCATTTTTGCCGTCCGCATGAACTCATCGACAAGCAAATAGGTTGCGTCGTCAATCACGACGCTTTTATTTTTGCCCCGCAAAAGCAACGCCTCAATTTGCCGGTAGTCGTTCGCGTTCACAACCGCAATGCCCGTACTCCGAAACGGCAGCGGCTTTTTGGAAACGTTGATAACCGATACTTCGCCCGCCTTAAAGTTGCGGAGGCTCGTACTTTTGCCGCTTCCGCTTTCTCCGAATATCATTACCGGTATGCCCATACGCGCCCCTACTTAATGACCAGCGCGTTCGGTTGATGGACGTGAATAAACGGCAAGGCATCTCCGCCTTTTACAAAAACTTTTGTAAAGTTCATCGCACCCTCGCGCTCTTCAAGGAGTCCGTCTTTTAAGTCCTGCAGGATTGCCTTCGTATTGACTTCGCGCGGTTTGAGGTATTTTTCCGGCAATGCGTTAATGTCTTTGGGCTGTGCAAGCTCCGAAACGTGTATGACTTTCCCGCCGATGTTTTGAATGCTCGCCGTAAAAAAATCCGTCTTGAACTTTTGAAGATGGAGCCGTTCCATACCCCAGCGCAAAAGGGTTTTGACTGTTTTTTCACGATTGGCGAATGCCGTTGCCCGTTTGGTAAGACGCGCTCCCTCCGCCTTAAAGTTGTTTTTTTCCGCCTCCGCGTTTTCCGCCGACATTTTTAAGTTTTTGATAAACTTGCAATAGTTATCAAACTTTGCCTTGAACCGGTCGGTATCTTCATTAAACCATTGCTTCATTGTCTCGAACTCTTCCGCCGTCGGTTCGCGCGGCTCGCCGTTTTCGTCAACAAGAGACTCCATCAAATTGGACAGACCGATTAAATCTCCCGTAATTTCGTACAATGTTGTTTTTTCCATGTCTTACTCCTAAAACGTGTTTTTCAAAACTAAAAAGCTGCGCAGCAATTCGTTTTATGTCGACGCGCGGGGCTTGAACCCGCCTTGTATCCTTGTTTGCGCCGCGCGGACTGCACAAGCGTTGTTTTCGCTGTTTACATTTCTTGCAGTCCGCTTCGAGATTTTGCCTTGCGGCAAAACTCGCGTATGACAATGGCATTTTTTTATGTCATCGCTCCGTATTTTTAGTCCTCTCCTGTGTCGTCGTCCGTGTAGTCGTCGACTTTTACGCCGACGGGGGAGCCGTCATCGGCAAAGGTAAAGTGGTTAAGAACGTGTTTTGCTGAATGCCAACTATCGCAAACATATATTCCTCCTTCATCTTCATTGCCGACCGTTAGATTTGTTATAAGCCAGAACCCTTCTGCATTTTTTACCCATCCGCCGTGTTTGGCGATGATTTTTAATGCCGTCTCGTTGTCGGGGAAGGGCTTGTATTTCGGTTCTGCGGGCGAAGCGATGAGGTAGGCGAGGTTAAAACCTGTTCCGGAAAGAAAACGCATTTGATACGTTTCCGCTCTAACAAATTCTAACGTATCAGGGATAACGTTATTTTCTACCAAGCGTTTTAACTCGCTTAAAGTGTCCGCAAGTAATACCTTGCTCCCGATTTTCAACTCGTCCGCGTTCAGCGCGGTGTATACTTTTGATTTGTCGAATTGCATTTTGACCTCCTAAAAGCAATTATTTATTTCAAGAAGCGTGAGCTCTTCGGTTCCGCTTCTTGCCGTAAAGACAATCCCGCCTTTTTTGTTGATGTCGTCGATACGCGCCGCCTGTTCCGGCGATATGCGCCCGCCTATGGGGCGTTTGCACTCGATGGCTAAAAATCGCCCGTGATTGTCGTAGCCCTCAAAGTCGAGCGTGCCTTTCTTTGCGCTACGGACGTAGCGGCGGTCGCTGCCCGTTCCCGTTACGAATGCGCCGGTGTTTATCCGCTGGACTTGTAAGCCCGTCGCGTTGATGACGGTTTGCACTTCTTTGATGACTGCGCTCTCTTTGACTGATTTCAGTAGTTCGCGGTGCGCCGTCGTTGCTTTTGTTTTTGCAGTCTTATTCATGCCGCGCCTGCAATTCTTTGACCGTCGATTTTTCCAGCTTCATCTGAAAACCTGCGGCGATATTTTTGTGCATTCGTGCGCCGGAAAAATCCTGTTTGCTCTGTTTTTTGATTGCCATCGTCATTTGTCTGTCCCTCTGCGTCAGCAAATATTCTCCTTTTGTCATTCCCCGCCTCTTTGCGCCGGATTTCTCCGGCGGTTTTCTTTATGCGCAAAGACGCTTTACGCCGCCGACTTGTTTCGTCGGACTGATACGCGCCGTTCGTTTTATAAACTTTGCGGGTTTATCGCCTTTCCCGCTGTGCATCGAATCGTAAAAGTTCGTATCGAAATAATCCTCCTGCGCGTCGTCGGCAAGAGTAGTTACATGAGTCCATGAAGTTTTTGAAGTCTTGCATAACTGCATATATGGCAGGATTGAGCCATATGCCGGAGCTGCAAAAGCTGTGTCCGCTATTTGCCGTTTCGGCTTGATACGAAACCCATTCCTCAATATCCGATTGCGTCATGCCGTCGGCTTCGATATTTCCTTTAGACGGGATATATGCCCATTTTGCATAAAATCTTTATGCCGGTATTTCAACATCAATTCGCGATTGGTAAGCTCAAGGGGATATTCCATTAACGCGATTTGAATACTGAGAGCGTCGGAGGGAATTGAAAAACGGTATGCCGGATGCACGTTTTTGATGTATTCGCGGATAATTTTGCGATGGCTTTTGCGGTCAGGTTTCTGTCATAGCGGGAACCTTTCCAGCCGTTAGCAGTGTAAAATGCTTTGCTATAGCTTGATGCACTTTCTTTTTCGTTTTCGGTGTCGAACGCGGCAGGATTTAATTTTTGCGCCGATGCAAAAGCGATTTCAAATTCGGTGTTCAATTCCTGCATGGCTTCAACGCTTCCGCCTTTGTCGGGGTGTAATTCCATTGCAGCTTTGCGGGATGTCGGTACCCTCTTGGCAGTGTGCCCCATCGTCTCCCGAGCGGGCTTAGACGCTGCCTCATTCGGGGTATGTTACGGCACCCCGAGCAGAATATGCCTCCGTGCTTCGAGCGGTGTATGCAACCGCACCTCTGGAGAGATGAACCGTCATCACCCGAGAGAGAGAGGCACCTACCTTTGTTCGGAGAGCCCCAGAACAGGAGGAACATCTTGCAGAGTCGGATAGCTCTTCTCGTGTCAAATTAAGAGCTGGCAGTGGTTACGTTGAGGCTTTCAAGCACCATTATCTTGCGCAGATTTTATCTGCCTCTTATTAGTTTGCCATGGGGTAAACTAATAAGAGGCGGTAATTCCGCTATGTCTTTCAAACATCGTTCTGCCGCTAGCCCCTGCACTTATCTAGCGACTACCAATAAGCTGCGTTTGGTAGTCGCTCGATTTACAATGACCACTTTATCGCTTGTTGTTGATAAATCTTTCTCACTATATTGACTAATATTTTTATATACTTTATATTCCCGCACATTGAAATTCAACATTGTGTGGAAGTTTAAGCAATGTAAGGTGTTTCAAATCCTCAATTTCGAGGATTTAAATGCGGAAATAGCTCAGTGGTAGAGCGCCACCTTGCCAAGGTGGATGTCGCGGGTC
>CAUTZW010000108.1:0-4598 GCA_963543045.1 uncultured Treponema sp.
CCCCCCCCCCCCCCCCCCCCCGAAATTTTTATCGCCTCGCTCTTCTTGCCGTTCCGATTTACAACAGCGTTCTCTTTCAGCAATATGCACAGGTAACGGCGATTCTGTTCCGTGCGTGCTTTTCTATCTTCCTGTATGCGCAGACGCTTCGGGAAAATTACTCGCCGGAGAAGGCAGCGGGTGCAATCGACATGAATGCCCGAAGTCCCCCGCCTCCGCGAAGCGTCAGATAACAAAACCGAGTACGGTACGGCCGCTCAAGCAAACTATAAAAACGATTTTAAGGAGTGAATGATGCAACAGAAACGTTTTTCAATCAAAAACAAATTGATGGTTATTTTCGGGTTGCTTATTTTTAGTGCAACGGTGCTGCTGGGGCTTTTAGCGGTATGGATTGCCCGTAAAGCCGTTGCGGAAAAAGTTGAAGCGCATTTAATCGATAAGGCGGACGATGTGGCGGACATTATCGACGGGCGGGCGGCATCGCTTTTTCAGTTTATCGAAGGCATTGCGCGTATGCCTGCCCTTCGCGATGAAACGATTCCGCTCAAAGAAAAGGCACAAAGTCTTGCTGCGGAAGCGAACGGCAATGTGAAAATCGATTTGTTCGGCGTGTGCGACTTGCATGGCACCCGTTTCGATTCAAACGGAAACAAAACCTTCGTCGGCGACCGCGATTGGTTTAAGACCGCACTAACCGGCAAAAACTTTATTTCGGAACCGATGATTTCCCGCGCAACGAACAAGCTGCAAATCATTTTTGCCGTACCGATTAAAAACGATTCCGGCGGAGTAAGTGCAATTCTTTCGGCAGCCGTACCCGGTCAAGCGCTTTCCGATATTATCAGCGATATCGTTATCGGGCAAACGGGCGAATGCTACATCATCGGGCGGACCGGAACGACCGTCGCCCACAAAAATAGAGCCGTCGTCGAAAAACTCTACAATTTAATTGAAGCGTCAGGAGGAGACGCAACGCTTTCGTCCACCGCGCAATTCTTGCAGCGCGCCCTCAGCGCCGGCAGCAGCGAAGTCGGCTACTACACCTACAAGGGCCTCCGCTACATTGCCTCCTTTGCGCACATTCCGGGAGCCGGTTGGACGGTCGTCATCAAAGCGCCGGTCAATGAGTTCATGGGAACCGTCAACCAGCTGCGCATTTCGCTTTTTACCATCGGCGCCGCTATTTTGCTTTCAGCCCTCGTGATCGTATATGTCGTCGCCCGCCAAATCGTCCGCCCGATTCAAACGACGGTGGACGCGCTACAAGGCATTGCAGAGGGCGAGGGGGACTTAACCGTGCGCCTGCCGATACACGGAAACGATGAAATTACGTCCCTTTCCGAGTATTTCAACCAGACGATTGCAAAGATCGGCAACGCGATAAAGTCCGTCGACGACAACTCCGGCGTGATGCAGTCCATCGGCGACGAATTGTCGAGCAACATGACCGAGACCGCGAGCGCACTCAACGAAATCAGCGCGAACATCGAGGGCGTGAAGGAGCAAGCGATGACGCAAGCCGCAAGCGTTACCGAAACGGCGGGAACCGTCGAAGAAATCATCCGCACAATCGAGAACCTCAACGGCAGCATCGAAAGCCAGAGCGCGAGCGTCGTGCAGTCGTCCGCCTCCGTTGAGGAGATGGTTGCAAACATTGCGTCGATCACGCAGTCGCTTGAAAAGAGTGACAACATGGTGAAGATGCTGGCCACCGCCACCTCCGAAGGCAAAACGACATTGCAGACATCCAACGCCGTCACACAGAAAATAGCCGAAGCCTCCGGCGGCCTCCTCGAAGCATCGAGCGTCATCCAAAACATCGCAAGCCAGACGAACCTGCTCGCCATGAACGCCGCCATCGAAGCCGCGCACGCAGGAGAGGCGGGCAAAGGCTTCGCCGTTGTCGCCGACGAAATCCGGAAACTGGCGGAAGAGTCGAGCGCACAAGGCAAAGCCATCACCGACACCTTGAAGAAGTTGAGTGACGAGATTGCAGGCCTTTCCGCCTCCTCCAAAACCGTCGAAGAAAAGTTCAACGCCATCTTCCAGCTCTCCGAAAACGTCCGCGGCATGAGCGCAGAACTGACCTCCGCCATGAAAGAGCAGGAAAACGGCAGCCGCGAAGTGCTCGCCGCCATCAAAACCATCAGCGCCGTCACCGCCGAAGTCAAAGACGGCTCGGAGGAAATGCTCACCGGCGGCAAAGGCGTTGCCCAAGAAATGCAAAAACTCGACCGCTTGACGGCAGAAATCAAAGACAGCATGAATGAAATGTCGGCCGGTGTGACGCAGATTAACAACGCGGTGCAGGAAGTGAATGACTTGGCGCGGAAGAATAAGGACAGTATTGAGGGATTAGCGGGGGAGGTAAGGAAGTTTAAGGTATAATAGCGGGCGGAGGAACGGATGCCTCCATGATGGAGGCAGTCGACCGGCAACGAGTTTGCCTCCGGCAAACTCGGGCAGGCTGCAAGACCGATATTTTCTTTCACGGCAAATAGCAGCAGCCTGCACATGAGCGCGGGCGTGACGCAGATTAACAATGCGGTGCA
This sequence comes from uncultured Treponema sp., assembly GCA_963543045.1. GTDB lineage: Bacteria > Spirochaetota > Spirochaetia > Treponematales > Treponemataceae > Treponema_D. Next base: position 2,556 of record CAUTZW010000108.1, read on the forward strand.
GGAAGTCAATGAACTCGCGCGGAAGAACAAGGATAGTATCGAAGGGCTTGCGGGGGAGGTACGGAAGTTTAAGGTATAACCTACAAGGGAGGGAGAGAAACCCCCGTTCGGAGCGGCGGTTTCTCTCCCTCCCTTAAACCCACCCACTCTTCCGCGCCCCGCTTAGGGGAGTACCCATAAGAAGCTATTTAATATCTAGTACCGTGGTATAAAAAGTATGAAAAAGCAATATCCCAGCGACATAACAAAAGAACAATTTGAGCAAACCCGCCCGTTATTAGAAAGCGGACGGAAAAAGACAGCGCCGAGAAAAGTGGATTTGTATGAAGTATTTTGTGCCATACTATATCTACTCAAAAGCGGCTGCCAATGGCGTATGCTGCCTGAAGGTTTTCCCAAATGGAATACGGTTTACTATTATTTCAGCCTGTGGGACAAGGCACAAGATGGGCAGCAAAGCCGTTTACATCAGTGCTTAAAAAAATTAATTGGCCAGGCTCGTATAAAACAGGGGCGGAAGTCCTGCAACAGCAGCTTGCTTATAGTAGATGCGCAGAGTGTTAAAAATACCGACAGCGCCGAAGGCAAAGGATACGATGCGGGCAAGAAAATATCAGGGATTAGCAGCATATAGCAGTCGATACGCAAGGGTTCTCACATGCGCTTGCCATAACGGTAGCCAATGTTACCGACAGAAAGGATGCCTTGCTCGCTTTGGAGTACAATAAAGATGAATTGACGGAAGTAAAAAGCATTTTGTGCAATGGAGGGTATAGCAGAAAGCCTTTTGCTGATGGGGTAAAGGCAGTTTTGGGCGAGAAAGTAACAGTACAAGTAGTCAAACGCAATAAATTACATACATTTAAAGTAATTCCCAAACAGTGGATGGTAGAACGAAGCTTTGCATGGCTTGAAAAGCAGCGCCGACTTTGGAAAAACTGCAAGGTAAAGTACAATACCGCACTGCAATTTATAATACTGACTTTTATATCGCTTCTACTTAGAAGATATTAAACAAGTTCTAAGACTGTCAGTACTGAGTTTAATAGTTTTGAAAGCCTGATAACAAGCGAAAAAGAGTTTTCATTTAAGTTAAAAATATATAATCAATTCCAAGAATATCCCAATATAAATTTATTATTATATCCTGTTATGACGTATCCATTAAGAATGGAATCCATGGATATTCCCATTGCATCTTGTGCGCCTGCTGAAGTGGATGATACTTATAATACTCCAGTACTATGTACCAATTATGATCTATTTCATTTAAAAAACAATTTAGAAAATACCGGTTTAACTAAGAATATGATTATAGACATATTCTCTTTTTATGGTTGAAAATGACATAAACACTGATGGAATAACTAATCCAGAATATAGTGATATTATACCAAAATTTTAAAGGAGTTGCTGATAAGCTGGAAGAATATGATTTTAATAAAACATACAGAATACTACTATATTTTTTAAACAAAAGATTTGATTACATAACGGTAAATAGTATACATACTATGAACAATGCCTTAAAAAGAACATATTTCAAACGCCTATGCAAAGATATAAGAGAAGGAAACACGGAAATCAATTTTTGGCCAGTCTATATAATAAAGAAGATAAAAAGCTACAGTGAAAGGATGAGGTAGGAAGCATGAGAAGATGCACTTGAAGTGCTTGAAACGGAACGGGAATACAACGGGTATTTTTGCAGCATAAAAGATGCCGTTATCATCGTGATTTTGGGAAGTCTGTGCGATTTGCAAAGCGTGAAGAAAATACAGGCGTGAGCAACAACCAAGCATGTCAAAAAAAATCTGTCAGAAACATTTGGTATCAAACGGATACCATGCTATTGGTGGCTTTTAAGCCTACTCGCTCTGGTAACACCTGCATCGCTTAATCAATGTATGAAACAATGGGTTGCCTCTCTTGTACCGCAGCTTGCCGCAAAATTGGAAAAAGAAGAAGAGGAACAAAGTCATAAAAAGAAAAAAGAAACCATTGACCATTGCAATCGATGGAAAGGAAATCCGTTCGACCGAA
>CAUTZW010000109.1:0-4592 GCA_963543045.1 uncultured Treponema sp.
AAAATATCGCCACAACCAAATTACTGTCTATTAACGATGAAAAGACTGCATACCGTTTTCACGGACCATATAAAAATGATGATTATATGTCATATTGCTTTGCCGACCTGATAGCTCCGCCCGTCAATGAAATCTGAAGAACTATTGCATGAAGTGCAAGGCGTTGTTAATTGTGCGGCTGAATTGGTAAACGCAAGTCAAGAGGCTTTGCATTCGCCGCATGAAGCGTACGCGGTACTAAAAGAGAATTTTGAAGACGCGATAGACAAGTGCAAGCAGACAAAAATCTTTATTAAAGAGTTTTGGGAATACGTAAAAGAGGGCAATGCCGCTTATTATGCAGAGTCGTTGATGACTACCAGAGATTGTGCGATTGAATGCACCGTAGAAGCAATACGAATTGCGATTACGCCCAGAACACAATCGATTGTCTCGAAAAAGCAAATAAACAGGGGGAAATATGAAAGATGTCAGCCTGAAAACCGCGGATGACAAAAAAGAATGCACTTTGGGTGACAGAAAGGTGCGCGCGTTCGCAGGAGCTTGCATAGCGCAAACTCGAATAAAACGTAATTTGTCTTTATGTCGGGACTGAGAATCGTAATCGGCTCGTTCTCTTTGAACGCGGCGGGGCTTACACACATCGCAATGACCGACGCGCTTATGGCGGGAGTTTTTTTTCAAGGGCGTATTTTGCCGGTCGATGCGTCGATTTGGATAAAAAACATTTTCAAAGTAAAGGACGGCGATGTGCGCTAGAGTGAAACGTGCGCTGCTGATAGTCTGGGCGGTGCTATCGGCTTTTGCGATTGTCGCGGTGGTTGTTCTGTTCGGCAAAAACCGCTGGTTTTTTCAAAATGAGATTAGGGAGGATGCGGAAAATGCAAAAAGAAAGTACTAAAAAAAATCAAGAATAGTCCTGCTTATGAGCTTGTTGCTGCTTCCGGCAACTCGGACGCTCTATGCAGAGAGTGTCGGGAGGCAGCAATGCAGCCTAAAAGACTCAGTTGTGTTACTGTCCTTACAAGTTTTTTCGAAAGGAAAACTGGCGGCAGACGGTCAACTAAATTTATCCCACTAGCCCAGATGCCGACCAGCTCATGTTAAGTCCTCCGCATCCAGTTGCTCCGTCCGCCCCCGCACACCTCCCCAACTCGCAAGTTTTCCTGCAAGGAAAACTTGAAGCGGACAGCCGACCAAGTCAACGCTTCACGGTCAGTTCATCCCGTCCGCCCCTCCTGCTTCATTTCTTTGCAAGTTTTCGGGCAAGGTAGATGAACGGGGTGTCGAGTACGCTCGTGAAAATGTAGATGATGTAGCACGAGAGCGTCAGCGGGATGAGCTGTTTGAGTGGATAGATGCCGACAAAGGCGCCGAAATTGAAGAGCGTGATGTTGATCAGCTGCGAAATGAGCGTTGAAAAATTGTTCCGCAGCCAAAGCAATCCGGAGCTGTTGCCGGTGCGCCGCCGGGTGAGCTCCCACCACGTGTGGTACAGGCGCACGTCGAAGAATTCCGACACGGCATAGGCGAGGAGACTTGCAATCAGAATGCGCGGCGTGTTTGAAAAGAGCGTCTTAATTGCAGGCATTGCAAAATCGTTTTCGGCCGGGACGTAGTGCACCCACATGAAGGAAAAGATGATAAAGATGAGCGTCGTAACGATGCCGGTGAGCACGCCTTTGTCGGCGCTTTTTTTGCCGTACAGTTCGCTGAGGATGTCGGTGGCAAGAAAGCTTGAGGCAAAAACCATGTTGCCGAGCGTTTGATCCATGCCGAATGCGTGTACGAGGACGGTCACTTCAATATTTGCAAGCAGCGCGCAGACGGCGATCCAGACATATAAGCCGCTCTTACCGAAGATTCGATGAAAAATAAGAACGGAAGAGAATGATAATACCAGCGATAGCGCCAAAAGAAGTTCGTTTTGCATTGTATACTCCTATGATAAAAATGATGTATTGCGTGTGAGCGCGGACGCGAATATGGCGAGCGCCGACAGAATGTAGATTCCGGACGCCGCATATACGGCGGGCAAGAATGCGTGGAGCAGCCAGAGCGTTTCAACGCACGCCGGCATAAGGCTCAGCGCCGCCAACACCAGCATTTTGGGCAGCGCAGTAAGCGGCACGCCGAACCGGATGCGGTAGAGCAGGTGCGATACATGCAGCAGCAGGGCAAGAAAGAGGAGCGGCTTTACGAATAAAGTAAAAAAATAGAACGACTTTGCGGCGATGATGCAGTACGGCATATACACGGCGTAAAAGGAGGCGCAAAGCGGAAAGAAGGCCGTGACTTTTGCGTTCCCCGCACGTTTGGAGAGGATGCAGTAGGCCGTATAGAGGATGGCAGCCGGAAGTATGTATTCTTTTGCGGAAAAATAAAAGAAATTAGGAAGAAATGCATATTCGGCAATCCGGTGCATGAATGAAACTCCTGCCGCCAGCGCCGTTATAATGGCTCCGGCAATAAATCCGAGCAGGGCGGTTGCACCTTGCTCGGCACTCCGGCTTTGCAAGCAGCTTACGGCAATGCAGCACGGCAGCAGTAGAATAAGAAAGAAAAACATGGCGCAGAGTAACACAGAATGCCGCCCCGTAACAAGGCGAACAAATCGGCCGAAAGAGCCGCGTCGAAATTCCAATGATACCGAGCGGCCAGCCGCCGCAGCCGACGTTCCCTCACGGATAGGAACGCGCTGTCAGGGTGCCGAGCATTCTGGCGTACGGCCTGCTTCACTTTGTATTCCGAGCGAAGGTTACGCCTTCTTGCCAAATGCATTGTGCCTCATATATCCGTCGGCTCCGCGGCACGCACAACAACGACACGATACGGGGCACCGGCTCGACCAAGCAGACAATTCGACAGTACAAAGTACTACAGAATCTGTGTTTAGAAAGATTGACGGCCAAAGAAGTGCGCATCTTCTCCGAGTACGCCGTCATCCCGATGCAGAAAATCCTTGCTCACGGAAAAGAAGTGCGTGAGGACACCCCCCTCAACGTTCGGCACAACCGGAATAACGAACTACTACCAGTACAGTCGGCAAAGAAAAACCGGAAGCGGTGGTGTTTATTTCCGGCTTGTGCGGGATGGCAGATGTACGCAGCAAGACGAAAAGTAAGTGTGCTGCTGTTTGCTGCAGGTCTGCGCTCCATGCACCTTATTGTGCTCGGCTCTCTTTGGTGCGGGCATTGATTTCCGACTTGTGGCGCTTGCCTCCTCGTGGATGCCTTGACGGTAGCCTCCGCATAGAAGCTACCAACGCCCGTAGCAAAAGAATGCGTCACAGCCTCCACCTGCTCAGGTCAAAACACCTTTTTTCCGGAGAAGCCCCGTCCTTCCATGCGGTGCTGCCTGTGCCGACCGCACCTTTTTCGAGCGTTCTGGAGGGGAGATACCTGCGGAATCGCTGGCGAAGCGGATATTCACGTCCGGCTACTTCTTTTCTTTTACAAGTACTGCCAACATTATTTTGAACATACAAATCGCTTGCGTTTGTTATACGGGCAAAACGCGGAGAAGCGGAAAAGTCAATAATAGCGCAGACACTAAATTCACTAAAATATAGTTTAAGCTGCCGGTTTAATAAGCCAGGCTCAAACCGCTCACGATAAATCGCAGGATGATGATCTTGCGGCTTCATTGTGGTGACCATTTGCCGCTTGTAGTGCACATGTCATTTTCCACCACCTATAAGAATCCCCCTCCCACCTCACTTTATCCACCTATTCTTTCCAATACATAGAAATAAATACCGTATCTTGCAAAATCGACATGCAACATATAACTCGTTAAAAACAGGCTAAAACGCCTTAAACTACCCGTTTTTACGCTATTTTAATGCCTTTTGTTACCTTCTTTGTTACCGTGCTTCGGCGGCTTGATTCGAGATTTCCAACCGCCCCTGACACTCTCCTCACACGGTTTGATATTCAATGCTTTCCATGACGGCGATGTTCGCTCCGGTTGGCTCGATGTGCAGCCGTAGGCAGAGTTTGATGCGTAACCGGTGACGCGCACTGGCGAAGATATACTGCGCGATTGCGCCGCAAACCGAGTTCATGATTAAAAGTGCCGCGATTTTTACCACGTCGCTGAGGGCGAGCTTGTTGACCGCCACTGACGCAAGCGCGAGAAAAAACGCATTTATGAGATTGAATGGAATGCACTCGGCAAGCGATGTTTTGGCCGCCCGCGGTTGATTAAACACCGGCGTAATTCCCTTTGCGCGGTTTTCAGCGACGGTCATAAACTCCCGCTTGTACCGCGCTAAATCGGCGGGCTTGGTTATAAATAAATAGTACATTTTTCAGTTCTCCTTTGTGCCGCTTCAAGCAATGCGGTGCATAGTCCGCTGCGGGCGCATTTATTTGTCGGCATGGTGATCCTCCAGTGCCGTGTCCTCGACTTTTACGCCGACGGGGGAGTCGTCATCGGCAAAGACGAAGTGGTCAAGAGCATATGTTGCGGAAATCCAATAATCGCGTATGCGTATTTCTACTTCTTTGATGAGATTTACACCGGTAACAAGGTAGTATGTGTCGTCTCCTTTGAGCCAACCGCCGTGCGCGGCAATCGTCTTGAATGCG
>CAUTZW010000110.1:0-3979 GCA_963543045.1 uncultured Treponema sp.
GCGTCATTTTGCGGTAGACGGTGCGCTTCGGAACGCCTGCGTCTTCGCCGAACTGTTCTTTCTTCCATGCGGCGTATTCCGACCAGTTGCCTTCGAAAAAGCGCGCTTGGCTGTTGTTTTCAAATGCGAGGATGTGCGTGCAGATTCTGTCCAAAAACCAGCGGTCGTGGCTGACGACGAGCGCACAGCCGGCAAAGTCTTCAAGCGCTTCCTCAAGCGCACGTACGGTCTGAACGTCCAAGTCGTTGGTCGGCTCGTCGAGCAGGAGAACGTTGCCGGCTTCTTTAAGCATCATGCCGAGGTTAAGGCGGTTTTTCTCGCCGCCGGAAAGGACTGCGACTTTCTTATTTTGGTCGGCTCCGGCAAAGTTGAACCACGAACAATATGCGTGCGCGTTCACTTCGCGGACGCCGTCTTCAAGAGCGCGTCCCTTTTCGTCTGTTGCGCCGAGTCTTATCAAGTCCGCGCCGCCTGAAAGCGTTTCGTAGACGGTTTTGTTTTCGTCCAATCCGCTCCGAAGCTGGTCGATATACACGAGTTTCACCGTCGAACCGACTTTGATTTCGCCGGAATCGGGTTTTTCTCCGCCTGCAAGCCCCGCGGCATCGGCAATCATCTTGAATAAAGTCGTTTTTCCCGCGCCGTTCGGTCCGACAATGCCGACAACCGCCCCCGCCGGAATATGAAAGTCGAGTTTTTCAAACAAAAGTTTGTCGCCGAACGATTTGGTGAGGTTTTCGGCATCGATAACTTGATTCCCCAAACGCGGTCCCGCCGGAATGGAAATCTGCGTATCCTTGAGCTGCGCTTTGGATTCCTTTGCCATAAGCTCGTTGTAGCGCGTGATGTGCTCTTTGTGCTTCGCCTGCCGCCCTTTTGTGCCCATGTGAATCCAGTCGAGTTCGCGCTGAATCTCCTTGCGCCGCTGACTTTCGCCCTTTTCCTCAAGTGCAAGACGCTGATTTTTTTGCTCAAGCCACGACGAATAATTCCCCTTGAACGGAAAACCCTCGCCGCGGTCAAGTTCCAAAATCCAACCGGCAACGTCGTCAAGGAAATAGCGGTCGTGCGTGATTGCAATAACCGTTCCCGGATAGTCGTGCAGGTGCTTTTCAAGCCACGCGACAGTTTCCGCGTCAAGGTGATTGGTCGGCTCGTCGAGCAGGAGAATGTCGGGCTTTTGCAAAAGCAGACGGCACAGAGCCACGCGGCGGCGTTCACCGCCGGAAAGAACGTCAACAACCTGCTCCGGCGGAGGGCAGCGGAGCGCGTCCATCGCAAGTTCAAGGTTGTTATCAAGGTTCCACGCGTCAAGCGCGTCAAGACGGTCTTGCAGTTCCGCCTGCCGCGCGCCCAGTTTATCAAAATCCGCATCGGGGTCGCCGAACGCTTCGTTTACTTTGTCAAACTCCGCAAGCAAATCCGTAATTTCTTTTACGCCTTCGCTCACAACCTCGCGCACAGTCTTTCCCGCTTCAAGCTGCGGCTCCTGCTCCAGATAACCGATTGTGTACCCCGGCGCAAGCGAAGTCTCACCGGTATAGTCCGTGTCGATTCCCGCAAGAATCTTAAACAAACTGGACTTTCCGGAGCCGTTCGCCCCGATAACGCCGATTTTCGCGCCGTAAAAATACGAAATGCCGATGTTTTTAAGAACGACTTTGGTGCCGTATGCGCGGCTCACATCGTTCATTGTGTAAATGATTTTCTTATCGTCGAATGTCTTTGCCATACGCGGATTATATAGAAGAAAAACGGAAAGTCAAAGGCGGGGCGGACGGGAAAACTGGGATGCGGAGGACTTAACTGGTCGGCCGTCCGCTGCTCCTTGTGGTGGGGTGCCTACCGACGGACTGCAGTGAGCGAGAACTGTACAGATATAGCTAATTTTCTTAGAGCCTGTTTAATATCTAAGCAATGTGCTGTACTGAAAGTATGAGAAAGCAGTATCCAAGCGACATAACGCATGAACAATTCGAACAAATCCGCCCGTTATTAGAAAGCGGACGGAAAAAGACAGCACCGAGGAAAGTCGACCTATATGAAATATTTTGCGCCATATTGTATCTACTCAAAAGCGGCTGTCAGTGGCGTATGTTGCCAGAAGTTTTTCCCAAATGGAATAGCGTCTACTATTATTTTAGCACATGGAATAAACCGTCGGATGCGTGCCCAGGCCTCTTACATACATCAGTGCTTAAAAAAAATTAATTGGCGAGGTCCGTACAAAACAGGGGCGCAAGTCCTGCAAGACGAGATTTCTTATAGTCGATGCGCAGAGCGTTAGAAGTTGTTTAAGGTCTTCTCAGTAGAATAGTTACAAAACTCAGAATCATAAATTGGAGTGCGGTATTATGCTTGCTCTCGCAGTTTTTCCACAGTCTGCGCTGTTTTTCTATTCATGCAAAGCTTCGTTCCACTATCCACCGTTTGGGAATTACTTTAAACGTATGTAATTCATTGCGTTTAATTACTTGTACCGTCACTTGTTCGCCCAAAACTGCCTTGACATCATCGGCGAACGGCTTGCCGCTATAGCCGCCGTCACACAAAATGCTTTTTACTTCTGTCAATTCATCTTTATTGTGCTCAAAAGCGAGTAATGTACCGTTTCTGTCGGTAACATTTGCTGCTGTTACGGCGAGAGCATGAGGGAATCCTTGAGTATCGACTGCTATATGCCGCTTTATCCCTGATATTTTCTTGCCCGCATCATAGCCTTTGCCTTCGGCGCTGCCGGTATTTTTAGCGCTCTGCGCATCGACTATAAGAAAGATGCTCTTGCAGGACTTGTGCCCCTGTTTTGTACGAGCCTCGCCAATTAATTTTTTTTAAGCACTGGTGCAAACGGCTCTGCTGCCCATCTTCTACCTTATTCCATAGGCTAAAATAGTAGTAAACGGTAGTCCATTTGGGAAAACCTTCCGGCAGCATACGCCATTGACAGCCGCTTTTGAGCAGGTACAGTACGGCACAAAATATTTCATACAAATCCACTTTTCTCGGAGCGGTCTTTTTCCGTCCGCTTTCCAATGAGGGGCGGATATGCTCAAATTGTTCGCGCCTTATGTCGCTGGGATACTGCTTTCTCATACTTGCATTATAGCAGGGTACTAGACATTAAACAGGTTCTTAGAAATACCGACAGCGCCGAAGGCAGAGGCTATGATGCGGGCAAAAAAATATCAGGGATAAAGCGGCACATTGCAGTCGATACGCAAGGATTGCCGCATGCGCTCGCCGTAACAAGCAGCCGATATTACCGACAGAAAGGGCGCGTTGCTCGCTTTTGAGCAAAATAAAGATGAGTTGACAGAAGTGAAAAGTATTTTATGTGACGGCGGTTATAGCGGAAAGCCGTTTGCCGATAATGTCAAGGCAGTTTTAGGCGAAGACGTAACGGTACAAGTAGTTAAACGCAATGAATTGCATACATTCTCACTAATTCCCAAACGCTGGATAGTGGAACGAAGTTTTGCATGGCTTGAAAACCAACGCAGGCTTTGGAAAAACTGCGAGAGAAGGTATAATACTGCACTGCAATTTATGATACTGACTTTTATATCGCTGCTACTTAGAAGAGTTTAAACAGCTTCTTAAAGACGATCAATAAGAAGTTCGGGAGGGAGGGAGAGATGAGCCATGAAAAAGAAGGAAAACACGGAGAAGCAAATGGAATTCGACAAGAGCTAAGTATACACCGCGCTTAATGCGGAGGATTTAAATAGCTTGCGCCAAAAGATACAAGAGGCAAAATATTATGTTTCTGAGCTCACTGTAGTTGAAGAAGATTGCGAAATATATCGCTTTGATAATTATGATGATGCATACGCTTTAGCCTATCTTGTCGAGCTGCCAAAGGAATCAAAATACAAACCGTTTTCAAGCAAAGAGATTGCAATAGAAGCAATAAATAAACACGGCGGCTGGATAAAGCCAAACGGAAGGGAAGACTAATACCTGCTCACCGGAATACATA
>CAUTZW010000111.1:0-3752 GCA_963543045.1 uncultured Treponema sp.
GCCGTAAAGAGGGCGTGCTATCCGGCATATCATCGGGTGCGGCATTATGCGCGGCGGTAACGGTTGCCCTTCGTGCAGAAAACAGCGGCAAGACGGCGGTCGTTCTTTTACCCGATACGGGGAGCCGCTACCTTTCTACGGCGCTCTTCGACGCGGACGCATAACCGGCGTGGCAAGCGGCAGCTGTCGATCTCGCGCGAGCCCGTCCGCCGTGCGCTTCTTGTTTCCGATTCTGACGCGCGCTGACGTACGGGCGGCTGCTCTGCCGGAAAGAGGGCGCGCTATCCGGCATATCATCTGGTGCGGCATTATGCGCGGCCGTGTCGGTTGCCCTTCGTGCAGAAAACAGCGGCAAGACGGCGGTTGTTCTTTTACCTGACACGGGAAGCCGCTACCTTTCTACGGCGCTCTTTGACGCGGAAGGCTAATCGGCGGGGAGGCGGCGGCTGTCGATCTCGCGCGAGTCCGTGCTGCCGTGCGCTTCTTGTTTCCGATTCTGACGCGCGCTGACGTACGGGCGGCTGCTCTGCCGGAAAGAGGGCGCGCTATCCGGCATATCATCTGGTGCGGCATTATGCGCGGCGGTAACGGTTGCCCTTCGTGCAGAAAACAGCGGCAAGACGGCGGTCGTTCTTGTACCCGATACGGGATGCCGTTACCTTTCTACGGCGCTCTTCGACACGGAAGGCTAACCGACGGGGCAAGCGGGAGCCTCCGATTCCGCGTGTGCCCGTGCTTCTGTGCGCTTCCTGTTTCCGATTCCGACGCGCTGAGGTACGGGCGGCTGCTGTGCCGTACGGAGGGCGTGCCATCCGGCATATCATCGGGCGCGGCATTATGTGCGGCCGTAACGGTTGCCCTTCGTGCAGAAAACAGCGGCAAGACGGCGGTCGTTCTTGTACCCGACACGGGAAGCCGCTACCTTTCTACGGCGCTCTTCGACGCGGACGCATAACCGGCGGGGCAAGCGGCAGCTGTCGATTTCTCGCGTACCCGTGTCTCCGTGCGCTTCCTGTTTCCGATTCCGATTCGCTGCGGTACGGGCGGCTGCTCTACCGGAAAGAGGGCGTGCTTTCCGGCATATCATCTGGTGCGGCATTGTGCGCGGCGATAACGGTTGCCCGCCGTGCTGAGAACTGCAGCAAGACGGCGGTCGTTCTTTTACCCGACACGGGAAGCCGCTACCTTTCTACGGCGCTCTTCGACGCGGAAGGATAGTCGGTGGGGCAAGCGGCAGGCACTTGTTCCGTGCGAGCCCGTGCCCCCGTCCGCTTTCCGATTCCTTCGGCTATTTTTTCAGAATGACAAAGCTTTTTGCCGGAACGGATGCGCTCGGCGGCGTTTCTTTCGGCGCGCCGCTTGTAACGTCGACTGTTTTTGCGTAGCCGGTTGCGTCAATCGTTTTCGCTTCCTTTGTCGCATTAAAATAAACGCAGAAGGCGCCCGTCCGGTATTGTGTCAGCCCCGGTTTAATCATGCGTGCGGTCGCCGCTGTGTTTTTCCCGAACGCTCCCGTATTGGCCTTCCTGAGCGCAATCAGTCCCTTGTACGTCCGGTACACATCCGCGTATTTTGCCGCGCTCTTAAAGCGCAAGTCGATTTGATTGTCGGTATCGGGACTGTTGTAGCTGTTTTCATTGCCGCGCTTGGTGCGGAGGAATTCCTGCCCGCCGTTCAAAAACGGCGTTCCCTGCGCAAGGAGGATGTAGGCTGCAGCAAGCGTGTCCTGCTTTTTGACTTCCGCAAGTCCTGCTTCCCCGATTTGAGCGAAGAGGTCGCCCCTGCCTTTCGTCTTATGCAGGTACGAGAGGGCAAGTTTATCGAAGAGCGTGTAATTGTCGTGGCATTCGGCGTAGTTGATGAAGCGGCCGATCACGTCGACTTCCTCTGCGGAGCCGGTCAGCGCCTTGATAATGGCTGCATCCGCGAACGTTCCCTGCACGTGCCCCGTCTGAAATCCGCCGAATTCCCGGCCTTTTACGGTGTCGCGGAAATCGTCGTCGAAGCAGGCGACCCCGTTATCGGAATACGTTGCATCGGCCATCTCGTCGATTGAACCTTTGGTTGGGGGCGTGATGCCGTTTTTCACGCCGCTCGTCCCGCCCGTCCACGACTCTCCGTACACCATAACATTCTTGTCGATTGCCGAAAGCTCTTTGTAAATGAGCTTCATCGTGTCCTTTTCGATGCAGCCCATCAAATCGAAGCGGAACCCGTTGATGTGATAGTCGAGCATCCAGTGTTTGAGCGATTCGATGATGTACTTTTGCACCATCGGCGCGCCGGAGGCAATTTCATTGCCCGTTCCCGATCCGTTAATCAAAGCGCCGTCGGGCGTAAGATTGTAGTAGTACGAAGGAACCGTCATGTCATAGAGCGAATGCTTGCCGTTTCCCGCCGTGTGGTTATACACCACGTCCATAATAACTGCGATGCCGGCGCTGTGGAGCTTTTCCACCAGCGCGCGGAACTCTTTAACCGCCTGCGTGCCGTCCGCGTAGCCTTTCGTAACGTAGCGGCCTTCGGGAACATTGAAATGGTAGGGATTGTAGCCCCAGTTATACTTTTCGTCCGCATTCGTTTCGGCATAATCGAATACGGGAAGCAGCTGCACGTGCGTGATGCCGAGATCTTGCAGGTGCGGAATGACGGCGTTCCCGTTTGCGACGGTCAAAAACGTACCCGTGCTTGCCGGATCTTCTCCGCGCGACCAATCGCGGATGTGCATTTCATAAATGATTGCGTCGGTATACGCCTTTGCGCGCGCGCCCGAATCGCCGAACGGATTTTTATAATCGGCCTTTTTGCCGTACCGCACGAACGACGGCAGTGCCGCAGGATCGCTATTTATGTCGGTAATTTGCGATGCAACGGAATCGGCGCTGGCAGCCTTTGCGTAAATATCGCAGACGTCATTGGTGTCGTCTCCGTTTGTAATTCTGAATTTGTAATATTTGTATGGAGCCGTCGGCACGCCGGAAAGCGCCCAAATTCCCTTGTCCTCTTTGCGCATCGGGATGGTGCGGGCAGGCGTTTTGAGCTGTGAAGCGTCTTTAAATAGGAGGAGCGTTACCGACGAGGCAAGCGGCGCCCACGTTTTAAAGGAAGCGGAGGAGCCGTTGAGCGTTAAGCCCAAATCGTTTCCGGTATATTCAAGCGCAACGGCGGGATCTTTGAGCGTGTCAATAACATTTTGAAAAAGTGGTCAATTTTTTTGTTTTTTTATCAAAAATTCAACTTTATGAGAATCAGAGAGAGAAATTACGAGGAGGAGAGTTTTTTCTTAAACTTTTTGATAGCACTACTGATTGGAAAATATATGAATGAAAATCTGCAAAAGTTAAAAATAAAACTAATCCCGATGGTTGCACGAGGAGAATTAACACGACGTAAAGCGGCGGAAATAATCGGAGTCCGGCAAATGTCCGCTTGGAGACTTCAAGAACGATATTTGAAATACGGAGAAGTCGCATTCATTCACGGTAACACCGGACAAACTCCACAAAATAAAAAATTCAATTATGGCAAAATCGCGAATAATTACAAATTTTCAAAGGCACCCCTGCGGGGCATTTCGCGATAATTGCGAGGACTTTTTAGACTATAGTCCTTCTTATACAACCATTTATAATGCACTATCAATGTCCGGTATTGTCTCTCCGCGTGCGCATATTCCGGTGCACGAACGGAGCTATAAACGACGCAACGCACAAAATTGTTGCGCTTTATTTTTGTAAGAATGAATGTTTGCT
>CAUTZW010000112.1:0-3519 GCA_963543045.1 uncultured Treponema sp.
CGGCCGTGTTAAAGCCCTTCGCGGTGATTTTGCTTTCAGTCAGCTCGCCTGCGGTGATGTCGGCCTTTGCGGTGACCTCGAGCGATAACTTGTCGACGGCGGCATTAATTTTGTCCTGCTCGGACGGCGTTGCGCTCTTTTCTTTAAAGCCCTCGATGACGATCGTGCGCGTTTTTGATTTGAGCGCGCCCTTCGAGAGGCGGAAGGTGACGGAAGCGGTGCGCGCTGCGTCGTCTCCGTTGATGGCGGCGTATTCGATGCGGTAGTCGGCCGTGCTAAAGCCTTTTGCAGTGATTTTGTTTTCGGTCAGCTCGCCTGCGGTGATGTCGGCTTTTGCGGTGACTACAAGCGACACTTTGTCGACGGCGGCATTGATTTTATCCTGCGCGGACGGCGCATTGTCCGATTCGGAATCGGTCTTGCAGCTTCCGGCAATGAGCGCGAACGCTGCCAAGAGCGCTAAGATGGATTTTCGTTTCATGGTAACTCCTGTGGTAGATTCGGGATGAGAACGGCGCTATGCCGAGACGCGCATTTTTGCCGCCGCCGTGAGCCATTGCGGTTTCCGGATTGGACGATTTCCGCTGCACGATATACGCTTTCCTGCCCTGTGTAAACCCCCGCCGCCCTTGTGTTTCAACAACAAGAAAAAAACTAGTCGCTTTCAGATACTCTGTGATACAGTAATTTTTCATGGTATGAGCAAATTCTCTTCTAGCGGCAAGCCTTAAGCCTTTTTTTAAGGGAGCGGCGGACGGAAGAACATAACACATTTTCCGTCCGCTACAATTTTGCCGTGCGGCAAAATTGCGTAAAGGCTTCCTTAGCATACTCCGCGTCTCTGGATTGAGCGTGCTTTCAAACACTGCGCCGAAAATCGTGGGACTGATTTCGCTCCAGTTGAACGGCGCGCAATGCTCGGTGATAACGTCGACGATTTCAGTCGTAAAGTTTGGAATCTCGATGTCCTCTGCGGCAAAAAGTCCGCCGTTGACATAGGGGAACGGGGCAAGCGCGGTGTCGTATTTGTCGCGCGCTTCGATTTTGGTATCGAGTCCTTTGAATAAATCGATGAGCGCTTTGCGGAGATTTTCCGGACGGAAGGACTTTATGTAGTCTTCAAATGCGGTTTTGGCCGCGAAAAGTCCTGCGTCTTCGGCATAGAGGCAAAAAACGATGCGGACGCAGAGGATGTTGAGACTCCGGAGGCTGTTTGCGTCTGGATTGAGGTATTCTTTGTAGAGCGCGTCGTAGAGTTTTCCGACGAGTTTGCCCGCGTCGAGGGAGACTTGCTCTTCGCGCCGGATGTGTTCGCTTTTGCGGTTTACGAGGAATGAAAGCCGGTAAAAATCGGTTTCCAAGTCGGCAAGGAGAATGCGCTCAGGCTCGCCGTTGGGATTTTCCATGTCGTACACCAAGAATTCGGAAAAATTGCAGGTTACAATCCATTTGGGGTGCAGACTCAAAGGAAGCTCCGCGACGTACTTTTTTGCCTGCTGGAATGGAGTCAGAAAACTGCCGTCCGATTGTTTAATCGGCTCGCGCAAATCTTTATGAGCGCTTTTTTGTTCGATCATAACGCGCGTTTCGGGAATATACGCGTCGATAAAGTTCGTAACCGTTTTGTTTTCAATCTTTTCTTTGACCTGCTCTTCAAAAAAGATAAAATCCGCGCAATCTTCCACCCCGAAAACGCGCGAAAGCAAATCAATCCAAAACGCCTGCGTCTCGCCTTTTTCATACCCGCGCCCCTGCCACCGAGCGGCAAACGTTCCGGCGCGCATTTTTTGTTCCGTCTGTGTCATACCCCAAAGTGTAGCGGATTTTTGGAGGAGGGGCTATGCGGGAGAGTTGCGCGTAAAGAGGGGGCGGACGGCAAACCGGTTATCCTGTTTACCTACCGTTTCCCCGTCCGCCGTTTTCGTTACTTCTTTGCGCGGACTTTTTCCATAAAGCGGGCTTCGTTGATAATCGCGCGGACGTGTACGCCCTCGCCGATTACGCCGCATTCATCGCGGGCGCTGACCTTAAACGTTAAAAACTTGCCGTTTTCGCTGATTTCGGTCAATTCCGTGCGAATGGTAACGTTCATTCCTTCAGGCGTTGCGTCCAAGTGCTTTACGTCCACGTGTACGCCGACCGTCGCCTTTCCCGCTTCCAAAAACGGCATTACGCTGCGCGCCGCAGTCCCTTCCATTTTTGCAGTCATAACCGGCGTCGAAAAAACATCCACCGTCCCGCTTCCTGCCGCGCTTGCAAGTATATCGCGCGTAACGGCAAACGTTTCTTCCCGCTGAATTCCGATTTCCATATAGACCTCCTTTAAACAAAGACGAATGTGATTTTAGCTCTCTACTGCTGACGACGCTCCCGCCCGCCCCGCTACGCCGACTGCGGCGGCAGCTTTTCCGTCGGCTCCGTATGCGGCACCGCAATCTCCGTACTGCCCAAAATGATTTTTTCGATCGAAGCGCTGTCCGCCGCGTCGATTCTGAGGCGCAGTTCGGATTTTCCCGCCGGAACGTACTGCGACGCACTGTTTTTGCGGTACGCCGGCAGCAAAAACGTCAAAATCCACGGAACGGTCGAAAGTCCTGTGTCGTCGATGATAAAAACGGGCAGATAATTGCCGTTGACGTCCCGCCCGAAAATCAGCTGCTCTTTACTAATTTTGCGGTACGGGATTTTTTCCGACGCGTCCAACGGATTTTGTACCGACAGAATGATTTCAAATATCTTTTTGCCGTTCGTGTCGGCAAAGTCGAATACATCCCGCTCGTCCTCGCTGATTTCCCGCAGCGAAACGAACGAAACGGCAAGTTTGTCGATTTTACGCAGCAGGACTTTGTTCCAGCCCTTTTTGACGCTTTCAACGGACGTTACGCCGATGTTCGCGCCCGCAGTCCCGAGTCCTTCCAGCATTTTCCGTGCAAGCGGAGTGCCGCCGCTGAGCGCTTTCACGCCGAAAATGAGTGCGCACACCGTAAAGATAAGCCAGAGTCCGCCGCAAACGCCGGAGCCGACCGCCGCGCTCTTTTTGGGACGCTTTTGCACCGCTTTTACAATCAGCATGACGATAAAAACCCAAAACAATGCGCCCGCTATCGCCGCGAGCGTCCCGAATAAAATTGCGAAAATCATGCAGTCTCCCGCCCTCTTGTTGTTTGCCTGCTCCGATTGCGCCGGAGAATAACAGAAAGAATATCCGTTTTCAATGATTCAAAAAGCAGAAAAGACGCGCGGCGCGTTTCGACCGGAAAAACGAGGGAAAAGGTATAAGGCTTAATTTCGAGTTTTAGAAATACAAACAGATATTCTTCTAAGGCAAGCCTTAAGCCTTTTTCAAGGGAGAGGCGGACGGAATAACAGGATTTGAAGGACATAACACATTTTCCGTCCGCTGCACGTTTCGAAGTTTCGAAACGTGTTTAACCAGTCATAGTCACCCGCAGGTTTCCTCCTTAACCCTCCTTCCTTGGGCACGACCAAAGGACTTTCGCCCTTTGGAATCCCAAATTA
>CAUTZW010000113.1:0-2901 GCA_963543045.1 uncultured Treponema sp.
AGTTGGGAAGAAGCAAATAAGGGTGGGCGTGTGCTGGAGCTTGGCAATAGGACGGGAAGCACGAGGGTGTGTCCGCCTCTGGGGGTAAAAATTCATACAATTACTGTACAGAAAAATGGACAGTGCTTTGACGGCGCTGATATTTGTACGCGCAATCTTGATACCGGCATTTCCGTGTAATGCAGGAAAATGCCGATATGCAATCCCAATTAAAAATAATCCCGTCTCTGAAAAGCTTCCTCTCTTTGTTATTCCGAATGGTTTTCGTATAAAAGTATTTTACCGATTACAGCGCGTGCGCCTGAAGCGATACGGGGCTGTCGTCAAACGTCCGCGTAATTATATGTATATTATTACTTTTTTTTTTTTTTACCATTGCACTATAGAAATATTGGCACATAAATTGCGTTATATAAATCAACCGGAAGGGCGATTTACGGATTTTCGATAATTGCCCAAGTCGGCATACGGGTGAAAACAAAATTCTTTCTTTTTATAGAGGTTTTGTTGGACAACGGGGAGCGGAGTGAGTTTATCTTTTATTGTATAATTCCATTCTTTCCGATAATGGACAGAGTTTTTGTTTATCATTACAATTTATGCGGTTGCTCAGGCGGCCGCTTTTTGTTTAAAATGGCGAAACCACGTACATCATCTTCCGGCGCAGTATCTTCCGCAAAAAAACGAGCAAAGTGCGAAAGCCCGCTCGGTAAAATTATCCTGCTGAGCGCGCTTTTTGTGATTCTCTGCGCCATATGTATTGCTGCGGCCGCCGTCATCGACCTTCGGTATGGGGGTGCAGAGGCCGCTTCAAATCCGGCTGCGGAAGTTTCTTCTATAATAGAAGAGAATACTCCGAAATTGCGTGCGCCGTCCATGCAGGAGGCTCCGGATGCTTTTTCTGCCGCTTATGCGGCTCCGCCGGCCGTGCCGCACGACGAACACGCATCCGCTCAAGCGGCGCCCGAAGGGGCGGGGGAGGCTGCTTTCGCAGATGCTCCGTTTATGATTCCGCCGGCGCAAAACGGCGCCGTGCTCGTCTTTGTTTTCGACGATGCAGGCTTGCATGCCGATAACGTGCGGCGCTACACGGCGCTCCCCTTTCCGGTAACGGTTGCGGTGCTTCCCGCGCTCAGGCAATCCAAAGCCTCCGCCGCCATCGTCCGCGATTCCGGAAACGAAGTGATACTTCACCAGCCGATGCAGGCGCTCAATCGCTCGCTTGATCCCGGTCCGGGCGCGATCTTACCCGATATGCCGCCTGAAAAAATTATTTCCGTCCTGAAAACCAATGTGTCGGAACTCGCTCCGCTGCAGGGACTGAACAACCATGAAGGCTCGCTGATTACGGAGAATCTTTCGATGATGGAGACGGTGCTTGCCGTTGCCGGAGAGCTTGGGATCTTTTTTCTTGATTCAAAGACGACGGCCAAGTCGAAAGGGCGACAAGCTGCCGACTTACTCGGCATGGATATTTATGAGCGGGATGTGTTCATCGACGACGTTGTGACGCGCCGGGTGATGCTTGCCCAAATTTATCGCGGCATTGCTATTGCAAACCGGAGCGGCAGCGCTATTTTGATCGGGCACGTCGATAAGTCTGTCGACATTTTACCGCAGCTGCTGAGCGATTTGTATCCGCATCTGGTAAAACAGGGCTACCGATTTTCGACTGTTTCAAATTCCCCGATAAAAAGAGGTGAACGATAGTGATTGTGTTAGGAATTGAATCTTCGTGCGATGAAACCGCCGCCGCCGTTGTAGAAGACGGCCGGAAGATTTTAAGTAATGTTGTAGCGACGCAAATTCCCTTCCATGAAATATACAAAGGCGTGGTGCCGGAAATTGCAAGTCGGAAGCATATCGAATGGATTTTGCCCGTCGTAACGCAGGCGCTTTCGGAAGCGGGCGTAACGCTTGCGCAAATCGATGCGGTTGCGGCGACCAACCGTCCGGGCCTGATGGGTTCGCTCCTTGTCGGCGTAACATTCGGCAAAACGCTTGCGTGGTCGATCGGAAAACCGTTTATCGCGGTCAATCACATGCTCGGCCACCTGTATGCCGCTCATCTGGCGGAGGACATTGCCTACCCGTATGTCGGCTTGCTGGTGTCGGGCGGGCATAGCATCATTTGCACGGTCAGAGGCTTCGATGAGATTGAAGTGCTCGGAACGACGGTGGACGATTCGGTGGGGGAGGCCTTCGACAAAGTGGCGAAGTTCTACGGTTTGGGCTACCCCGGCGGCGTTGTGATTGATGCGCTTGCAAAAAAAGGCGATTTCCGCGCGGCGTCCTTTCCGATTCCAAAGCTGGATGAGGAAGCGCACCGCTACGATGTTTCATTTTCCGGTCTAAAGACTGCGGCCATTCACCAGTGCGATTTATTTTGGAATGAGGGCTTTGCGCATTCGGCGGAAAATATGTGCGCAGCTTTTCAAGAAAGCGCCTGCCGCACGCTGACAAGCCGCCTTTTCCGCGCGGTAGAAGATACCGGACTTTCGACCGTTGTTGCAGGCGGCGGCGTTGCGGCAAACTCCCGGCTTAGAGAGCTGCTTTCTGAGTGGCAAGAGCTCCGCTGCATCTTTCCGCCGCTGAAACTGTGCGGGGACAACGGCGCAATGATTGCAGGTCTTGCCTACCATTATCTGCTTCGCGGAGAGGTTAGCGGCCTCGACACAACCGCCTGTGCGCGCATCGTGCAGTTTAAGCGGGGATTGACGCAGATGAAGCGGCAGGCGGAAAAATAAAAAGCCTGCGGAATACAGCGCGGGCGGCAGGGGTATCGGGATTACCCCCGATGCGGCGTGGGCGGGGTTGCGGCAAGCGGCCTCGACACGACCGCCTGTGCGCATCGTGCAGTTTAAGCGGGGATTGACGCAGATGAAGCGGCAGGCGGAAAAA
>CAUTZW010000114.1:0-2793 GCA_963543045.1 uncultured Treponema sp.
TATTCTGGATGACGGAGCTCGCTTCGAGCAAGCCGCCGGAGGCTTCGGCGATTTTCTGTGTGACAGCATTCGACGTTTGGAGCGTCGTTTTGCCTTCCGATGTGGCGGTGGCGAGCATCTTTACCATGTTATCGCTTTTTTCCAAAGATTGTGTGATGGACGCAATGTTGGCGACCATTTCCTCGACGGAGGCGGACGACTGTACGACGCTCGCGCTCTGGCTTTCGATGCTGCCGTTGAGGTTCTCGATTGTGCGGATGATTTCTTCGACGGTTCCCGCCGTCTCCGTAACGCTCGCGGCCTGCGTCATCGCTTGCTCCTTCACGCCCTCGATGTTGGCGGAGATTTCGTTCAGCGCGCTCGCGGTTTCGGTCATGTTGGAAGACAGCTCGTCGCCGATGGATTGCATCACGCCGGAATTATCGTCAACCGACTTTATCGCGGAGCCGATCTTTGCAATCGTCTGGTTGAAATACTCGGAAAGGGAGGTGATTTCATCGTTTCCGTGTATCGGCAGGCGCACGGTCAAGTCGCCTTCGCCTTGCGCAATACCTTGCAGCGCATCCACCGTCGTTTGAATCGGTTGCACGATTTGGCGGGCGGTCAGGTATACGACGACGAGCGCGACAATGAGGATGATGATGCCGATGGTCAAAAGAGAGGTGCGCAGCGTGTTGACGGTTCCCATGAATTCGTGGCTCGGCGCATTAATGACAACCGTCCAATCCGTTGTTTTCATGGTTGCATACGAAGCAATTTTCGTAATTCCCTTGTACTTGTAATAATCGACGGACGGATCGCCTATTTCCACCGCCATTTTATCGAACTTCGCAACGCTCTCTAAAGATTTATCCGTTCTTACCTTTGCTTCGTTATTCCACATTTGCTCGACCATTTTATTGTCTTTATGCGCGATGATTGTTCCCGTTGTGCCGAGAACATAGCAATAGCCGGTTTGGCCGACAACGATATCTTTTATCTGTTCGGAAAGCCACGTGCCCGGAATAAGGGCGACTAGGGAGGCGACGTGATTGTTGCTGTCGTCCAAAACAGGGGTGACGACCGCCATAACCAGTTGATTGAGGATCGGCGACACAAAAGGTTCGGAAAAATAATCCTGCCCGCCGTTGGAATTTTTGTACCAATCAAGGTTCCGAATGTCGCGCGTGCTTCCATCGGTTAAATAGAGGGTGCCGTTTTTATCGGCAATATTGAGCTGCACAATCCAATTGTTGAACGCAGCTTCCTTATCCAAAAGCGCGCTTTTTGCAGTATAGGACAGCGATGCGTTTCTGAACGCCGGCATCCGCGCAATTCCGTCAAGAAACTGCTCAAACGCATTTACCCGCCCGTCAATGATTTGCGCCGTGTCCGTCGCTTTGTCTATGAGCTGCGCCTCAACCTTTTCCGTTACGGCTTTACGCGCAATGTTTGTTGCAAGCACGCCTAAAAGTCCGATTGCAATTAAAACCAGTAAGCCGAAGATAAAGAGTAATTTTTTCCGAATGGAAAACCGTTTTGTCGAATATGCCATAGAAGTCTCCTTGTTTTTCCGATTGCTCGGTAGATTTTTTTCGTTTGTAAGGAGATGCGAAGGCGGCGCGCGTATTGTCCGGCGGCTTGTGTGCAGGATGCGAGCCGCTACAGTGTTATGCCGCAGAAGGGGCGGAATCGCATACGGTATTTTTTTTAAGAACGAGCCGAATTGAAAGAAGGTAAAAAGAACGCTATAAGAAAAGCTGATGTGTGTGGGGGGTGGGTGGGGGGGCGCGGGGCGGGGGCGGGTAATATAAAGCAAGTCAATCATCTGTGTCAAGCGCTCCTCTGCGTATATTTTTACGAAAGCGTCTGCACCGGTACTCGAACGCGGCGCAGGCACTTTCTGACTTTTATTATATTTTGGATAAAACATTTCCGCAATGCAAAAAAGCGGATTTTTGTATATTTTCCTGTGCCGTCAAGCGCGGTTCTTTAACCGCTCGATGGCACGGGAGCTGGTGGGATGAGCCGCGCAATCTTTGAGTGTCCTTTCACTCCGCACCCCGCTGCCACGACAATATTCGCCGGTTTTCAGGTAAGAAAAGTGGAAGAAATTTTATTATCTGCCCACCTCCGGTTTGCATAAAGCAAACCGGATAGCTGATACGGGAAACTAGCTGACGAGCCATTTAATCCTTTAGTGCCCTTGTAGTCCATTTGCCAACCTACAGCATCATTTAACACGCGATTCTCACAACTTCCGCTGACTGCTTTAAGCGCACTCCTCGCGTCTCCGGCGACAGGGAGACGGAAAATGCCTCGTTTGACGAGAAAATCCACAAACGGACGGTGGACACGGTGTCGACGGCTAAACTCCGAAATGCCCTCGACAAGATTTCAGTCAAGGTACTGGGCACAAACGAGTAGTCGGCGCGGATTGCCGCGATAACCGACACCGCGACCAGCTTAAAAGACGGCACGTTGACCATCGGCGACGACATCCTCATTGAGGGCGACAAGCTCAAAGTCAACGAAGAAGATGTCGTGCAGGGCATGTTTTTCGTGGCGGCAGACGGCAAAGAACACAAAACGGAGCACCGCCTGTCCGTCAACAAACCGAGCCAGCTCATCGCCCGCGTCCCGAAAACAGTACCCGTCGGCAAAGTGACGGTCATCATGCACACGAAATACTCACATAGCGGCCTCCCGCTCAAAAAACTCCATGAGATCGTGTACGGCTATAGTCTTTTTCCTTATACCATCACTCGTTTCCTCGACAGAAGCGTACCGATACACTCTACTTGCAATATTCCG
>CAUTZW010000115.1:0-2706 GCA_963543045.1 uncultured Treponema sp.
TCCAGTCCGATTGTATGTCGCTGTTACTTACACATACCGATATGTGGAAGCCCTTAAGCGATTTGCTTTGCTAAGTTCCCATGCGGCTCCAGTCATCACTGCTTGAGTGCGCGTTTATCGATAGTGATATGGAATATGTCTTCGCGTACGGGATGGGCAATTTGACATCGACCTCATCGCCGAGTGTGTATCCCCATTGTACAATTAAACCGTTCCCTAACTTTATATAACCTGCGTTTTCTCCAACATTGACCGCAACAACCGGCACCAGCATACCCGCGCCGTTGCCCGCATGAAAGCCGTCGACCGTATCGGCATTTTTGGCGGAATCAGCGGAAGCCGCCTTGCTTGCCGTGCCCGCGTCGTCAGCGTAAGCGACGCGAACGCAGTTCGCTTCCTTTTTGTCGTTCTTATAACAGCCGTAAAGCCGCATCCACCACTCGGATTCGCGAATCGCCTTGATAAAGTGCTCGCCGTAGGTGAAGTTGTCGCTCGCGAATGCCTGCAGTTGGTTCGCGTAGTTTGAGCCGTCAGCAACGTTCGCGCTCGCCGCATGCTTCACCGTCTTATCCTTGTCGGCTGTGTTGTCGACGTTGCCGAGTTCTATCTGCGCCTTCGTTACGCCGTGCGGGTTATCGCGCCGGTTTATGTGCGCGGAGATTGCGTTGTTGGAGGCGGCGGTGTCCACCATTGTCGCGGGCGTCTGCCTCGCGTTCCATCCATTGAGCTTGTTGTCGACGGCATTGCGGTACTTCCACCGTGTGGAAGAGTGCCAATCTTCTTTTAAGAACTGGATATGTCCGACGGAACCAGGGGCATCGAACGCCAACAACGCGCCCTGGTGCAGCGGGTAGGCGACCCTATGCATGCCGACTGCCGTAGCGGTATTAAGCTTATTGGCATCAACCTGCCCGCGGTAACAGAATACGTGCGGGTCGCTCTTAACATGGCTGCGCATTGCGGCTATAACCTTCTCCCTAAACCCTTGCTCCGCGTTACCGAGTATGAGATTCCATACCCAGTTAGGACTCGCTGCCCATGGTGCGTTTTTACCGGCTTCCGCCATGCGCGGCAAGCTGTTCGCAGTCTTGACCAGCCCCAGTCCTTGAAACGGCTTCTTATCGGTGGAATCGCCTTGTGCAGCTGCTTTGATGACATTCGCAAGCTGCGTTACGGACGAATTATCCGGTTTCCCGCCAAGTTTCGTTATCAATTCTGAAAGATTATCCAAAATCAAATTTATCGTGTTCGCCGGAATAAAACTCGGCGGCTCATGCGGATCGGAAAAGCTGCCGTTTGTAAACTTGCCGTTTTTATCCACGCCCGGCCATTGCACTTTCTCGCCGTAAATCGTTATCTCCTCGTTGTTTAGATACATTCCTGCCATACAGTCTTCCTAAAAATCAAACATAAAAAAATAAACAATCATATTCGCCAAGAGCGAAGCCCGCATAACCTGCTCAAAGTCCGCTTTGCGTCCGGGATTTGTGATTTCCGCTTCCACAAAGACGACCGAAAAACTTGCCGGAGAACACATACGATTGATGCCCGCCCTTGTATGCCCTTGCGGACTGCACAAACGGTGTTTGACACCGCATACGGTTCTTGCAGTCCGCCCGAGTTTTCTTGCGAAAACTCGTTGCGTAGTTTGGGCGGATACATCCTTTGGCGGTTGTATTGGCTTCAATCACCATGCATAGCGAGTTTTTCCTTTCGTTTGCTTAAAACACGATTTTCCTCAAGTTTTCCGAAGAGGAAAACTTGTTAGGGCGGAAACTCAACTCCGTCATTCAAACTACACTCTTTTCCGCCCGAAAATCTCGTACGGGCGGAAAGTACGTTAAGTCTGTAGGACTCCATTCTCTGCCGCCCGCAGTTCTGGCGGAAGGCTCGGATTAACCGTGCCGAGTAAGACGCGCTCCCAATCGTCGAGCGTTCGCTCTGCCGTCTTGGGCGTGGATTCAGTGATTAAATCTTGAAACCTGTTCCGGAATCGGTAAAGTTCCGCCGCCTTTGCTTTCACACATTGCGAGAGGTCGCTTTCCGGATTATCGAACTGCGCGTCCCAATACGCGCCGAGCGGAAAGAGCTTTTTTATCGCGGCTTCATAGCTTTCCGCACTATACAGAAGATTATTTGACGGCAAAGCGCACCTCCTTCAACTTTTTTTGGGAGTAGCGGTCATGGATGAGCCAGCGTCCATTCTGAAAGCCGTCTTTTGTCGTCTGCATTGCGTTGCGGTCAATCTCCTGCCCGTCGATGTCGCGTGTCTTTGTGATTGCGTGGATTTCCCCGTGAAAGTTTCTCGGCGGGACAAAACAGCGCAGCGTAAAACCACCCTCCCGAACCGTATCGCCGTGCACAATCGTGTCGCCGGGTCGCTGATCGCCGAAGCAGTAGTTTGTGACGCTCCGGCATTTGCATTTGAAAACTTCTGCACCATTATTCGTCAGAATAAGCTCGTCGAGGCTGTTGTTTTTCCAGTTGTTTTAAAAGCCGTCCGGCTTACTCTCATCGGCTTTGAAGCGGTACGATTTTCCGTACCGGATGATTTGCAGTTTAAGCATTTGCGTCTCCTTAATTTGGATTTACCTCATAAGGATAGCGTTTTATTTTCATTGAGATGATTTAACCGAGATTAAAAAAAGCGGGAAAAATCAGCAAAACCGCCGAAAACTTCCCGCCTTTTTATTGCATATTGTGCAA
>CAUTZW010000116.1:0-2620 GCA_963543045.1 uncultured Treponema sp.
CGTACGCGGTCGGACCTTCCGACATTACTGTATCGGGGCTGGCGGGATAATTTGACCGTGTAGTTTTAGTTTGCTGGCTCGGGGGCTTCGAGTCCGTCAATCTGCGTAGTCGACGGGAATACGGGCGCAGCGGCAGTTGTAATCGTATCTCTCATCCGGCAAGCTATCGCTATTGAATATCTTACCGTTGAGCTCCTTATGCGATTGACGAACGCGAACATCATGGGAGGTAATCCACTTGACGCTCGTTCCGGCTGCAATGGACGAATTCTGCGTCGGCGCGCTCATGTAGGCGGCGTAGGTCTCCGCTATCTTGTCGCTGTTGCCGTGAATGACGATATAGGCAGTGCGCGGTTTGAGCGCCACGCCTCCGGACAGCGTAATCGTGCTTCGCGTATTGAAGTTGAAGAACACCCGCGCGTACGATACGCCGGTTAAACCTTCAAGCGCACCTTTGCAGCCGTCAAGTGCTTTATGTCAAAGCCGACGTTGTAGCCTGCAATGATGACGCGCTCGTTCGTGTTTCCGTGTTCGCCCCACAGGAAACGGCAGCTGTCAAAGTAGTCTCTGATCTTTTCCATCTGCTCTTTTTCCGGTGCGAATGCGCGGATTTGCTCCTCCGAATAGCCGTGTATCTTTCCCGCCTCTTCGTGATATTTGATTGTCTCGCTCAAAGGGTTGAGGAAAACACGTTTTCATTTACGACTTTGCCGTTGTCGACAAGGATAAAGGCAAGCTGAAACGGCGCGCTGTCGCAGGGGTCAAGTCCCGTCGTTTCGGCGTCAAACCACAAAAAGCGCATATTACGCCTCCTTCGCCTTTGTGATGCGCAGTACGCGCGATACGCTCTCGCTGGCGTATTGGTCGTAGATACCGGCTTTTTTTAACGCCGCCGCGTCTACGCGTTTTGCCGTCTGCGTCGTCAGCGTGATTTTCCACGCGCCGCATTTGGCGGTCGTCTTTGCCGCTTGTTCCGCGCCGGAGGCGTTTTCGGTCATCTTGATTAAGATTTTTTCTTTCAGGATGTCGCTTTTTTCCTGCAAGGCTTTTATTTCCGCGTCGAGTTCCGCTTTTTCGTCGAGGATGCGCCCGCTTTCGTCGTCGAGCTGTACCTCATCCGCCATCGGCAGACTTTTCAGCAAGTCGAGTTCGGTTTCGCTGCCGGTCGGCGCGGGCATTGCCTCTTCGAGTACGTTTTTCTGCCAAAACGCCGCCTCCGCGTCGATAAGGAGCGCGATAAACTCTTCATTGCGGGGAACGGCATAATGCCGTCCTGCGTACTTTTCAAAGATGAATACGGTCAAGACGAACATTTCAAGTCCGGTTACCGCCATGTAGTGCTGCGCCTGCGCGTAATAGCTGTCGGGGATTTCGTCGTCCGTAAAGCCGTCTCCGGTGCGGGAGGTTTTGATTTCATGTCCGCACAGTCCTTGTACTTTGGTTCCTCCGATTTCCCTCTCGTCCGCAAAATAAATGAGTCCGTTAAGATTGGCGTTCATAAACGGGCGCTCCTTGCTCGTAAACATACCGGGCACGGTTTCTATCGGGCAGCCGAATTCTTCGCGCGTTTTTTGCCGCACAGGCTCTTCAAGAAGGTTGCCCCACTCGGTTGCGGCGTTGCCGGAAAAGCGGCTCATTTCCTTTTTGGCAAGATAGACGCTTAACGGCGTTGCGTATTTGTTTAAGCCCATGATCGCCCCCGCGTCGCTGCCGCCAATGCCGCTCCGGCGGAGATTAAGCCATTCGTCGCGGCTCATCTTTTCGGTGTTGGTAAACGTTACCCGTCCGGTATTCACGATGGATTTGTACAAGTTTTCCATGTTACGCCTCCTCGTTGCCGTCCGCGTCCGCGTCTGTGTCGTCGTCCGTATCTGATTCAGCTGCGCATTCGGCTTTGTTGCGGCAGCGCATGACCAGATAAATCGCTCCGTCTTCCGCTTCGCGGTACTGCGTAATGGCGTATGCCGGCGTTCCGGCGCATCGTTCAATGCGGTATGTCAAATCCTGCAATGTTGTTTTTTCCATGTCCTACTCCTAAAACGTGTTTTCAAAACTAAAAAGCTGCGCAGCAATTCGTTTTATGTCGACGCGCGGGGCTTGAACCCGCCTTGTATCCGTGTTGCGCCGCGCGGACTTTTAGTCCTCTCCTGTGTCGTTGTCCGCGTCGTCGTCGACTTTTACGCCGACGGGAGAGCCGTCATCGGCAAAGGTGAAGTTGTTAAGAACGAATTTTGCAGAATGCCAACCATCGCGAACATATATTCCACCTTCAACTTCATTGCTGATTATCAGATTTGTTATGATCCAGAGTCCTTCTGCATTTTTTATCCATCCGCCGTGTTTGGCTATGATTCTTAATGCCGTTTCGTTGTCGGGAAAGGGCTTGTATTGCGGCTCTGCGGGCGGCGCGATGAGGTAGGCAAGGGCAAATTCATTAATACCACCTGACGGCAAATTACATGTAAAACGGTATATTGCCTGTTCTACTTTTATTTTGGCTAAAATCTCTGGTTTTGCGTTTTCCTTTACACATCTTTTCAGTTCGCTTAACCTGTCCGCAAGAATTACCTTGCTCCCTTCTTTCAACTCGTCCGCATTCAGCGCGGTGTATACTCTACTC
>CAUTZW010000117.1:0-2557 GCA_963543045.1 uncultured Treponema sp.
CGTTGAACTTTTCTTCGACGGTTTTGGAGGAGGCGGAAAGGCCGGCAATCTCGTCACTCAATTTCTTCAGCGTGTCGGTGATGGCTTTGCCCTGTGCGGAGGATTCCTCCGCCAGTTTACGAATCTCGTCGGCGACGACGGCAAAGCCTTTGCCCGCTTCCCCCGCGTGAGCCGCTTCGATGGCGGCATTCATGGCGAGCAGGTTTGTCTGGCTCGCGATGTTCTGGATGACAGAGCTCGCTTCGAGGAGGCCGCCGGAGGCTTCGGCAATCTTTTGTGTGACGGCGTTCGACGTTTGCAAGGTCGTTTTGCCTTCGGAGGTGGCGGTTGCGAGCATCTTCACCATGTTGTCGCTTTTTTCGAGCGACTGCGTGATCGACGTGATATTTGCGACCATCTCTTCAACCGACGCGGACGACTGTACGACGCTCGCGCTCTGACTTTCGATGCTGCCGTTGAGGTTTTCAATCGTGCGGATAATCTTTGCGACGGTGTCGGCCGTTTCGGTAACGCTCGCCGCTTGCGTCATCGCCTGCTCCTTCACCCCGTCGATATTGGAGTTGATTTCGTTCACGGCGCTCGCCGTTTCGGTCATATTGGACACAAGCTCGGCGCCGATATTTTCCATCGTGTTTGAATTGACGCCGACTTGCTGAATAGAAGAGCCGATTTTTGCAATCGTTTCGTTGAAGTATTCAAACATATCGGTAATTTCATCGTTTCCGACCATCGGCAAACGCACCGTGAAGTCCCCATGCGCGATTTTATGCAGGACGGGAACGGAATTTTGAATCGGACTCACGAGTTTGCGGCTAAAAATAGACACGATTACGAGAGCGGTAAGCAGGATGAGGAACGCGGCGACGACGACTCCGACGCGCAACACATTGATCGTGTCCAAGAACTCTTGAACGGGCGCTTCGATGACGACATTCCAGCCGGTCGTTTTCATAACCGCCGCGCTCACAATGTCCCGCGTGCCCATGAAGGTGTAGTACCATATTTCCGTTGCGTTGCTTTTCAGAATGTCTTTGATAACCGCCGCAACATCGGCAAGGCTTTTATCGGTCCTCGCAGCCTCGATGGCATTGAATTGTTTTTCAACTAAGTCCCGATGCCGGTTGGCGATATTGACTCCCGACTCGGACAGGATAAAGCAACCGCCCGTTTTCCCGACCTGAATGCTATCGATTGCATTTGAAAGCGTGTAGCCGTCGAACACCGCAGCCAGCACGCCCGTGAGCGTATTGTCTTTTTCCCGGATGGGAACGACCGCTTGCGTGATGAGTTTTCCCGTTTCTATGTCTCGAAACGGCTCGGAGAAATATTTTTTGACGCCGCGCTCTGAATCTTTAAACCACTTTTGACTGGAAACGTCAAACTGCGCTCCGTCCGGCCGATGATACATTCCGTTCGGATCAATTATGACAAAA
Organism: uncultured Treponema sp.; assembly: GCA_963543045.1. Lineage (GTDB taxonomy): Bacteria > Spirochaetota > Spirochaetia > Treponematales > Treponemataceae > Treponema_D. The sequence continues at coordinate 1,434 of CAUTZW010000117.1, forward strand.
GCAATAATCCCTTCGTCTTCCTTTGAAAGTTCTGAGAGTATGCGATTTTTTTCCGCGTAGCTGACATTTTTATCGTGCAGGATCTGCTGCGAGGCGATTCCTTCAAGGTACTCAAACCACTGTTTTATCTCTCCGTCAAGGATGGCGGCGGTGTCGCTCGCCTTGTCCAAAAGATGAGTTGTGACCTTTTCCATCACCGCTGTCTGGGACTGATAGAGTACGAAAACGCTTAAAAGAGAAAGCGCTACCACAATCAAGCTGCCGAAAATGATCATCATCCGCGCTTTGATTGAGAACCGTTTTGTTGTTTTCATGGTATTCTCCTAAAAAAATATATTGAGGATGTTTCAACATCCGAAATTATTTTTTCCGCCGTTTTGGAAGGCTTTAGCCTGAAAAACGGCATTCAATAAGCGATGTTTTGACAGGCGGAAGCCTGACAAAACTCGACGTTGAAGCGAGCGGGGCGGACGGGAAAACGGGATACGGAAGACTGGGCTCGGTGCGGCGGCGGTTGAACTTTGGCGTCCGCCAATCTCCTGTTTTCCGTAAGGCGGTTCTTTCCGTTTCCGTATTTCCTTCCTCTCTTCTCCATTTGGATTGCATTGTCCCAATCCGGAAGGACATTATCGTATCGGACTATCCGACATTACCATATCGGGGTGTCCGACATTATCGTATCGGACTGCCCGATATTACCGTATCGGGGCGGGCGGACGGGGGGACTTTACCGTACAGATTCAACTGGTCGGCCGTCTCCGCTCGCCTGTTTTGCGTAAGGCGGTTCTTTCCGTTTTCGCCTTTCTCTCTCTCTAAAATCCTCTCTCCTTTCCCGTACGGCAAACTCGTTGCCGACGCGGACGGCGGCTTTTGCGCACCGAGCGCATCGGCAGGGTCCGGATTTTATGGGCGCATGCGTCCGTGTTTTATGGACTTATGCGCCCACACTTCATGGACTTATGCACCCATGCTTCATGGACTTATGCGTCCATGGTTTACGGACTAACTGCAAGCGGTTTTGTACGCGGCCGGTTCAATCCATCCTGTCCGCCCACCTACCTACCCGCTAGCAAGTTTGTCGACAGACAAACTTAAAGCAGGCGGCAGACAACGTTAAATCTCTT